>JBBIUH010000109.1:0-5667 GCA_037440305.1 Acidithiobacillus sp.
GAACCTCAGCCGGGGCGAGTTGCGGGATACCCATGTTGACGGTGACTTCACCATTATCCTGGTGGTGCAGGATCAGCCGTCCGGCCAGCGTCTCGACGGTGATGAGCGCTTTGTCCGTGAGTCCGGTGTGACGCACGAAGACGGCAAAACAGCGGGCGCCGTTGCCGCACTGCGCCACCTCAGTGCCATCCGCGTTGAAGATGCGATACCGGAAATCCGCATCGCGGGACGTCGCGGTTTCTACGAGCAGAATTTGATCGCAACCGACGCCGAAGTGGCGGTCGGCTATGGCACGGATGGCCTCGGGGCACAGTTCGACCCGTTGACGAACGCCATCGAAAACGACGAAATCGTTACCCAGGCCCTGCATCTTGGTGAAGCGCAGAGAGGGGGACACGGAATCAGGATGGGAGTGGCTCATGTCATGAGTTTAGCAATGTCTGTCCGGGGAGGACAGGGCGCGCAGCGTTATTATTTGGCTGGGGGACGTGGATTCGAACCACGGTTAGCGGAGTCAGAGTCCGCTGTCCTACCGCTAGACGATCCCCCAAGAGAGGGGCGAATGATAGCCGTGGCGGCCCGTTCGTGTCAAATAGCAGGCGCCTTTCTATATATAGATTTGTTGCGCGTTGTAAAAAGGGTGTTGTGAAAATGTTGCAAAGTGTCCACTCCGATGCTATAGTTTTGCCTGTGGTACTTGAAATATTGCTCTCGAGGAGGAGCTTAGTCATGAAAAAGAATCTCGTAGCTTTGGCCGTTGCGGCGGCTTTTGTGGTCCCTGGCGTCGCTTTCGCGTCGACCAGTTCCAATACTGACACCGGCCCGGTCGTTTTCGGTTATGCCCAGATCACCGGCGCCACGCAATTCGGCGTACCTGCCTCGACATCCGGGTCCAGCGGCCTGATCTTCGGCGCCAACCGCATCCGGTTGGGTTTCAAGGGTGAGGCGGTTCGCGGCGTAACTTACTTTATCCAAGGTGCTTATGATGAGGCGGGCTTGGGTAATGGTACTTTTTTCCAACCTCTGAATAATGGCCTGAATAACGGTCTCGGCGGTAATGTGCTGGGCGGTACTAGTGCCCAGTTGATGGATGCCTGGGTCAACTTCGCACCGGTGCCCTTCGCCCAGTTGCAGGTCGGCAAGTTCAAGACCCCGGAAGGCCTGGAATACACCAGTGTGGCCGGCAATGAGCTGACCTTCATCTACCGCAACATGGGGCAGTCCCTGTTGCCCGGACGTTCCGCCGGCGCCATGTTCCATGCCGACAACGTGATGGGTACGGGCGTTGGCTATGCCGTGGGTATTTTCGATAATACCTCGTTGGATAGTTATACGGCCTTCAGCAACGGCAACACCTTTGGCGGCGGCCAGAGCGGCTTGCTCAACGGTAACGGCAAGTACATCACCTCCGGCATGTTGAGCTACAGCATGGGTCCCCTGTTGACCGCGGAAGTCAGCGGCAGCCTGGGAACGGCAAGGACCCTGAATGGCACCAACAAGCTCACCAGTTGGAACGTGGGTCTCAGTGGCGGCATGATGGGCATCAAGTACGGCGCCGGTTATACCCGGACCGATGGCACGAGCACGATCGGTTACATGAACGCTGTTCGCAACAGTGTCGGCACCGTCAATGCCAGCGACTGGCATGCGGAGTTGGCCGCCAATCTGCATGAAATGACCCTGACCCCGGACTGGTTGGACGTCGAGCCTGCCGTGCGTTATGACCAGTATCATGTGACGGGCGCCGGCACCCTGGGTAACGCCACCGTTGGCGTGAACTACTTCGTGAACCCCAACAATCCCCATGCGGCCGAAATCCAGGTGAACTACATCCTGGCTACCCGTGGCGGCTCTATCAATAATGCCTATGGTTATCCTAACGGCATTGCCCCCATCAACGGTGTGGCTTACAACACCCTGATGTTGCAGTTCCAGGCCGGCTTCTAAGTTCAAACAGGCCTTCGGGTCGCTTCGGCGGCTCCATTGCCGCCCCTTCGGGGGCGGTTTTTATTTGCTTTTTCGGGTGGATACCTTTATAAGAAAACCCGCTGCGGGGCTTGTGGCCCCTGTGTTTTTTCTTATGACCGTTTTTGGGGAATATTAGTGTCTCGTCAAATCCGTAACATCGCCATCATCGCCCACGTGGACCACGGCAAGACCACGCTGGTGGACCAGCTCCTGCGTCAGTCGGGTACCTTTGCCGCCCACCAGCAACTGGAAGAGCGGGTGATGGACAGCAACGATCTGGAAAAAGAGCGCGGCATCACCATTATGGCCAAGAACACGGCGGTGCAGTGGGGCGACACCCACATCAACATCGTCGACACCCCCGGCCATGCCGACTTTGGTGCGGAAGTGGAGCGGGTGCTGGGCATGGTGGATGGCGTGCTGCTGTTGGTGGATGCCGTTGAAGGCCCGATGCCGCAGACCCGTTTCGTCACCCGCAAGGCGCTGGAGCTGGGCCTCAAGCCCATCGTCGTCATCAACAAGGTGGATCGCCCCGGCGCCCGCGCCGATTACGTCATCAGCGCCACCTTTGATCTCTTCGACAAGCTGGGCGCGACGGAAGAACAACTGGATTTTCCGGTCATCTATGCCTCCGGTTTGCAGGGCTACGCGGGGGCAGACCCCGAAGTCCGCTCCGGCGACATGAAGCCGCTCTTTGAGATGATCCTCAGTCATGTGGCGGCGCCCGAAGGCGATCCCGAAGGCCCTCTGCAGATGCAGATTGCCGATCTCGATTACTCCAGCTATGTGGGACGTATTGCTGTCGGTCGCATTCGCCGTGGCAGCATGCGTCCGGGGCAGGATATTGTCCTTATTCACGGCGTCGACAAGACCCAGACCAAGGCGCGTATCCTTCAGCTCCTCGGCTTTGATGGCCTCAAGCGGGTGCCGTGGGAAAGTGCTACGGTGGGTGATATTGTCGCCGTAACCGGCATTGAAGAACCCTCCATCGGCGCCACCATCGCGGCGCCCGAGGCACCGGACGCGCTGCCGTGGAAACCCATCGATGAACCCACCCTGAACATGACGTTTCAGGTCAATACCAGCCCCTTCGCGGGCCGGGAAGGGAAGTTTGTCACCAGTCGCCAGTTGCGTGAGCGTCTTTATCGCGAGTTGCTGATCAACGTCGCGTTGCGGGTGGAAGATACCGACAACGCCGATGTATTCATGGTTTCCGGGCGCGGCGAGTTGCACCTGACCATCCTCATCGAGAACATGCGCCGCGAGGGCTACGAACTGGCGGTGTCGCGGCCGCGGGTGATTCAGCGCCAAGTGGACGGTGTCTGGGAAGAGCCGTATGAGGCGTTGACGGTGGACGTGGAAGAACAGCATCAGGGCACCATCATGGAGCGCCTGGGCATTCGCCGCGGCGAATTGCAGGACATGATCCCCGATGGCCGGGGCCGGGTGCGCCTGGAATACCGGATTCCCGCGCGCGGTTTGATCGGCTTCCATACCGAGTTTCTGACGGCGACTTCCGGCACCGGGGTGATCAGCCATATTTTCGACAACTACGGCCCGGTCAAAGGGACTATTCCGGCGCGCAACAATGGCGTGCTGATCTCGGCGGAAGAAGGCGAGGCGGTGGGTTTCGCGCTCTTTAATCTGCAGGAGCGCGGCCGGATGTTTGTTAGCCCCGGTGACAAGGTCTACGAGGGCATGGTTATCGGCATTCATACCCGCGACAACGACCTGGTGGTCAACCCCCTCAAGGAAAAGAAGCTGACCAACATGCGCGCCTCCGGTTCCGACGAAAACATCATGCTGACGCCGCCGATCAAGCTGACGCTGGAGGCAGCGGTGGAGTTCATTGCCGACGACGAGTTGGTGGAGGCGACGCCGCAGTCCATTCGTATCCGCAAGCGTTATCTGACGGAGAATGAACGTAAAAGAGCATCGCGCGGCGGCAGTTAAGCCTTCGCCACGGATGGATGACGGGAGATGGCCCGGAGCGCAGGTAGGCTCCGGGCCATCTTTTTGTCTCATGTTGCAAGCGATGTCTACTGCGTGGGCGCTACGCGCGTTTTTTCCAGGGTGATCAGGCGGAACCAGCCGTCGATAGCGGCGGGGAGGTCGCTGACGATCTGCAGTTCGGGCCGTTGTGCCAGCAGGTCCTCAAATACCAGGTCGGTATGGGTGGCAATGGGGCCGGACAGGGGGGCAAGCAGGCGCCGCCAGAAGGCGCGTTCACCGGGGCGCAAAAACTTGTCGAGGAGCAGTATCCGTCCGCCGGGTTTGAGGACGCGGCTGGCTTCTGCGAATGCCCGCCCGGCGTGGGGTACGACGGCGAGTATGAGATGCATGACGACCATATCGAAGCAATCATCCGGGAAGGGCAAGGCCTCGGCGTCGGCCTGAATAAGCGGGAAATGGGGAGACAGGCTTTGTGCGTGGCGGAGCATGGCGTGGGTGAGGTCGATGCCGACGGCCTCGTAGGTGTCAGGCAGATAAGGAATATCCAGCCCGGTGCCGATGCCATCGACCAGGACGCGGCAGGGCGCCAGCGGAATGTTACTGAGGCTGCGTTGCCGCAAGGGTGCGGAGAAGGCGCGCACCGCCGAATTGTAAATGGGCGCCCAGAGCGCGTAGGCGCGCTGCAGGCTCTGGCGGCTCAATGAAAGACGGTGGCCACCGCCAGACGAAAGGCGGGGATGGGGACGACAAAACTTTCCCCGGTATCGCTGACCCACTCGAAGCTGCCGTGCATGCTGCCTACGGGCGTGGACAGGACGGACCCGCTGGTGTAGCGGAAGCGTTGACCGGGCTGCAGCGTCGGCTGTTCACCGACGACGCCTGGCCCTTTGACTTCCTGGATATGGCCTTCGGCGTCCGTGATGATCCAGTGGCGATTGAGGAGCTGTGCTGTCTGCGGGCCGTTATTCTGCATGGTGATTTGATAAGCGAAGGCGAAATGTTCCTGCTCCGGGCTGGACTGTTCCGGCAGATAGCGCGTCTCGACGCTGATCTGGATTTCTGTGGGGGCATGCTCTTCCATGGGTGTGCTCCGGGCCGTTGGTCGGCGTTACGATTCAGAAACAGTCTAACGGTCCGGGGGCGGGCTGCCAAGTTATCCGGCGCACCGATCAGCGTTTGGGCGCAGCGGCCGGGCGGGGGCGGTAGAGGATGAGTACGCGCCCGATGCGGCCGACCACGTCGGCATGACTGGCGCCGGACAAAGTCTGTACCATGTCGTCCCGTTCGTCGTGGGGTATCTGGGGCAAACGTATCTTGACGAGTTCGTGGGCGTTGATGGCGACTTCCAGTTCGGCGAGGACGCCGTCGGTGACACCGTGGGCGCCGACCAGGACGACGGGCTTCAGGGCGTGCGCCTGTCCACGCAGGGTTTGTCTTTGTTTGGCGTCCAGCATGGTATCCTCGTCAGTCTGATTGGGCCGCTATGGTGTAGCGGCAGAGTGTACGTTTGCGGAGGGCGGGGGTCAAAGCCCGGAGGTGTGTTTTGGCAAGAAGTAAATCCAGTGAAAAGTGGCTGAAGGAACATTTTAAAGATCTATTCGTTCAGCGCGCGATGAAGGAGGGGTATCGCTCGCGCGCGAGTTACAAATTGCTGGAGATTCAGCAGAAGGATCACCTGATCCGACCAGGTATGCGGGTGCTGGATGTGGGCGCGGCGCCGGGTGGCTGGACGCAGGTGGCGGCACC
>JBBIUH010000110.1:0-5552 GCA_037440305.1 Acidithiobacillus sp.
GGGCGCTAAATATACAGACAGCTTTACCTCGGTGCTATGGCTTTGTGGAGATGTGCTTATGATGGATACATTTCGGAATTTTGGTCAGTCCTGGGTAGCCAAAATACTCATGATCTTAATCGCATTATCTTTCGTACTCTGGGGCGTAAGCGGGTATTTATTCTCGGGGAGTTCAAATTCGTCGGCCATAGCGACGGTGGATGGCCAGAAGATTACTGATGCCGTATTTCAGAAACGTATGAGGGATGCTCAGGCACGTTATAGTCATATTTTTGGTGCAGCAACCGCAGCGAAGATGGCGGCGGATAAGAGCTTTGGGCCGGATGTGCTTAATGGTTTGATTGATAACATGCTTTTAGGTGCGGAGGCGGGGCGTCTGGGATTGCAGGTGCCCGATGCCGCGTTGGCGAAAAAAATCGAATCCATTCCGGCCTTTCAAGAGAAGGGTGTCTTTTCTAAAAGTCATTACCAGAAATTGCTGGCCGCTAACGGAATGACACCAGCACAGTTTGAAGGTATGTTGCGAGAAAGTATGCGTCTGGAGCAGTTACAAGTCATTCCTCAGGCCATAGCCACAGCCTCGAACACGGACGCAACCCAGGTTTGGGCCTGGTCACAGGAATATCGGGATATCAGTGCGGTGGATATCCAGGACGTTGACTTCGCGGCGGCGGCCAAGCCAATAAGTGCCAAAGTGGCCGCTTACTACCACGCCAACGTCGATCAATTCCGGTTGCCCGCGCAGGTGCAGGTGCAATATGTCGTGCTGGGGCCGAAGAATTTTGTCGGTAAGAGTACGGCCCCGACGAGTTCGACCATCAGTTCTTCCGCAGTGTCCGTGGGGCAGAGCGCTTCACCTTTTAATAGCCAGGCCGAAAATGCCTTCCAGGACCAGGTGGAAAACTTTAAGGATCGTCTGTTCAGCAGTTCTGACGGGCTAGGTACGCTTGCCAAAGCCTATGATCTGAAGATTCAGAAGAGCGGGATGCTCACTGCCGGGAAGTTACCTACCCAGGGGCCTTTTGCCGACGCCAAAGCACTCGACCTTGCCTTTAGCAAGGCTGTGCTTGCCGGTAAAAATAGTACAGCGCTCACGTTGGCGAACGGGGATTTGCTGGCTGTGCATTTGCTCCACTATACGCCGGGTAGCGTCCAACCCCTGAGTGCTGTTGCGGGTACCATTACGGCAAAATTAACCTCGGAAAAGGCGTCGCAACTGGCTAAAAACAAAGCGCAGGCACTGCTGGCTGCGGCACGGCAAGCGAAGAATATGGATGTGCTGACAGATCATGGTGCCTATCCGCTGCACGCTTATCTCGATGTAACCCGGCGTAATGGGCAGGGGCTGGATAACGCAGCGTTAGTGGCTGCTTTTACGACACCCGCACCAGTAGGCGGAGTCCCTTCTATGGATATGGTGAAGACGTTGTCGGGCTACCAGATTTTTGCCGTCACCCGCGTAACTGCACCCTCGGCAGCGGCAATAAACCCCAAAGTGGCGACGCAAATTCGCGCATCTCTGGAGGAGCAAAGAGGTCGTTTGCTGTCGACAGCTTATCTGAAGGACTTGCGGGAGCATGCTAAAGTGAAGATCAACAACGCGCGGTTGGCCCAGATCTCTCACTGATCAATGGGGGTTCTCAGTTCGTCGCGCTGGTTTTAAAAACCCGGGTCCAGATAGTGTCGCCACCGAGCCAGGAAAAACCGATATAGCCGTATACTTTAAGTTCATGGGGATCTAAGGCCGTCAGCGTGCCATGAAAATAGGTTTTGTTGTTCGGGTCGTAAATGCGACCCTCTGCCCATTCTCCCGGGCGCTTGGGTACAAAGTCGGCCAGAATTTGCGGTTGGCCCTTGGCACGGGCCTGCTGCACCGTGTCTTGCAAGTGCCCCACACTTTGCCCGAATAGTGCGCCATTTTTCTCATAAATACGGATATAACCATTGCCACCTGCAGTTTGCCACAGGCCAATAATGCCCCCACTGCTCGTACTTGCGGAAGCGATACTGGCGCTCCCAAGAAGCAGTCCGACGAGGACGAAGTAACGAGTTAAAAGATGCGTCATTTTTTTGACCTTTTCAGCCTTGTATTCTTGCTGCACATGGTTGTTGCAAAATTTTAACAAAGTAAGAATTGTTAATCAAATGGACAGGTTGTAATAATCTATCATTTTGATTTTCTTTATAATATTCATAAACTGTGAACAAAGTCGTGGGTTTCGTATGGATTGTTATGATGGCCGCGCGCACCCCGGTGGGGGTGGTGCCCGGTCAGGCGAGCTTGTCGGTAGAGGTGGCGGGCAGCGTCCGCCGCGTCTCCGATAAACCCACCGCTTGAGGGGCAGTACCGAAAACCGATAGCTGCCCAGTCATAATCACCCTCTTGCATTCCGCAGTGAGACTGTATAAAAATATAGTCGTTGCCAACGATGATAACCCGCTGGCCCTCAGGAGATATTGCATGGACGAACTCACCCCCCGACAGTCCGAAATTCTCGCCTGGATTCGCGCCCGCATGGCAGAAGACAGTTTGCCGCCCACCCGTGCGGAGTTGATGCGGGCCTTTGCCTTCCGTTCACCCAACGCCGCTGAAAGTCACTTGCGGGTATTGGCACGCAAGGGCTATATCCTGCTGCAGAGTGGTACGGCCAGGGGCATCCGCCTCTGTGCGAGCGAAGAAGAGGAAATCGGTTTACCGCTGATCGGGCGGGTGGCCGCCGGGCAACCCATGTTGGCCGAAGAGTTCCGGGAGGGGCAGTTGCCCGTCGACCCAAAGCTCTTTTCGCCAGGGGCCGATTATTTGTTGCGGGTGCAGGGCATGAGTATGCGTGATGCCGGCATTCTCGATGGCGATATTCTCGCCGTCCGTCACGAAGCCTCGCTCACTCCCCCGGACGGGCAGATGGTAGTGGCACGGGTTAACGGTGAGGTGACGGTCAAGCGCTGGAAGCGGGACGGCAATCAGGTCTGGCTCTTGCCGGAAAACCCCGATTTCTCACCGATTTCTGTGGATTTGCAGCGCGATAGTTTGACGATTGAAGGTGTGGTGGTCGGACTTTTGCGTATTGGAGGCAAGTTATGAGTCCATCTGCACATAAGGCCGCTGTCAACACTCTGTTGAGCAACCATCCCCAGCGCTTGTGGCGGGGTCTGAATAATCAGCGGACGCCGGGCGTGGCGGCGCACTGGCCGGATCTGGAGCCGTTGGTAGGTGACTGGCCACGTGGTGCTATCACTGAAGTGGTGAGCGCTCTGGACGGTATCGGCGAACTGCGTCTGGTGCTGCCCGCCGTGGCGGAACTGAGCCAGCGCGAGGCACGCTGGGTACTCTGGGTCGCGCCTCCGCATATCCCTTATCCGGCAGCGCTGGCGGCTGCAGGCGTCGATCTTTCGCGGATGCTGGTGCTGCATTCACGCAGAGATCAGGATACGCTCTGGGCACTGGAACTGGCCCTGCGTTCCGGCAGTTGCAGCGCGGTGTTGGCCTGGCCACCGGCTTTGCAGGATACCCAGTGGCGCCGCCTGCAACTGGCGGCCGAGGCGGGCAACAGTCTGGCCTTCTTCTTTTTCCGTCAAGGCGGCGCTGCTACCGTGTCCGTCGCCTTACGCCTGGAACTGCATCCCGCCCGGCAGGGGGTCGACGTAGACGTCCGTAAACGCCGTGGTGGCATGTCGGTACGGGGTATGGTGGCGCTCAGCGATCAACTGGCGCTGGCGCTCTGAGATCCCATGCCCTGGCTGGCGGTACAGTTCCCGCATTTGGGTGTGGAGCTTCGGGAACGGGTGCAGGCAGAAGCAGTCGCGCTGGCGTTGGTGGACGCGCAGGGCAGTGCCGGGACCTTGTTGCAGGTCAACGCGATAGCGCTTCAGGCGGGCCTGCGGACTGGCATGACGACGGCGCGGGCCTTGGCCATGCTCCCGGAGCTGCAGCTCTGCACCTGTGACCCGGCTTTAGAGGCACAGGCGCTCAGCCACTGGGCCAGGCTGCTTTATAGCCTGGCGCCACAGGTGGTGCTACTGGAGGAAATTTCACCCGCACTGGCGGTGAATATCACCGGTAACACCCGCCTGCAGCAGGGCAGGGTACTATTGGAGAAAGTGGCGGCATGGGCCGCTGCGACGCGGCTGAGTGTTAGTGCCGGAGTGGCTCCGACACCCCTGGGTGCGGCCTTGCTGGCGCAGTGGCAAGGTGCTGGTCCCGGCTCCAGCTTTTGCCCGGAGTCCACCGACTGGGCGCTGCTCTGGCCGCGAATCCCCATAACCCTGCTGCCCTGTACCGCCGTCACCCATGCGGCCCTGCTGGCCCTGGGTGTTCGTCATTGTGCCCAGCTTCATGCCCTGGACCGCGCTGATCTAGTCAGACGCCTTGGTCCCGAGCCCTTGCGTCTGCTGGATCGTCTGAGTGGCAGGGCAAGCGATCCGCGTCCCACACTATCCTTCCCGGCGGATCTGGACGTTTCTATCCCCCTGCACAGTGAAATCAGTCACTGGGAGGGTCTGCGCTTCGCCCTGCACCGCGCTTTGCAGGATATTCATTTCCTGCTCAGAACGCAGGCGCAGGCCAGCCGTTCCTGGCTGCTGCAGTTGCATGGCCGGGGACGGCAATGGTCCTCCACGCTGGAAGTGCGCGATCCCGCCACGGATGTGGAGATGCTGTTGACGCTCTGGCAATGGCGGCTGCAACAACAGCCTCCGGATTTTGCTGTGCATACCCTGCGCTTGCAGGCACTGGCGCCACAACACTGGTCGGGGCGTCAGGCAGCCTGGTGGCAGGATGGGGCGGAGGAGGCGCGCTGGCAGTTGGTGGAGCAACTACGCCAGCGCCTGGGTGCTATTGCGGTGCATGCCATCGCCGGAGTCGCGGATCATCGCCCGGATTACGCCTGGCAGAGGGTCCCGCCGGGAGCGGGACAGGGTGAGGCCAACTCCGCTCGTCCCCTCTGGTTGCTGGCGCAGGCAGTGCCGCTCCATGCACCATCGTTACATCTGCCAGCGCAGGTGGAGCGCATCGAAGGCGGCTGGTGGGATGGCCGGGATCAGAGCCGGGATTACTTCCGCTGGCGGCATCCTGCCGGGGTCCAGTGCTGGGTCTATTGGGACCGGCGTCAGGCGCGTTTCTATGTGCATGGCTACTTTGCCTGAGTATGCCGAACTCCACTGTCTGAGCGCACTGAGTTTTTTGCGGGGCGCCAGCGCTGTGGAAGACCTGCTGGACCGTGCCCAGGCTTTGGCATATCGCGCCCTCGCCATTACCGAGGAATGCTCCTTGAGCAGTGCGGCGCGGGCCCATAGTCATGCCCGCAGTATCGGTTTTCCGTTGATACTGGGCAGTGAAATCGCCCTGGCCGATGGCCCGCGCATCGTCTTGCTGGTGCAGGATGGTGACGGTTACGCCGCGCTATCCCGCTTCATCACCCGCGCCCGGGGACGGGCGGAAAAAGGCAGGTATCAGGCCCTGCTAGCGGACTTGCAAGGGCTTGCGGGTTGTCTGGCCATCATTCTCCCCGATCCGCAAGGTCTGCGTTTCGATACTGCCGGCGCCATCGCCCTAA
>JBBIUH010000111.1:0-5504 GCA_037440305.1 Acidithiobacillus sp.
CAACCATCGTTTGAAAAGTCAACTTCGAAGCGTTTTGTCGTGAGCTTCGCTTTGGCTACGATCTTTCCATTGTGCCATACAGATCCTATAGGCAAAAGACCTAGATTGAGTGCTGACACCTTAGTACAGCGGAACTCGCCTGTGAGTTTGTAGTCTTGTACGTCATGAAGTAGCACTGAGGCTAGTGGTTGGGAAGGGTCATTCGTGTTTCTGTGTAGCGCCCCGTACCACATCACTGCCAAGTGCCGATGGCCTAGTGGGTAGCCGGAGAGCGAGTGCAGAGAAAATGGTGCCGATTGGCACTCTACTGGTTCGTACTCGAATTTGCGCACTGATGTATATCCTGCCTCTCGCAAAAAGCATAATGCCCGGCGCGCCCTTATTTTGGGTGGCTGGAATTCGTGTAGCAGCAATTGGTGGAATGTAGCAACAATTAATGGAAATCACAACCCCCGCCCACCAGTGCCGCTGAAGAAGCACTATGGTGGGGGCTACGGAACGGGCGTCTACCCCAATGGCGAATATCAAAGCCGCTTCCTTGCAGGCTGTGGATGGCGGCTACTTCCAGCGCCTCGTTGCGGCGCAGAGGGGGCAGCAGGCCGGGCAGCCGCGCCGCCAACATGCTTTTGCCGGTGCCCGGCGGGCCGGACAGGAGCAGGTGATGTCCGCCTACCGCGGCGACAATCAGCGCCCGCTTGGTCGATTCCTGACCGCGTACGTCACGCAGATCGGGGTAGGGAATGGCGGATTCCAGGGCCTCCGCATCGGAGATGACCTCGGGCAGGCGATCCGTGCCGCGCAGGTGGGCGACGGCCTCTGCCAGATTCGCGCAGGCAAAAACCGGAGTGCTTTGGGCGAAAGCAGCTTCCTGGGCATTGCCTTGCGGTACCAGAATGGCACGATGGGCTTGTCCCGCTGCCAGTGTGCTGGAGAGCGTGCCCGTCACCGGACGCAGGCTGCCGTCCAGCGCCAGTTCGCCAATCATCTCCAGTTTTTCCAGTGCGGTCGCAGGAAGTTGCCCGCTGGCGGCGAGAATACCGATAGCCATGGGCAGATCGAAGCGGCCACCTTCTTTGGGCAGGTCGGCTGGGGCCAGATTGACGACCATACGCCGCGCCGGAAACTCAAAGCCACTGTTCTGAATGGCCGAGCGCACCCGGTCCCGGGCTTCCTTGACCGCCGTTTCGGCGAGACCGACGACGGCAAAGGTGGGCAGGCCGGGACCCAGATCGCATTCCACGGTGACGCCCGCCGCCTGTACCCCGGTAAGGGCTCGGCTATGGACTATCGCCAGCGGCAAAGCTCAATCCTTGCTGGCGTCTTCGTCTACAATCGTCTTGGGCGCCAGGGCGTCGAGGCGATCTTCCAGCACGGCAACTCGCGCGGCAAGGCGGGAGAGCAGTTCCTGCTGCACATCAAATTCATCGCGAGTGACCAGATCCAGACGATCCAGCGTATTGGAGAGCATGGCGCGCGCCTGCTTGTCCACATCTTCCTTGACCGTCCCTAAACGGGCGATGGTGTCGCCAATGGCGGCGGCGATATCGTCAGCAATACGGTGTTGCATCTACAGTCTCCTTAAAGGCCCATGGCCTGACGGATGAGAAAACGTTTGACCGGAGTGATCGCCCCCGTCCCCAGCATCCCCAAGTCGCGCAGTCGGGCGAGACCACGACTGCGGTTGGAGAAAAGATGACTGAGGGCGCCGCAAGCCAATACGGTGACGAGATTATCAGGCCGCCGCGCACTTTGATAGCGACGCAGCACGGCGGCTTCGCCCCAGTCCTCATGATGTTGGCGGGCTGCGGTAATGACCTTCATCAGTTGTTCAGCATCACGAAACCCCAGATTCACCCCCAGGCCCGCTAGCGGGTGGACGCCGTGGGCGGTATCCCCCAGCAACACGCTGCGTTCCCCGACATAACGGCTGCTGTGCAGGCCCGAGAGCGGATAACTGCTGCGTCGTCCGATGTGTTGGAAATGTCCCAGTTGTGGCCCGAACGCCTGATGCAGTTCGCGGAGAAACTGGGCATCATCCATGTTCATCAGATGACGCGCACGGGCATGTTTTGCGCTCCAGACGATGGAGGCGCGGGCCCTGCCGTCCGCGTCGTCGCTGAAGGGCAATACCGCCAACGGGCCGGTGGGGAGGAAGCGCTGATAGGCGATGTGGCGATGGGGTTTTTCAATCCAGACCGTGGCGGTAATGGCATCCTGCCCATAATCTTCCCGGAAAACCAGTGCCTGAATGAGCGTTTTGCGCAAAGGCGACTGTCGGCCTTCCGCAATGGCCAGCAGGGTGCCGCGGAACTCCATCCCCGAGGCATCGGTGACGTACATGGCTTTGCTGTCGGCAAAGGCGCTAGTGATTTCCCGTCCGTAATGAATGTGTAGCCCAGCGCCTTCCAGCGTAGCGTGCAGGGCTTGTTCCATGCGTCGATTCTCGACAATGTGCCCGAGCCGGTCTTCTCCACCTTCTTCGGCATCCAGATGAATACTACCCGAGCCTTCCCCATCCCAGACCCGCATGCGTTCCACGGCACTGCCCAGCAGAGCGAGATCAATGCCCACGCTGGCCAGAAAACGCCCGGACCCGGTGGCGATTAAGCTAGCGCGATCAAGGGGATCCGCCGCCGCGCATGCCGCGGTGCTGCGTTTTTCAAACACGGCAACGCGCAACCCCGCCTGTTGGGCTGCCAGGGCGAGGCTGGCACCGACCATGCCGACGCCGGAAATGATGAGATCGTAGTTGGCACTATCCGACATAGGTTCCGCCCACAGCCAAATCCGGGATGGCGCTTTGCGCCGGGAGATGAATGCCAGCCAGCCGCGCCGCGAGTTCCCGCTTCCCCAGCGGTATCTGATCCAGTAGCGCCAGAGCCGCGGCCCGTGCCAGGCGCAGCGGCAGACGCGGGCTGCTGAACAGACGGTTCATCGTTTCGGTAAAGGCAATGGTTTCCAGCCGGTCGCGGCGACGGATGCGGGCATAGTCGCTGAGTAGCGATTTACTCCCCGGATCATCACCGCGCTGCGCCGCTTCCCGCAGCAGGGCGCCTAGAGTCAGCACATCCCGCAATCCCAGGTTATAACCTTGTCCGGCCAAAGGATGCAGTGTCTGTGCGGCATTACCTACCAAGGCCAAACGCTGACTGGGCTCGGCCCAGAGCCGCTGGAAAAACAGGGGATAGGCACTGCGCGGGCCAGTCATGACGAGCGGCGGCAGTTGCGGCGGCCTCTGACGGTTCAGGGCCTCCACAAACGCTGCATCAGAAAGGTCCAGTACACGGCTGGCATCGCCGGGGCGCAGGCTCCAGACAATGGAAAATTGGTTGTTGCCGATAGGCAGGAAGGCCAGTGGTCCGCTCTCCAGAAAATGCTCGAAGGCGATGCCGGGCAGGGGCTGCCGCGGGGTCACTGTGGCGATGATAGCATGACGGTTATGATCCCAGCCCATGCGTCGCAGACTTGCCAGCCGTGCCAGTTCGCCATGGCCGCCATCGGCAATCACTGTCAGCCCCGTCTCGACTCGCAAATCAGGCCAGTCCAGTTGCACCCGATCCGGAAACCATTGCAGGGCCTGCAACGGCCCCGGTGATTCCTGCTGAAGGGTGTGACAACGCGCCAGCGGCACGGTCAGGGCGTCATTCAGTGTCTCCAGACCAGCGACTTCCCCTAGTCTTTGCTCCGGTGCGTTCAGCAGGCTGTGTTCCAGGCGCACCTGCCCGCGGATGCCTTGCTGGGTAATCTGCACGGTCTGGATAGTGGCGGCATCCGCCAGAGGCATGGCTACCCCCAGACGGCTGAGCAGGCGCCGACTACCCAAGGCCAGCGCGATAGTGCGGTCTGTCAGCCGCGGCCGTGCCTGCGCCAGGGGATAGGTATCCAGCATCAGCACTCGCAGCGGGCTGCCCGCCAGCGCGAGAATCAGACTGCGCGCCACTGGACCATTACCCAAAATGGCCAGATCTGCCGTCATCGTACGCATAATTTCTCCAGCGCGGTCTCCATATCCGGCCATTTAAGACCAAGATGCCCTTTGCAGCAAGTGCTGAACGTGTTACTCCGGCACGGAATGCACGTTTACCCCGGATTTTTGTTACCGTAAAATTGGCGGGTATCTCCTCTTAACTGTCGGCGCTGAAAATGTCGCGGAGTTGCCTGTGCATGGCCTGATAGACAGTCATTGTCACCTGGATGATGCCGCCTTCGACGATGATCGTGATGCGGTTCTGCGCCGCGCAGAAACGGCGGGTGTTTGCAAAATCATCGTCCCGGCCTATACCCCGAAGTATTGGGACCGGCTCAAGGAAGGCTGTCGTCATCACCCTGGACTTTATCCGGCCTATGGTGTGCATCCCCTTTATCTGGATGATCGGGATGACCAATGGGACGCGACCTTGGCTACCTTCCTGACCCAGGCGGTCGCTCTGGGAGAGATCGGGCTCGATGCTGGTGATGGGACTCCTGACGTTGCCCGCCAGCG
Source organism: Acidithiobacillus sp. (assembly GCA_037440305.1). Lineage (GTDB taxonomy): Bacteria > Pseudomonadota > Gammaproteobacteria > Acidithiobacillales > Acidithiobacillaceae > Acidithiobacillus. The sequence goes on from JBBIUH010000111.1 coordinate 4,484, forward strand.
GGAAGGTTTCACGACTCAACTCGCCATGGCACAGCAATTGGGGCTGCCGGTCATTCTCCATGCCCGGCGGAGCCTGGAAGAGGTGATCCTGACGCTGCGTCACTTCCCTGGTTTGCGCGGCGTGCTACACAGCTTCTCCGGTAGCCTCGTACAAGCACAGCGATTGATAGATATGGGATTTTTGTTGGGGCTGGGTGGCGCGCTCACCCACCCGCGCGCCCAGCATCTACGGGCGACGGCGGCCATACTTCCCGCGGAATCCCTGCTGGTAGAGACGGACGCCCCATGGCAAACACCCCATGCGCATCCCGGCACCCGCAATGAACCAGCGTATCTCAGCGAAATTATCGCCAGCCTGGCACAGTTGCGGCATACTCCGGCTCAGGAAATCGCGCAGGTCACTGCGCAAAACGCTCTTACCTTATTTCATCTTCAGGACGCGCCATAATGCCTTATCCTTTTGACCGCACCGAGATTCTCCTGGGTGCATCTGCTGTCGCGACCCTGCGTGATCGCCATGTGCTCATTGCCGGCGTTGGTGGGGTCGGAGGCTATGTCGCGGAAAACCTTGCCCGTGCCGGGGTGGGGCACATCACCCTCATTGACCACGATGTGGTCAGTATTTCCAACATCAATCGTCAACTCGCCGCCCTGCATTCCACGCTGGATCAGCCCAAGGTGGCGGTGATGGCCGCACGAATTCGCGATATTCATCCCGATTGCGTGCTCGAAACCTTTCAGGAGTTCATCAATGCTGATAATGCCCAAGGCCTGCTGACGGGCAGCGGTGCTGAAGTGGTTGCGGATTGCATTGACGCCATCGCCTGCAAAGCGACCCTTATCCAGACGGCGCAGACCCTGGGTTTACCCGTCTTTTCCAGCATGGGGGCGGGCAACCGTCTTGATCCCCGCCGGGTTCGCGTCGCCAAGCTCAACCAGACGGAAAAATGCCCGTTGGCCCGTGAGTTACGTGCCTTGCTGCGCAAGAATGGCGCGTCCCTCGACGTGCAAACGGTCTTTT
>JBBIUH010000112.1:0-5480 GCA_037440305.1 Acidithiobacillus sp.
ACGCCCGTGGCGGTGCGCTTTATGTATTCGCTGATTCGGACAGCCACTTTAACGCCAGCGAGGGTGTGCATGTGATGCGTCTGCCCCGCCACGCCGGTCTGCTGTCCCCCATCGTCCATGCTATCCCGGTGCAATTGCTGGCTTATCACGCGGCGCTGGTGAAGGGCACAGATGTGGACCGGCCGCGTAACCTCGCGAAGAGCGTGACGGTGGAGTAATGGGGCGGTTCGGTGTGGTTACTTTTATTAACGGACAAAAAAGTATCATCCCGGACAAAATAGTTTCATCCTGAACAAAAAAGTATCATCCCCGACAAAAAAGTATCATCCTGTGTTTTCAGCTTTGGAGTGAAGGTGTATGCTGACTCACAGATCATCAGGTTGGGGATACCTGCTATGGCTCGCCGGCGTTATGCGTTTGATGAAGACAAAATCGCGCGCTTCCAGAAAGAAGGGCGAGGGCGCGGCCGCGGTACAAGTTACAAGCCGTGGCTGACCATACAGGATGTGGCCTCCCATGGCCGCTCACATCGAATTGCCGGAATCAAGACCGGCCGCGTACACCACTTCCTCTCCGACATTGAGCGAGATGCTTTTTACCAGTTTGACTGGGCGGATACCGTTACGGACATCCGCGAGCAGTATCCCCTCGACCGTGAATACACCCGCCGTATTGCCGCGGATCTCGAGATAAAGCATCCACAAGACGCCACTACAGAAATAGTCATGACTACGGATTTTTTGGTCGATATCGCTTATGAAGGGAAGCTGAGGCAGTTGGCCCGTGCCGTCAAGCCCGCCAGCGAACTCGAGAAACCTCGCGTCATTGATAAACTGGAAATCGAACGGCGCTATTGGGTACAGCAGGGCGTGGACTGGGGAATCATCACTGAGCGAGATATCCCCGAAGCTATGGTTACCAACATTGCATGGCTTCATCCCTATATTACACTTGACCAATTGACCGCGCCTTACGAAGGTTACTATCAAGAAAAGGCACGTCTGCTGTTGCGGGCACTCCCGTCCCATCCGGCAACCACCTTGAGGCGATTCTGCCTGGCTATGGACCAGCAACTTGCTATGCATGTGGGCGACAGTCTCCTGCTTATCCGTCACCTCTTGGCACGGAAGGTGATTTCCTGTCCCATGGATACGGCTATTACGGACACCTGGCCATTGCGTCAATTTCAGGTGCCCACGGATGAATCCAGGAGGGCCAGCGGATGAAGGATTTGTCTGTGAATCTTTTGCTGGAGTTTCCAGAGGAACACCGAGTTGAGCGTGTGCTCTGGATTGATCCCGGAATGCGGGGTCTATATGCCATCGACATTCGCGATGCCAGTGCCCTGCCAGAATTCTACCAAGCGGAAGAAATAGAGAAGATGCGCGATGCCGGCGAGTGGCGTGTGGTTGAGAATGACCCATGGCTACTCGCACTAGCGGATGAAAACATATCGGAGATGTACCGGGACAAACGCGACTCCGCTTGGGAGACGATTCGTCCGCTGATTTTTGATCAACCGGCCATTTTTGACGCCATTGCCCGTAGTGAAGCGGTTAGAAGGCGCATGGAAGAATCTGGAGTAACCAAGCAAACGATTTACCGTTTTTTGCGCCGGTACTGGCAGCGCGGCATGACACCCAACGCTCTACTGCCTGATTATGCGCGGTGTGGTGGGCGGGGCAAAGACAAGTCCGTCTCTGAAAAAAAACGCGGCCGCATTCCTGATCGAGACGATCTGGGCGTCAACGTGACGTCAGAGATGCGGCAGCTATTTCGCGCCGTTGCCACAAAGAAGTTCATCACCAATAGTCAGTTGGATTTTCGGGGTGCCTACAACGAGCTGATCGCCGATAATTTTTGCGAACGCGTCATCAACGAGCACACCGGCCAGCAGGAACTGGTTCCGCAAAAAGATATTCCCAGCTTGCGGCAATTCCGCTACTGGTATGAGAAGGATAACGACGTCTTCCGTCTGGACCGTATACGCCGCACCCCCAGAGTATATGACAAGGATATGCGGGCAATCCTGGGATCCTCCACGGCCGAAACCGTTGGCCCGGCATCGCGTTATCAGATTGATGCCACCATCGCGGACGTATACCTGGTTTCCAGATACGACCGCACCATGATCGTGGGGCGACCCGTACTCTATATCGTGATAGACGTCTTCAGCAGAATGATTACGGGCGTATACGTGGGCCTGGAAGGTCCGTCCTGGGTCAGCGCGATGATGGCGCTGACGAATGCCGTAACGTCAAAAGTGGCCTATTGCCGTCAGTTCGGTGTTGATATTCAGGAGGCGGATTGGCCGTGTCAGGCCATGCCCGACGTATTGCTGGGCGATAAGGGCGAAATTGCGGGCAAGACCATAGAGACGCTCATCAAGAATTATCAGGTGCACGTCGAGAATGCCGCACCGTACCGCGCGGACTGGAAAGGCGTCGTGGAACAGCGGTTTCGTTTGCTTCCCGCGCGTTTCAAGGCCTTTACGCCGGGCTTTGTTGCTCCGGATTACCAAGAGCGCGGCGCCAGGGACTATCGGCTCGACGCGACTCTCGATATAGACCAGTTCACCCGCATCATTCTCTACTGCATCCTGTATTACAACAATCAGCACCCGCTCAATGAATATGAAAAGTCAACGGATATGATCGCCGACCGGGTGCCGGCAATTCCTTGCGAGTTGTGGGAGTGGGGTGTTGCCCGTCGTAGTGGCAGCTTACGCGCATTCGCGCCGGAAAACGTCCAGTTGAGCTTGATGCCGAGCGACGATGCGACCGTCACCGCTACAGGAATCCGCTATGCGACCTGCTTTTATACCTGTGAAAAGGCGATGGAAGAGCACTGGTTCGAACGCGCACGCCAAAAGGGGCGCTGGAAAGTCCGAATCTCCTATGATCCTCGCCACATGGACGAGATTTATCTGCACGACGACGTCAAGCGCGGGAAATTTATCCCCTGCACGCTCACAGAGAAAAGCCGTCATCATCGGGGTCGAATGCTATGGGAAATTCTTCAGGTAAATGGCGAAGAGAGGCGAAGCCAAAGGAAGCATGAGCCGCAAGCCCTTCGTAGCCGCATCAACTTAAATGAAAAAATTAAGGAGATCGTGAATGAAGCGGAAGCCATGCGATCGGAAGCACCCCCACCCTCTGACAGCGCGCGTGAGCGGACAGGAAACATCCGCGAAAATCGCCGCAAGGAGAGTCAGGAAAACAGAAAGCGGGAGGCTTTCAGGATGCTTCCTCCCGGTGAGGACGCACCGGGAACTGCGGCGGTGCTGCCTTTTCCCAAAACAAAAGAGGCCGACGATTATCGTCTCCCCGGGATAGCGGATATTATGCGCGGGCAACGGGAGGATCAGGGTGATGACGACCACGGCGGATGAGGGCCTCACGTTGCCCGAATATCGGGATAACCCCTTTATCGCGAAATTGCCGCCTCCCATGTCAACGCATGATGCCTTGCTGGCCATGGCGGCTCCACCCGTCTTCAACGCCGCGGAACGCGATTATCCCGCGCATCTGCGCGCGCATTGCATCTCGCGGCTTAAAGGCTATTTTGAGCCGCTGGAAACCCACCTCAGCTTGGAAGCGAAATTTGGCCTTCTGATCCGTCAAGGTTATCTGTGCCGCAACCCCACCACGGCTGACTATACCCGCCGCGTCCGGGAAGGCGCTACCCGGGTATTTGAAAAGGATCTCATGGCCGGCGGACGTTCTGTCCGGTCAACCGCGAGCAGTTTTGCGCTGATTGGATGTTCCGGCATTGGCAAAAGCTACGGCATGGCCAGAATATTGGAGTTATATCCGCAAAAAATTCACCATGCCGAGCCCCGCAGTCTCGACCAGGTGGTTTGGCTCAAGCTGGATAGTCCGCACAAAGGGTCGCCCAAGCAGCTTTGCATCAGCTTCTTTCGGAGCATGGATGACTTGTTGGGCACGCGTTATAGCGCGCAATTTGGGAGTAGCCGGCGATCTGTCGATGAGATGATGGTGCATATGGCGCATGTCGCGAACCTGCACGCATTGGGTGTGCTGATTGTCGATGAAATCCAGCACATTCGGGAAGCGCCGGGTACTGGAGCCGAAGCGCTGCTGAACTTCCTCGTGACCCTGGTGAACACCATTGGTATCCCGGTGATCCTCATCGGCACGATGGGCGCGCTGCCCCTGTTGCAGGGAGACTTCCGGCAGGCACGTCGCGCGAGCGGTCTGGGAAGTCTGGTTTGGGAGCGCATGGAGAACGAGCCGACCTGGAATTATTTTGTCGAGCGTATGTGGGCCTACCAGTGGACGCGGGAGATATCGCCGCTCACCGACGAAGTCCGTCAGGTGCTATATGAAGAGAGCCAGGGGATTGTGGACGTGTTGATCAATCTCTTCATGATGGCGCAACTGCGCGCCATTCAGCTCGGGGTTCTGAACCGTCGCCCTGAACGTATCGACGCTGGTCTGCTGCGGCAGGTGGCTAGTGAACACATGCGGCTTATCGCGCCCATGATCAATGCGTTGAAACGTGGGGATCGCGAGGCGATCGCACAATATGATGACATCCGCCCCATGCAGGACCAGGTTCTGCAGGTGTTCAGCGACGCGCTGAGTTGCATGCCAGGGCAACCTGTCCTCGCCACCCGCTGTCCGGTGGCTTCGGCCACGACCGAAAAGGCGGCAAGCACGAATCTGGATGTGCGCGGCATCCTTCTGCCTATCTTGGCGCAGCTCGGGTTGGCTGGGGACATCGCGGAAATCCTGGTGGCGGAAGCCGAAGCAGAGCATCCGGGCCTGTCTGCGCTAGATCTCGTGGGCATTATTACGGCTAAATTACGTGATCGCGCACCCGCCAATCCCTCTAAGAAACCGTGCAAGTCGACGACAAGCGCTACTAAAACCGCGAAAACACCACCACTTCCCGTGGATGCGCAGGACCTCCGGACGATCATCTCGGCCAAAAAAGAGGGCGTATCCGCTTATGATGCATTGCTTGCGGCGGGCGCCGTTAAACCGCCGATGGCCGATCTCGCGAGCTGAAAAAGCCACCCGTGTTGGCCTATTTCCCGGAAATTTATCCCGACGAACTGTTATACAGCGCGCTTGCGCGTTACCATCGTCACGTTTGTTCCAGAAGCCCGAAACACACCCTGTATGATCTCTTTGGTGAAACCGGGGTGCGGGCGACGGTGGGCTTGCAAAGCCATGTGGCGGCGTTGAGCCAAAGAATACCGGCCGATCGCGGACTCAGTCCGGAAAGACTGGCCAAGGATTTTACCCTCTACCGTTATTACACGGCATTCGAGCCGAAGTCAGTGGGACAATCCGTACTGGCGTCTGCTCAGCGACAATTATCTTGACCGGTCGACGACAACTACGATGGCCGGTAGGACCCGACGCCGGGCGGGCGTTTGGATGAGGGGGTAAAGTAGCGTCCTTGACCTTGAATCAAGGAGGACGTGATGCCCGGCAAGTGGTTGGGAGAAG
>JBBIUH010000113.1:0-5433 GCA_037440305.1 Acidithiobacillus sp.
ATTTCACCAGATGGGACCGAATGACGCAACTTGCTGCAGCGTGGTTACCAGCACCACGCATCCTTCACCCATGGCCAAACCAAAGGTTTGCCGCCAAACACCCGAGGTGGGAGCCCGGTGCGTGAATCGCGCCCGCCGGGATCTGTGCGGGGGTGTCCAGTAATGGATATCTCTACCGCGATATCAGGATCCTTTTTTGGAGAATAGTCATGCTTTACCAAGAAGCGCGAAAAGCCCCGCGATCCATCAGATCGCTAGCAGGGGTCCCTTGAGAAAAATGTTGGGCTTTCATGATTCATGGTATATACTATTGCATATATATCGCAACCGATGAGGGAGATTAAGATGATTGAGACGCGCGTTGCAAAGCTGTTCAAGAACGGTGCCAGCCAGGCGGTTCGTCTTCCTGCGGGATTTCGTTTCGAAGGTGACAAGGTGTATGTCACCCGCGACGATGCGACCGGTGATGTCCTGCTGTCGAACCGGCCTGGCGCCAAGACCTGGAACGAGTTTTTCGAGTTGCTGTATTCCATCAATGTGCCGACTGACTTCATGGCTGAACGCCCGCTGAATGTATTACCACAAGAGCATGGGGTCTTCGATGATGAGCTTTCCACAAACAGCAAGGGGAGCCGCTAATTATGCTACACATGCTGGATACCGACACGGCAAGCTACCTTATCAAGGGCAAGTCACCCACGATAGAGAGCAGGTTGGTGGCCCTTGTGCCGTCGATGGTCTGCATTTCGGTGATGACACGGGCCGAGTTGCAATACGGGTTGAAGCGCTTGCCATCCGATCACCGCCTGCACCTGGCGGTACGACAGTTCCTGAAAATCGTCCGCGTCTTGCCATGGGACACCGATGCGGCAGACTGGTATGCCGACATCCGCCACCAGCTTGTCAGCACAGGACAACCGATCGGCGAACTGGATATGATGATCGCCGCACACTCGCTGTCCGCCGGCGCTGTACTGGTCACCAATAACAGTCGCCATTACCAGCGAATTGAAGCGCCGCTCATACTGGAAAACTGGGTATAGCGGGCACCCCTGCAAATGCCGCTGAGGAAAGAACTGGACTAACAATCAGTAACACGAGGCTTTATCTATGTATTATGACGAAATGGACGAATCCACGGAATATTACACGGCTACCGGCAGTTGGCGCGTTATTGGCCGTGTTGCCAATGGCCGATGGATGGCGGAAAAAATCTGGAATCGGGACGGCACGCCAGTTCCTCTGCCGCCAGAGCATACAGAATTTGATCTGGATGATCTGGGCGGTTGTGATCTGATGGATAATTTTCAGGACGAATCAACGAGTTCCTGATAACTGGCAATAAAAATCCCCGCAGCAAGCTGCGAGGTATTCCCTCAGCCTCTTTTTGCTAGCTTTCGCTGCAAGCAGCGGGGAATCTGACCCGAAGAGATTGAGAATTGTCGCACAACACCAGGAGAACACCATGCTTGGATTGGGAGAACATCACGAAGCACAGGCCGTACCATGCCCCATTTGCCAGACCCCCATGCAGAATATGGGCGGGCAAATGGCAACGGACGGCGAAGAAGCCTTCGAGAAGAAAATGGCGGTGGGTGTTTACGTCTGTCCGCAATGCGCCGAAGTATCGCTCAACTATCGGGGCGGGCTATGAATGATCCAGGGCGCATCTGGAAAGATTGAACATTCATTTCGTGCTTATCCGGTTGTCTCCCAGGCCCACTACCGGTAGTATGTAGAGCCTCTGCATTACGCTGGAGCAACCATGGCTATTGACATGCTTGAGCGGCTTGAGTTGTCGTTCCCGCGCTCGCTGCCGAAGAGTTCATACCCATCATTCATCTCGTATTTTCCAACCTCAAAACCTGGCTGCGCGGTATCCATCATGGCGTCAGCCCGCAGCATCTACAGGCGTACCTCAACGAGTTCACGTTTCGCTTCAACCGCCGTTTCTACCCATTCAACGCATTGCGGGAGACGTTACCGCGCCCACCTACGCCGAGCTTTACGCTGAAAAGTCTCGACCCACTACATCTGGTAGGTCTGGGAGCTAACCGGATAAGCACGAATGGTTCGACTGGCCTATGGACAAGCTCCAGGAAGAGGCCATGGAGGTACGGAAGATGACGGAAACAGCGCTCAATCTTGGGCGTTTGCTGCTCCACTATCAGCCCGTGGTGGAGATTGACAACGGCCCGGTCGGCGTGGAGGCTCTGATCCGGCTGGACCACCCCGAGCGCGGCCCGCTGCCGCCGGCCGCTTTCGCCAGCGCCCTCGACGCCCGGCACCTGGCCCGGCGCATCGGCTGTTTCGTGCTCGACACCGCCTTGACCCAAACCCAGACTTGGCATCGGCAGGGGCTGGCCTTGCGCGTTGCGGTGAACATCAGCGCCCACCACCTTCTGGACCAGCACTTTCTCTCCGATCTAGAGGCCGCCCTCGCCGCCCATCCGGACTTGCCACCATCCGCTGTCGAGATCGAAGTGACCGAAACCGCCCCCTTGCTGGATTTCATCCGGGCGCGGGAAACCCTTTTGGCCTGTAACCGCCTGGGCGTGCGGATCGCCCTCGACGACTTCGGCACCGGCAGCGCCTCGTTGACCTATCTGCAGAAGCTCCCTGCCCAGACCATCAAGATAGACCAAAGCTTCGTGCGCGACATCATCAACGATCCCAAGGACTACGCCATCGTCTCCGGGGTGGTCACCAGTGCCCGGCTCCTGGGCCTGGAAGTGATTGCCGAAGGGGTGGAAACGGTCGAACACGCCGACATGCTCGGCCACTTGCAGTGCCACTGCCTGCAAGGCTATGCCATTGCCCGGCCCATGGCGCCGGAGGGTGTCCCGGACTGGGTGGGGATGTATAAGCCTTTGTTCGGAAAGGATATTACTACCCCCCCCCCGCATTGGCTTAATATACGTTCATAATCAACGAGTTAAAAGCTTTCTCCGGGCACTGCGCGGCCAGCTTCCTTTTCCCGCCCTAGTCACCGAAGCGGAAGCGGAACGGCAATGTCACCTGGGACTCTGGCTGCAGGGGGAGGGGAGACTCCTGTACGGGAGCGATACGGCCTTCTACCAGCAACTGCTGGCACGGCACATTCGCCTGCATGCCCTGGCACGGGAAGCCAAGGCCCTTTACGACGCGGGCGATGAGGAAGGTGCAGTGGAGAAAGGGGCTGTGCTGGAACAGGAGAACCAGACATTGATGGCATTGCTGCAGGTCGCCGTCCAGGTGCGGTCTTCTTGACCGTTGCATTAGTGAGAGCCGTTCATTCCCCATAAATACACCATTTCCTAGCCGCCCGTCGGTTGTGTGTCACGAACGCAAACGTGAGTTTGCAGTGTTGTACTGAAGATGGGAGGAGGTCTCCCGGAGTCGGCTTGCAGGAGCAGGCTTCAAACCGCCCAGTGCTGCTGCGCACAAAAGGCGTGGTAGTGAGCGACTGTGGAAAAGGCATCGTCAAGATGTCAGGTATGTGTTGAGAAGATGAACGAAAGTGAACCGTCCGATGACGCATCGTTAGACTGATAAGTGCTGTCAAAACTGGAGTCGGTCCGATATTCCAGGATGAGTCGGGACGTTACCTGTTTACGGGCCCGGTGGCAGCCGGTGTAAAGGCGGCATGATTTCAACTCAGGCTTTGGTATGAAACGTGAGAACCTTGTTCTGGATGTTAAGGGAAATAACAATGGGCACGGGAAAATCCCCAGAAGCAATACAACGCGCTGATGGGGATGTTGACCGACCCCGAAGGGCTCCGGGAAAGCTTTGAACGCCAAGCGGCCAACAAAGCTCCCGGAGTGGATGGGGTGCGTAAGGCGGACTATGCGGAAGACCTGCAAGACCGTCTAGGGGGCCTGTCGGCGCGGCTGCGTCGGCTAGGCTACCGACCGAAGCCATCGCGGCGGGTGTACATACCCAAGGCGAGCGGGGGTCATCGCGCACTGGGGATACCCAGCTTTGAGGATCGCATCGTGCAAGACCGTCTGAGCCAGATACTGCAAAGCATCTGGGAGCCGGAATTCCGCGACTGCTCCTATGGATTTCGACCGGGACGTAACGCTCACCAAGCCTTGCGCAGGATGGCCGAAGTGATAACGATAGAGCGCACACAGTGGATCGTCGAGGCGGATATCAAAGGGTTCTTTGGTGCGCCAGGTTAAGCCAGGCGCTTTCAGCGGGTGCAATTCCCGCCCCGGCAAGGGGAACGAGCCGCCCCACCGGGAATCGAGTCTTGGGCTCATGAAGGTAACGACATGAGTTAAGCGTAGACAGAGCGATGTCCAGGCCGTAACGCAAGTGAAGCGATGGAGCCTCGTTACACAACCGGAGGCCGACAGGGTCGAAAACCTGGAAGGCAACAATAGGCGACCGCCAAGGGCGATGGTCGCTGGAGACTCCGGCGGGGTCTGAGAGCACGGCATGGACAGAAAAGGAAGCGTCATGGCACCTGGGAGGTCCACCGCCGTCTTGGCCTAGCGGCATTGGGCCGAGTATGTTGACCGAAAGGACCATCCTGAGGAAGACAAACGCGACGGTGGAAGTCGGACTCGCTGGTAGTACTCGGAGCGCGGGAAAGCCGCGTACAGGGGGAAGCGGCGGGGCAGGTTGAGTAGCTGGTCCGGGGAAACATTCCCTGCACGCAGAGGTAGGAACAGGATGTCCACACAACTGGACCAGATCGTTGGGAAAGCGAAGTCAGAACCGAAGCTACGCTTCACCGCGCTGGCGCATCTGATCACCCCGGAGTTTCTGAAAGAGACCTGGAAGCAGATGAACCGGCGAGGTGCAAGCGGAGTCGATGGCGAGACGGCGAAGGAGTTTGAGTGCGACTTGGACAAACGGGTCCAGGATTTATGCAGTCGCCTGAAGCAGGGAAGCTATCGAGCACCACCGGTACGCCGCGTGGAAATCCCGAAGGGACCTGGCAAGGCGGGAACGAGGCCGTTGGGCATACCGACGGTTGAGGACCGCCTGCTGCAAAGGGCGGTTGCACGGATATTGGAAGCGGTGTTTGAGGCGGATTTCCTGGAATGCTCGTATGGATTCCGGCCGGGACGAACCCCCCACGACGCTCTCCGGGCGTTGCGTGCGGTGATCGTGACGAAGAAGGTAGGACACTTGTTCGAGGCCGATATCCGAGGATATTTCAACCACATCCAACATGATTGGCTACAGAAAATGGTGGCCCGTCGGATTGGAGACCAGGTCATCCTGCGCCTGATCGGTAAATGGCTGAACGCGGGCTTCATGGCGGGAGGGGTTGTGACGCGAACGGAAGAAGGATCGCCACAAGGCGGGCCGATTTCACCGCTGCTCAGTAACATCTATCTCACCGAGGTGGACTGTATGCTGGAGCGGGCAAAAGAGGCTACGCATCGCGGAAAGTATGTTTACATCGAGTATGCCCGTTTTGCGGATGATCTGGTC
>JBBIUH010000114.1:0-5277 GCA_037440305.1 Acidithiobacillus sp.
TCGCTTGGGAGCTGTTTTGATGACCCAGGAGGCTGAGCAGCGATGTATATACCGAAAATCGGCTTAACCCACATATTTTTTGAAACATTGCAGAACTTCCAAGGGGAACGGCTGTCAAAAATCTACGGTATTCGTCAAAAAAAGCGTCACGATCTTCCGCCATTGCAAAAAACTGGCATTATAATTCCATCAAATGGCCATCCCGTTCGATTTGCTAGCGACAGAATTTCAAAAATTCTCTTTTCCTGTCAGGCACTATCTAAATGGCGACAGGAAATATAGGCACCCTTTTCGCAAGATCCGGGATGCCGGATGGTCCGCAGGGCGTATGTACGGCGGAAGGCCAGGCCGCGGGCAAGCCCCGAAAGCACAATGTGCTTCCGGGGAACCTCTCCAAGTGCGCAGCACACTACTAGAGATTCCATAGCAAGGAATAAAGGGAAGGCCGGAACTGCGGATAACGTGTCTATACTTGGCAGGTCCCAACGGAAACGCTATCGAGACCCGGATGCCGCCACATCCTCTACTGCCGCCAGATTCAGGAGGGCAGGGGTGTGCGCCAACGCATCCCGAACTCCGATAACCATCCTTCAGGTGCCGGCCGCCAACCGTCACCTGCCGCATTGCCCGTAGCCGGATGCCCGTAATGGGGCTCGTCCGGTTGCAACGGGCGCTTCCAGGGCTCACCCCCCTGGATTCGACCCAATCCGAGGCTGCAAGGGCCTGAGATTGGGCGACACGGAAACGGGTCTCCGGGCAACCGGAATCACCCTGACCGCAGACGAAAGCGGGTGGCCAGTCCCGCTCCGGGGCGGCCCGTAAGGGTCGAACCGGTACCACAGCCGAAGGCGTCAGTACCACCCGTGAGGGGGTAAGCCATCCAGGAGAAGTCTGGGGATGGCGGCACTCTGGGGCGCAAGCTTCGGAGGTCGGCGAATAGCTCAAGCGGCGAAAGCACCCAGGTCCCACAACAGGGGTCGGGCGGGTGCGAAGTGGAGATCAGCAAGCCATTGCCAGGACCTGCAGTGTCCTGGTGGTCAAATCTGGAAACCATTACATGAGTACGCCCAGGGACTTTGGAATCTCTCCCGGGCGGAAACCGGAAGCGGGAGCCGTACGGCTAGTGTAATAGGTGAGGAGATGGCGTGTGTGATCGCAGTAGTCGCGGTCTAACGTGGGAACCAGTGCACGGCTCCGGGGTGGCACCTGGAGGGAGACCGGAACGCCGATAAAAGCGTTTGGCACTGGGGGAGCGTGGTTGAGTAGCTGGCCCTGCATGACAGGGATAACGGTCCGGGGATTTGACCGAAACCGGATTGGAAAGGAAGGAGACCCCTTCCCCAACGAAAGACGACAGGTAATGCACAGGATGGAAAAACCCGCTTGGCGGCGGGTATCGGAGACGGATCGGCTCCCTTGGCGGGGGGTGGATTCGCGGACAGCAACGACGGGTTGGCGCCCGTCCCAGAGCAAGGAGGTGATCATCATTATTCGTCCGGGGTGGCTTCGACCACCCCGGATGTTTTGCGTTTTGAGGGTAAAAAAGCTATTTGCAATACATGGTTGAATGACCAACAACTTGGCAAGCCAGGCAACAATACTGCCGTTGGATGCAACATAGTAGTTGGGGAACGGTATGGCAGAAGAGAATGGTTCCTGGACCTCAAGGAACTGGCCCTCAATATTCAGAGCGAGCAGTAGCAGGTCCTGGTGTTGATGCAGGCCATGCACCAGGCCGCGCAGAACGACAATGGTTGCCATGCCATCGCCCCCACCGCACAGGGCAGCCGGGCTATCCCCAGACGCCATTCCAAGGCCAGAGTCAGGGCGGCGGCTTCCTGAACAGTCTGGAATAGTTCCAAATCCCATAGTATTTCATGGATCCGTTGACTGGCGGCGGGAGGGCGCGGCCATAAGGCCGCACGGAAATCCGCGAAATACGGATTGCCCTCCACCACAGCGCCGCAGGGTTTTCAGGCTGACCTTCCATCGGGCGACGACCTGCCTTTCGGTCATCACGAGGTAGCGCATCTTCTTTCCCTTTCTCCTTGCACACCCGCTATGACAACGCTCTTCGCTGGCGAAGCCAAGCCGGTTGTCATACCTCCTGCGGGCCGTTCAATTCGTAGCTGGTGCTGCGACCTCCGGCCGCGGATTTGCGCAGTGCACCGCGCTCAACCAGTTCGTTGATGTCGCGCAGCGCCGTGTCCGGCGAGCATTTAGCGATCGCTGCCCATTTGCTACTGGTCAGTTTCCCGTCAAAGCCGTCGAGCAGGCGATTGAGCAGCTTCACCTGCCGTTCGTTCATCGGCGTACTGGCGAAGCGCCGCCAGAAGTGCGCCTTCGTCAGGACTGCGTCTAGCGTGTGCTGCGCCTGGTCGACGGCATGATGCAGCGTGGCCAGAAACCAGGCCAGCCACTCGGTCCCGTCGAGCGTTCCTTTCTGGGTTCGCTCCAGGATGTCGTAATAGGCTTTGCGCTCGCGCTGGATCTGCGCCGACAGGCTGTAAAACCGTTGTGGACTGCCGTCGGCGCGCGCCAGCAGCAGATCGCCGATCGCGCGGGCGATCCGGCCGTTGCCATCGTCGAAGGGATGCAAGGTGACGAACCACAAGTGTCCAAGACCAGCTTTGAGGAGCGGCGGCTCGCCCCTATCGGCGTTGAGCCAGTCGAGGAAGCGCACGGTCTCAGTTTCCAGCCACTCGGCCGGCGGCGCCTCGAAATGCACGCGCTGGCGACCGATCGGTCCCGACACCACTTGCATCGGTCCGTTGGCGTCATCCCGCCAGGCGCCAACCGTGATTCTCGATAAGCCTGAATAACCTGTCGGGAACAGCGCTGCATGCCAACCGAAGAGGCGTTCCCTGGTCACCGGCGCATGGCAGTTCGCGGTCGCATCCAATACCATTTCGACCACGCCTTCGACGTGCCGATCGACGGGCGCCAGTGCACCGATGTCGACGCCGAGCCGGCGCGCAATGGAGGAGCGCACGGACTCGATATCGAGGTGCTCGCCCTCGATCTCGCTGGTCTTGACCACGTCGTCGGTGAGGGCGACGAGGCTGGCCTCGCTGCGCAGGGTCACCCCGATGTCGGCCAGGCGACCGAGCAGCAGCCCTTGAGCCCGGCTGACTTCCGCCATCGGGGCAGCCAAAGTGCTCAGGTCGTAGCGCCAATCCGGCCAGCCGTCAGCCCGCCAGATATAGGCATAATCTCCGCTTTTCATGCGGCAATTATGCGCCGCATTCGCCGCATGCGCAACCATGCACCGCATATTATGCGTCGATTAAGGCCGTGATTCTCCGCATGCCCAGCGCTACATGGAAGCCATCGTGCTTGCGGAACGGTTTGGCGCGACTGGTGTGAATCGCGCCGCATGCGGGGACATTTGGGGCAAAACAAAGACCGCAGACCCGGCAAGCCTATCTCGCTTGGAAGGCGGACGCGGGTTCGGTTGCAGGATACGCCTTCAGGGACAAATGGCCGAAATAGTGCCATTTCATCCGAAAGCACGGACATTTGTTCGGACACGGGGCGGAATCGAACCGTTCTCCGTCCATCTCCCTCACCTTCTTCTCCAAGACTGATGACCCCATGACAACTCTGTTCGCCACGGAAGCCAAGCCTTACGGTGCAATGCCAGCGGCAAATTGCTGCAAGCGTTGGCCCTCGGCCCGTGCTTCGGCGAGCAACCGGTTCCAGTCGTCTGGCGGATGGCCGCTTTCCAGCATCTTGCGGAACACCTTGTAGGCGTCGTCGCTGCTCTCGTAGGCACGCTTCGTGTCCTCATCGTTGACCCAAGCGAACACGATCATCTTGGTTTGAGCGTGGTAGCGGAAGAACAGTCGGTACTGCTGGAAGAATTTGGCCCGGAACCAGTGCTTGTGATCCTCGCCGAGGGTGTTGCCCTGCCGGTATTCCGGCCGCGCCGGGTCTTGCGGGATGACGTCGAACGCCAGCGCGGTCACCGCCGCCAATCGCTTGCTGGCGTTCTTCTTCACGTAGCCGACGTGGTCCTTTTGCTTGAACGCTTCGACCTGCTGGGCCAAAGCTTCAATCTGGGCAAGGAACAGCGGGTGAGCGAAAACCGTCCAGCCGTGAATGACCAAGGGCGCGGGCTTGTCCGCGCTCATTCATCGTCTGCCGACAGGGCGGCATCGAGATCGACATCGACGCCGCCGACCAGCGATTGGAGTCGCTGGACGAAGTCAGCATCCACGGCCTGCAGGCGTTCCGGGTGACTGGCGATGTCGCGGGCCAGGAAGCCCAGGAACTGGCCGAGCACCGGGTCGCCACCTTCGGAGACTTCAGCACGGGTCAGCACCACCTCACCGCTGGGGCGGATGGTGTAGTGGATTTTGTCGCGCTTGCCGAGCCGAAGGGCGCGGCGCACGGTTTCCGGCACTGTGGTCTGGTAGCGGTCAGTCAGCGTGGATTCGACTTCGAGGGTGGCAGGCATGGTACTCTCCGGTCTAAGAGGGGAGGATGTGCTGCATGATAATGCATTTGCATTGCCATGTCAATGCAAATCCCGATTTCCGCGATTGCCCTCGCAGTCCTACGCATTGAGGGCATGGGTAGAGCGATTCTGGCTGTGTAGCGTGGTTGCCGGAAGGTTCCAGCGGCGATCACGCCGTGGGGCTGTGTTGTTTGGGCGGATTTGAGGGTGGTATAGCCCGGTTTTTCGCACGCGAGGCAGCCGTACCCTGCGTCGAAGGGAACGACGCACTGGTTTGGGTGGAGGACGGTGGTTCAGGTCGCGGGCTCGTGTGCAGCCGCGTAGGTGCGGGCGCGCACCGCAGCGAAGTCCTCCAGACAGGAGGTGGCGATTTTGAGAATCCAGGTGCCCGCATGACGGACTAGGCGGCCCGGCGTCTGGAAGAACCGCCAGCGCACGGTGGCCACCCGATGTCGCTGCCAGCCCTCACCCAGGGCAGAATGTTTGAAGAGAACAAAGAGATTGTGGGCGATGACGCCCATCCGGAAGAAAGCGGCGTTGGCGCTTTCCTGCCCGCAAGGCATGCGCTCCATGCCAAAGCCGATTTTCAGCTCCTTGATCCCGTTCTCGGAATGTTCGCCCCGTTGGCGGTACCAGACCAGCACATCGGCAGCGCTCCCGGACCGGTTGCTGGCGATGACGTGGTAACGGGGCCGATCCTCTTCCAGGAGTTCCCCCTGATGGATCTGGCGTACCACGATGAGGCGAAAGGCTTGGTGTGTAGCTTCCATGCTGTGTACCGTCTCAGCGACCGCACAGTCGGCATAGTGGGTCCAGGC
>JBBIUH010000115.1:0-5030 GCA_037440305.1 Acidithiobacillus sp.
GCCCTTTACCATCACTTCGGCACCAAACGCGAACTGGGTCTTGCCGTGGTTGAAGAAGTGATTGCGCCGCAGCTTGCGTTGCGCTGGTTCGCCCCTTTTGCCGAGCACGATGACCCGTTGGCCAGTCTCCAGCGTATTCTCGAAGAGAAAATCAATACGGCCGACGAATCGGTCATCCGGTACGGCTGCCCCCTCAACAATCTCATTCAGGAAATGAGCCCCCTTGATGAGGCGTTCCGCTGCAGCCTGCAGCAGATTCTCGACCGCTGGGTCGCGGTCATGGCCGGCGCCCTGACCGAGGGGCAACTTGCCCGCAAGGTCCGCGCCGACATCGAACCCAAAGAGGCAGCGCTCTTCATCGTTGCCGCCATTGAAGGCTGCGTCGGCCTGGGCAAAAATGCCCAATCTGTCGAAGCCTATCAGCGTTGCTTGCGACAGCTACAACTTTATGTCAAATCACTGGCAGCCTGAAGGGTGTCCCGTATCGGGCTGTGAACATCGGCTTTGCAATATTCGGCGCCGCACCATTTTCCGCTTCATGACCGCAGCAAGGAGACATCATGTCGCAGATCTCATCTGAATGGATTCAACTGGAAAACGGTCCACGGGCCTGGTATGCCCGCCCCACCGACGCGGGTCCACACCCGGCCGTGCTGGTCTTCATCGAAGCCTTCGGCGTCAACGCACACTTTCAGGACGTGGCCGGACGTCTCGCCCAGGCCGGTTATTGCGCCATAGTGCCCGACCTGTATCACGGCAAGACCTATGAATATTCCGATTTCGCCAACGCCATCGGCCATCTCAAAACGCTGAACGACGCGGTCGTCATGCAGGAGGCGGGCCTGGCCATCCAGGCACTGCAGCACCGCGTCGAGGTACGTAAGGACGCCATCGGGGCACTGGGGTTCTGTATGGGCGGACGCTACGCCTTCATGGCCAATGCCATCCATGCAGACCAGCTTCGCGCCACGGTCGCCTTTTACGGGGGCGGCATTGCCCCCGATCAGGATTCCGTCGGACGCAACCCTGTGCTCCATCTGGTGGATCAGATGCGGGCGCCGCTGCTGCTGCTCTATGGTGCCGAAGACCAGTCCATCACCCCCGAAGAACACGGCCGCATTGCCACCGCGCTCAGCACCGCCCGGAAGCGCTATACCCTGACCGTATTTCCGGGCGCGCCCCACGGCTTCTTTGCGGATCCCCGGGACAGCTTCCGTCCTGAGGCCGCGAAGGAAGGCTGGCGCCTGACCCTTGACCACTTCACCCGTTATCTCGGAGCGTCTGCATGACGCACAAGCTATTCTCGCCCTGGACCTTGCGCAGCGTCACCGTGCCCAACCGCATCTGCGTGGCGCCCATGTGCCAATATTCCACACCCGATGGCGTCGCTGGGGACTGGCACATGGTGCACCTCGGCAGCCGTGCCGTCGGTGGCGCCGGGCTGGTCATGGCCGAAGCGGCGTCCATCAGCCCAGAGGGTCGCATTTCCCCCCGCGACCTCGGCATCTGGACGGATGCACAGGCGCAGGCGCTAGCCCCCATCGTCGCGTTCATGAAGGCGCAGGGGGCAGTCGCCGCCATCCAGATCGCCCATGCAGGACGAAAGGCATCCACCCAGCCGCCCTTCCTCGGTGGCCACCCCATTGCGCCCGATGCCGAGGGCGGCTGGAAACCTCTGGGACCCAGCGCCCTACCCTTCAGCCATAGCCACACTCCGCCCCACGCCATGGACGCCCAGGACCTGGAGAAAGTGCGCAAGGACTTTGTGGCCGCGGCCCGGCGCGCGCTGACGGCGGGATTCGAGGTCCTGGAACTGCACATGGCCCACGGCTATCTGCTGCACAGCTTTCTTTCTCCCATCAGCAACCAGCGGGCCGACAACTACGGCGGCTGCCTGGAAAACCGCATGCGTCTGTCGCTGGAAATCACCGCTGCCGTGCGCGCGGTCTGGCCCGAAGATCTGCCCCTCTGGGTAAGAATTTCCGCCACCGACTGGGTACGCGGTGGCTGGGACCTGGAACAGTCTGTCATCCTCTCAAAAGCATTAAAAGACCGTGGTGTTGACGTCATCGACTGCAGCAGCGGTGGCATGACGCCGGATGCGGTCATTCCCGCCGGTCCCGGCTTCCAAGCGCCCTTCGCCAGCGCTATCCGGCAGAAGGCGGACATACCCACCGTCGCCGTCGGCCTCATCACCGAGGCCATACAGGCGGAACACATCCTTGTTACCGAGCAAGCTGATGCCGTGGCTTTGGCGCGTGAACTGCTGCGCAATCCCTACTGGCCCCTGCATGCAGCATGGGAGCTGGGCGTAGACCTCACCTGGCCCGTACAGTACGATCGCGCCAAGCCACGCCCCTAAAACCCTGATATCGCGGGGTGAAACCCCTCTTTTGGCACGCACCGGGGCAGGAGCACACCTGTTCCGGTTTCTTCATTCTGCCTACCACCATCAGATGGAATTCGACACCGACTCCGCCAGCAGTTTCTGCAACTGCGCCAGTGTCGCCCGCCGCAAGGGCTTACCATCCACGGGTGATGCGGGACTCCGCCGATCCTCGTCCAGATCAAAGAGGATCAGACGTAAGTCTGCACCAGCATAAGTCAACTTTAAGGAAGGATAGTCGCGAGCCGACGCATCGCCATAATGGAGGCGCTGCCAGACTTCTTCATAGGCGACCTGCTGATCCATCAGAAAAAAGATCACACTCTCCGGCGTATCGACAAAAAGATGGAGCGTGATGACCGCGTGCCGCGTCGCGGTTCCACTCAATACCGGTCCGGTCAAGCGCGGCTGAAACTCCGCGAGCCAGTGCATAGCTTGCACTGCCTGTTCGCGGAGCTGACGCAACTCCGCACTATGTGCCTCACCATGAAAAAGCTGCAGGCGTGACTGGAGCTCTTCTTCGATCTCCGCATTACTCGGCCAGCCCTGCTGGGCGTCGCCGCCAGCGCCCAGGCGGCGCGCCGCCTTTTCCTTGGCCACCCGAAAGTCCGCCACGCCCTCATCAGCCATGATTCGCGCCGACTCCACTGCCAGCAAACGCCGCAAACGGGATTGTTGCTGTAACTTGGCCATCTTTGCACCCCGGTCATTGTCCGCAAACGGTATTCCGCATAAGATAGCGCGAATGCGAGAGTGGCGGAATTGGTAGACGCACTGGATTTAGGTTCCAGCGCCGCAAGGCGTGGGAGTTCGAGTCTCCCCTTTCGCACCAATAAGTTAGCAAACATCGGCCCGTGCAAGTTGAATTTCCGTGCAAGTTTTGTGTAAGATAGGTTTTCTGGCAGGCACACGGGCAGGCACAAAATGGCATCCATACGACCGCGCTACGACGATCAAGGTGCGCAAACAGGCTGGCAGGTCCGCATCACCCGCAAGGGCTTCCCACAACAAAATAAGATGTTCCGGACCCGGCGGGAGGCAGAGACCTGGGCGGCATCGGTTGAAAGCCAAATGCTCAGGGGATCATGGCTGGATACTGCCGAGGCAGACAGCACAACGCTGGCCGATGCCCTGGATCGATACGGAAAAGAGGTATCCAGCCTAAAGAAATCGGGCAAGATCGAACTGTACCGCATTGGCAATCTCAAAACCGACAAAATCGCCAAGCTGCACTTGTCCAGGATTCGCGGCGCTGACCTTGCGGAGTATCGAGATCGGCGTTTGGCGGCGGGGCTTTCTGATAGCTCCGTGCGCTTGGAACTCGCCATCATCTCCAATCTGTTCACGGTCGCAATGAAAGAATGGCGCATGGAAGGCTTACGCAATCCCGTACTGGCGGTGCGTAAACCGTCGCCCGGCAAAGCGCGGGATCGGCGCTTGCTGCCCGGGGAAGAAAAGAGACTGCTTGAGAGATGTGCCCCGCCGTTGAAAGCCATCATCCTGTTCGCTCTGGAAACCGGGATGCGGCGGGGGGAGATACAGAAGTTGCACTGGAAGGATGTTGACCTGGTCAAATGCACTGCCCAGCTAATTGATACAAAAAACGGGGATGATCGGACTATTCCGCTATCAACTCGCGCCATTGCGGTCCTGAAAGGGCTGCCGCGCAACATCAGCGGCACGGTGTTCCCAGGTGCGGACATATCTCACTCGTTCGCCGCTGCATGCGCAAGGGCCGGCATTGAGGACTTACGCTTCCACGACCTGCGCCACGAAGCCACCAGCCGCCTGTTCGAGAAGGGCTTCAATCCGATGGAAGTGTCCAGCATCACCGGCCACAAGACCTTGCAGATGCTCAAGAGGTACACGCACTTGAGGGCTGAGGATCTGGCGAAGAGGATGGGGTAGTCGCGGCGCTGAATGCCGCCAAGCGCCCAAGCGCAAGGGTGTCACGTTTTGCTACACCCTTGCGCGGAATCGCGTCTAGTCGCGTTCTGGTATGCAATAAGCTGCATAAGAGATCAGCGCTGCCTCCACGACTTCCCTTTGAATAGTGCCCTCCCCGTGGTACTCCATCAAGTCGTCGAGGGCCATGCGCGCCCGTCCACTCAACATCACCGATAGTTGCTTTCCGCTGTATCCCTTGTCAGGGTATCTGCGGCGAAACCTGCTTGCGGCGACTCGCTCTGCGTTAGTCATTGGGCGGTCTCCCTTGGGCTTGCGGCCCCTGCGCTTCGGTTTTTCGGCTGTCTCGGCCATACTGTCATCCTCCTGCGTCCTCTCCATGTGGAAACAATACGCGACTAGTAACGGTAATACAAGCGGTATCGTTACTAGTCGCATAAAGTGCGGGTTCTTGCGTAAACCGCGACTAGCAGCCCGTCGGTTTTAGCTTCGGGCTGCCGCCCATTCCCGCCCATGGTTTTTTGAAAACGCTATTTTGGGGGTGATTTTACCCATTATTGCCCTATATTTTGCTGTTTTCTTCATTTTTCTGCCGCGCGACAATTACCTTGGCCGGTCGACGACAACTACGATGGCCGGTAGGACCCGACGCCGGGCGGGCGTTTGGATGAGGGGGTAAAGTAGCGTCCTTGACCTTGAATCAAGGAGGACGTGATGCCCGGCAAGTGGTTGGGAGAAG
>JBBIUH010000116.1:0-4954 GCA_037440305.1 Acidithiobacillus sp.
TTGCGAAAATTTCACCGGCTTGCGTAGCTCCGGCACGATACTGAATGATCCCTCTTGTCGCCCCACACCACGCAGACAATAGCGCTTCAAATAGGCTTTAGGGATTTTCTCGGCACGCTCCATGGGGTAAATACCCTGCGCCGCCGAGGCCAGCATACGGGTACTCAGATCAGAGGCCAGAATCTCCCAGCCGCGGCCGCGGCGTTCGGCCAGCACCATGGCGATACTGTAGGGCTCCTCACCGGAGGAACAGGCGGCGCTCCAGATACGAAGCCCCGGCTGGTTAGCCCACTGTGGAATAATCTGTTCACTCAAAAAGGCGAAGTGCTTGGTCTCACGAAAGAAGTAGGTCTCATTGGTCGTGAGTAGATCCACGGCCTGCTGCCGCTCGGTCGCCTCGCTGTCGAGCAGACGCAAATAGGCATCGTAACTGCCACAATCTCGTGCCCGCAGGCGTTTCCCCAACCGCCCCATCACCAGCGGCTTTTTGGCCGGGCCAAGGGTGATTCCAGCCTCTTTCCGCAAAAAAGCCTGGATACGTCGATAGTCGGCGTCACTCAAGGTGGACACGGGAGTGGTCACCGACATGGACTATGCACCGGCCGCAATCGCGGCGAGTTCGGCCATTTCGTCCATGGAGAGCACCCGGGCCATTTCCAGCAGGACAATGAATTGATTAGCCACCTTGCCCATGCCCCGGATGAACTCGGTGCGCAAACCGGCACCAAATTGCGGCGGTGGCTCTATCTGTTCCCCTGGGAATTCCAGCACCTCGTTGACGGCATCGACGATGACGCCGAGGCGCTGTCGTGACTCCCCCTCCTGCAGATCCACGATAATAATGCAACTCCGTTTATGAATGGCCGTCGCCGGACGTCCGAAACGGCGCGCTATGTCGATCACCGGCACCACCTGACCACGCAGGTTGATCACCCCCACCACGAAAGCCGGCATCATGGGAATCTGGGTAGGGACGACATAGGCGATGATCTCTCGCACCGCCGAAATATCCACACCAAAGGATTCCGCCTGTAACTGGACAATCAGATATTGCCCTCCCCAACCTCCAACCTGGGCGGCACCGTCTCCTGCTGGCAGCATATTCATGGACGTTTCCTCAGAAGCGTACGAAATCGTGGCTGTCAGCACTGACTGGCACTGCGTCTTGTCCATGTCTCTGGCGATGTGCTACTGGCGCAGGGCCTTTATGCGCACCCGCACTGGCAGAATATCCGCCCCCCTTCGTGCGTAGCCGGAACGTCGCCATCAACTGCTGAAGTTGTTCGGCCTGCCCGCTCATCTCCTCTGCCGTCGCCGCCAGCTCTTCCGAGGCGGACGCATTTTGCTGGGTGACCTGATTGAGTTGCCCCACCGCCAAGTTGATCTGATCAATGCCGGCCGCCTGTTCATTGGAAGCGGCGTTAATTTCCTGCACCAGGTCAGAGGTTTTGCCGATCGCCGGGACCAGGGCGGTCAGAGCGCTTCCGGCCTGTTCCGCCACTTGCACACTGCTGCTGGCCAGTGCGCCAATTTCTTGTGCCGCCACCTGACTGCGCTCCGCCAGTTTACGGACCTCGGCGGCGACCACGGCAAAGCCCTTGCCATGTTCACCAGCACGGGCGGCCTCGATCGCCGCGTTGAGTGCCAGCATATTGGTCTGATAGGCAATGTCGTCGATGATGCCAATCTTATCGGCAATATTTTTCATAGCCTGCACCGTCTGGGTAACGGCGTCGCCGCCCATGCGCGCCTCTTTGGCGGCGCCGGTGGCGATATCGTCAGTCACCCGCGCATTCTCCGCGTTTTGTTTGATGGAAGCCGCGGCCTCTTCCAGAGTGGCGGAAGTCTCCTCGACACTGGCGGCCTACTCGGAGGCGGCCTGAGAGAGAGACTGAGAAGTTGCGCTCACCTGCTCGGAGGCACTGGAGAGATTGTCTGCAGCGCTACGCACCTCGCCAATGGTCTGGGTCAGGCGCTCCACCATAGTGGCCATCGCCGCCATCAAACGCCCCGTTTCATCGCGGGTCCGAGATACCACCTGCATCGAGAGATCACCATCGGCAACCAGTTCGGCCACCCCGACCGCCTCATTCAAGGGGCGAATGATGGAACGGGTCAGAAAAAAGCCCATCAGAATCGCCATGAGAATGGCGGCAACACCGATCCCGGCACCCAGGTCACGGGCCCTGACATAATCCGCATTGTTTTGCTGCGTCGCCGTACCAAAACTTGCGGCTATATGTTTATTGAGTTGAGTAAGTTCAGCGCGAAGCAGGTCTTCCTGGGGGACCGCCTGCTGCTGAAACTGGGTGATGGCGGCACTATTGGTCGCCGCACTGGCGGTTCCTGCGGTGATGGCATCCACGTCTTGAAAACAGACCTTTAGCGCGGAATCGTATTCTTTCAGGTGGCCCTGGATTTTTTCCACCAGCAATTTGCCCTGGGGAGGGCGGATATCTTCATGAAGCGCCGTCACAAGGTCCTGACTCCGCGACTGCAGATTCCGGATATTCTTTTGACCTTGGGCACGTTGCCCAGGGGTCTGGCTTAATAACACGTCGCGGCAGTCACTGGCCATGGCCAGGACGGCAACGTGGAGTTCATTGGCGCGATGGGCATTGGGCCACACCATGCCGGTAATATTATCGGTATCGCCCTTGATTTTCTGCAGTTGCACCATCGCCGTTGCCGCCATAAGGATCAGCAGGATGATGATCACGCCATAACTGGCGCCCAAGCGCAGGCCGATACGCATATTCCCGAACATAGTGAACTCCTCTTGGTATAAATCAAAAATCAATGAATGTGTTTTGCGGAAGCGTGATGGTGAATCAGCGCCGGAATATCCAGAATGGGAGCAACCTCGCCATTGCCAAGAATGGTCGCTGCCGATATGCCCGGTACCTGATCGAACAACTTGCCGAGCGGCTTGATGACCGTCTGCTGGTTGCCGAGGATAGCCCCGACTACCATGCCAACCCGGTCTTGACCATGACGCACGACAATGACATTGCGACGTTTTTCGGGTTGGGCATCAAACCGAAAAACCCCGGTCAAATGCAGTAGCGGCAGCGCCTGATCGCGTAATACCATATATCCGATAGTTCCTTGCTGTTCCGGATATTCCAGGCATTCCTCAACGGACTCAGCGGGGATGACAAAGGTATCCGTCGCCAGCTTGACGAGGAAGCCATCGATAATAGACAAGGTGAGTGGCAGACGGATGCGCATGGTGCTGCCTGCACCGGGCGTGGAGTGGATTTCGATACTGCCACGGATAGCCTCGATGTTTTGACGCACCACGTCCATCCCCACCCCGCGCCCGGAAATGTCGCTCACCTGATCGGCTGTGGAAAACCCGGGGGCGAATATCAGCGCGTAGATTTCCTGATTACTGAGCTGTTGCTCTGGAGTGACCAGCCCCTTTTCTATGGCCTTGCCCAGAATTTTCTCGCGATTGAGTCCGCCGCCGTCATCACGCACTTCGATAACAATGCTGCTGGCATCGTGACAGGCATGCAGACTGATACAGCCCTGAGCCGGTTTGCCGAGCGCGTGACGACGCTCCGCACTCTCAATGCCATGATCCATGGCATTACGCACCAAGTGCATGAGCGGATCGGTGATTTTTTCCGCCATGCTCTTGTCGAGTTCCGTCCCTTCGCCGCTGATCTCCAGACGAATATCCTTGCCCAAAGTACGTGCAGTATCCCGCACCACACGGGGAAAACGCTGAAAGACCTCGGCTACATCAATCATTCGCAGGTGGAGAGCACCATCGCGGATATCTTCCACCAGGCGCGCCACCTGAGCGGCGGCTTCGACGCGTTCCTCGGCATTGTTCTGCGCTGCATAAAGACTGTTGGCGGCACTGGCGATGACCAGTTCCCCGACCAGGTTCACCAGTTGATCCAGATCGGCAGCGCGTACACGCAGCATCTGGCGCTCGACCACCTGATGTTCGCGCTGCTGCTGCTGTTTCTCCAGAGCGCCCTGTACCACGGGCTCCTGCACCATTTTTTGAGCCACCAGAATCTCGCCGAGTGGTTGATGCTGACCGCTCTGGCTCGCCGAATCCTGTAAGGCAAGCGCCCTTTTCAACTCCTCTGGCGTCAGCGAGCCTACAGCGACGAGAATCTCGCCCAAATGCTTATCGGCTTCCGGCAATTGCTGGATCAACTGGAGATAGGAGGTAATCTGGCTATGTGCAGGGAGGACGTGAATCGTGCTGGATTCTTTGACGAAGTCAAAAACATCGGCAATTTTTGCCTTATCGGCGGAACTCTTGAAGCTGATTTCAAAACCCAGATAGCAGCTTTCTGCGTCCATCTTGGACAGCGCTGGCAGGCTGTCGGTCAGGGTGACGATCCCGATGATTTCGCCGATCTGCTCCAGATAGCGCAGAAAAGAAAGGGGGTCCATGCCATCGCGAAACGTGTCGAGCCCGAAACGCAGGGAAATATGCCAGTTGCCCGTTTGCACCGAACCGGGCGAGTCGCTGCACTCTGGTTCGGTGAAAGGAGGTACGGTTGCTGCCAACATTATCGGGGCGAGAGCAGGTGCTGTGACAGGTACTATGCTGGCTACCGGGCTAGAGCCCAATTGGGCCGCGAGATCTCCGAGCAGCCGCAAATCCTCCGCAAGAAAAACCTGATCCAATGACGACTCGGTGGCAATTCGGTCCAAATAGCCCGCGATATGATCGCCACAAGAAAGTAGCAAAGTGATGCGCACCGGCGTGAGCTCCGTAACTCCCGACCGGATTTGTTCCAGCAGATTCTCCAGACGATGGGTAAAACGCACCACCTCTTCCAGCCCGAACAGGCCAGCAGACCCCTTGATGGTATGCGCGGCCCGAAAAACTGCGTTTATACGTTCCGAATCAGCGCCCGCATGCTCCATGAACAACAGCGCATTTTCCATATCCTGCAGCAATTCACGACTTTCTTCAAAA
>JBBIUH010000117.1:0-4781 GCA_037440305.1 Acidithiobacillus sp.
ACCTTCGCCCGCTACGCAGCCCTCAAGATCGAGTTGAAGCGCACCGATCAACGCCTGCTGCCCACCGCACGAAATGCCTTTTCCGCGACGCTCGCTGCCTACTCGGCGGGACGTGCCGAACTGAGCGCGGTGCTGCGTACCCAGAAGGAAGTACTGGACTACGCCCTGACCCGCCTGCAATACCGCCGCGACCTGGCCCTCAGCGCCGCGGAACTGGATTTCCTCACCACCGAAGGGGGAGCACAACCATGAAGTCACGCAACTGGATCATCGGTATCGGCCTGCTCGTCCTTGGCGTAGCCCTTGGGGCTGGAGTGGTGTGGTGGCTGCGGGTCCCCGCCGCCGCGCCTAGCGCCAACTCCACCGCAACCCATTCTCTGAAAAGCACGCCCAAGGGACGGCATATCCTCTACTGGGCTGCCCCCATGGACCCCAAGATTCATTCGGATCACCCGATGAAGGACAGCATGGGGATGCCTTATATCCCGGTGTATGCCTCCAGTCCGAGCGCGCAAAAGGCGTCCGGCCTCAGCATCGATCCGCGCCTGGCGCAAAACCTGGGGGTGCGTCTCGTGGATGTGCAGCGCCGTCAGATGGGCCACGCCATCCACACCGTGGGCACCGTGGCGGTGGACGAAAACCGTGTCTATTCCGTCAACCCGCGCTTCTCCGGCTGGGTGACACGCTTGAACGTCCGGGCCGTGGGCGACCCCGTGCAACGCGGCCAGGTGCTCGCCGAGATGTATTCTCCAGAGCTGTATAGTGCCCAGCAGGAGTATCTCATTGCCCGCCGCCAGGATGGGACGACGGAAGACCCCGCACTACTGGCGGCAGCCAAGGCGAAATTGCGGCTGCTGGGCATGCCGGAAGAAGAGATCGCGGCGCTCGCCCGGCGCGGCACAGCGGAGCGGGACGTGCCGCTCATGGCGCCTGCTTCCGGGGTGGTCGAGACCCTCAATGTGCGCCAGGGTGGTTATGTCTCGCCGCAGACGAATATCTATGAAATCGCCAATCTCGACCGGGTATGGGCCAATGTGGCGCTCTACTCCTATCAGTTGCCCTGGGTACAGATCGGTAACTCGGTGCGCCTGCATCTGCCAGCCTATCCCGGCGAGGCCTGGGAAGGACGTTTGAACTTCCTCTACCCGACCCTCGACCCCAAAAACCGGACGGTGACGGCCCGGCTGAGCTTTCCCAATCCCGGCGGGAACCTGCGCCCCGGCATGTACGCCGACGCCACTGTTTTAGCCAGCCCCGAGGAGGCCCTGGCCGTACCCAGCAGTGCCGTACTGCGTACCGCCCGGGGGGATTATGTGATGCTGGGTGAGGGTAACGGGCATTTTCTGCCGGTGGAGGTCGCTCTGGGGGCGGAGGCCGACGGCTGGGTAGCCATCGACAAGGGACTCAAAACGGGTGACCAGGTAGTGGAGAGCGCCCAGTTCCTGCTCTATTCCGAATCTCAGTTCCAGTCCGTCAAGGCCCGTATGCTGGGGGGCAACACGGCGCCCACCACGAGTGCCATGCCGGGCAGTGGAAATTCACAGTCGCAGAACAGTGGCCTGACTCAGGGCCGGCAGTCCCCCGCACCGGCCGCTTCTGCCGGGAGCGCGGGTACCCCACCGACGCCACCGGCCTCGTCCGGTCCAGGCGCCATGGCCGGGATGAACATGGATCAGGGAGGTCAATCCCATGATTAGAGCGATCATGCGTTGGTGTATGGAAAACCGCTTGCTGGTCATGATCACCGTCCTGGTGTTGATCGTCGGCGGTACGTTGGCGGTGATCAATATTCCCCTGGAGGCTATCCCCGACATCTCGCCCACCCAGGTCATCGTCAAGACCTCCTATCCGGGTCAGGCTCCGCAAATCGTTCAGGACCAGGTCACCTATCCCCTGGAGACCACCCTGCAGGAGGTACCCGGTGCCCAGGCCGTGCGTGGCTACTCGATGTTCGGGGACTCCTACGTCTACGTCCTCTTCAAGGGGGGCACCAGCATCTATCAGGCCCGTAATCTGGTGCTCCAATACCTGAGCCAGGTGCAGTCCAAGCTGCCGCCGGGGATCACGCCAGCCCTGGGTCCCAACAGCTCAGGGGTGGACTGGATCTTCGAGTATGCCCTCACCGATCCCGGCGGGACCTTGAATCTGGCCCAACTCACCACCTTGCAGAACTGGTTCCTCAAGTACGCACTGCAAGGCATCTCCGGCGTCGCGGAGGTGGCCACCGTGGGGGGCATGGTGCAGGAGTACCAGGTGGTGGTAGATCCCCAGAAACTCCTCGCCTACAACCTGACCCTGCCAGAGGTGGAGGCCGCCATCCGCGCCGCCAACGGGGAGACCAGCGGCTCGGTGGTGGACATGGGAGAAGCGAGTTATATCGTCCGTACCTCGGGCTACATTCGTTCCCTGAAAGACCTGGAGGATGCGTCGCTGGCCGTGCGCGACGGCGTGCCCATAACGCTGCGGCAGGTGGCCCGGGTGCAGTTGGGCCCGCAGTTGCCCAATGGCATCGCCGATCTCAACGGCCAGGGCCAGGTGGTGGGCGGTATCGTGATGATGAACCAGGGCGGCAACGCCTATGCCCTCATCCATCAGATCGAGCGCAAGCTGAAGGACATCCGGCCCTCCCTGCCCAAGGGGGTGCAGGTTGTCACGACCTATAGCCAGGCCCCGCTCATCCAGCGCAGCATTCATACCCTGACCGGCAAGCTGCTGGAAGAATCCTTGGCGGTAGCGCTCATCTCCCTGCTCTTCCTGCTGCGTGCGCGTTCGGCGCTGGTAGCCCTCGTCGCCCTGCCGTTGGGGATATTGGCCGCCTTCCTCATCATGTGGTCCATAGGCATCCCCGCCAACATCATGTCCCTGGGCGGCATCGCCATCGCCATCGGCGTGATGATGGATGCCCCCGTAGTCATGATCGAAAACATGCACAAGCACCTGGAGCAAACGCCCGGCGTCGATCCCTGGGCGGCGGCCATGGCGGCGGCGGCAGAGGTCGGGCCGGCCCTGTTTTTCTCGCTGATCATCATCGCCGTTTCCTTCCTGCCCGTCTTCGCCCTGGGCGGTGAGGAGGGCAAACTCTTCGCGCCCCTCGCCTTCACCAAAACGTTTTCCGTGGCCGCCGCCGCCATGCTCTCCATAACCGTGGTGCCCATTCTCATGGCATGGTTCATCCGCGGTCGCATTCTCCCCGAAAGCAAAAACCCCCTGAATCGGGTCTTGGCTTTCCTCTACCGACCGGTCATCCACGGTGTCCTGCGCGCGCCCTGGATCATTTTGGTTCTTGCCCTGCTGCTCACCGCCACCCTCTATTACCCCTGGAACCGCCTGGGGTCGGAATTTATGCCACCCCTGAACGAGGGGACGCTGCTCTACATGCCGGTCACCCAGGATCCGGCGGTCTCCATCGGCCAAGCGGCCACGCTCCTGCAGCAGACGGACCGCATCCTGAAGACCTTCCCCGAGGTGGAGACGGTCTTCGGCGAGGCCGGAAGAGCACAAACGGCGACCGATCAATCGCCCCTGTCCATGTTTGATACGGTGGTGAATTTGAAAAATCCCGACCAGTGGCCAGCCGGAATGACGATGCACAAGCTGCAAAGCAAGATGAACAAAGCCCTGCAGATCCCTGGCCTGTCGAATATCTGGACGCAACCGCTCAAGGGACGGGTGGATATGCTGACTACCGGCCTCCAAACGCCATTAGGCATTAAAATCGAGGGAACGGATCTCGATACCTTGAACCGCCTGGGGCAGGAACTCCAAACGGTTTTGCGCAAGGTACCCGGCACCCAGAGCGCCTACGCGGCACGGGTCACTGGCGGCCGATATATCGTCGTCCACACCGATCGCGCCAAGGCCGCCCGCTACGGCCTTTCGGTGGCGGATGTGAACCGTCTCGTGGAGACGGCCATTGGCGGCGAGGTCCTGACCACCGCAGTACAAGGACTGGAACGCTTCCCGGTGGATCTCCGTTACCCCCGGGAACTGCGCCAATCCCTGTCCACCCTGATGGAAAGCCGCATCGCCACGCCCGACGGTGCCCAGATCCCTCTGGTTCAGGTAGCCGATCTCCGCATCGAGGGAGGGCCAGCCATGCTCACCAGCGACAACAGTCGTCTGAACAGTTGGCTCTACATCGACCTGAAGCCCGGCACCAACATCGGTGCCTATGTGCCCCGTGCCAAAGCTGCGATTGCAAAAGCCGTCCGTCTCCCAGGAGCTTATACCGTCTCCTGGGTAGGCCAGTATCAGGTCATGGAGCAGGCCGCCAAGCGCCTGGAGCTGGTCATTCCTGCCGTCATTCTGCTGATCGCCCTGCTCCTCTACTTCAACTTTAAAAACTGGGTGGAGGTGACCATCATCCTGCTCACCCTGCCCCTGTCCCTGGTCGGCGGTTTCTGGCTCACCTACTGGCTCGGCTACAAACTCTCGGTGGCGGTGGCCGTGGGCTTCATCGCCCTGGCGGGGGTGGCGGCGGAATTCGGAGTGGTGATGCTCCTCTACCTGGATCAGGCCCTCATCCGGCGGCAGGCCCGTGACGCCTTGCAGAGCTGGCACGACCTTCAGCTTGCCGTCATCGAGGGGACCATGCTGCGCCTGCGGCCTCTGGCCATGACCTTGACCCTGGTGGTGGGCGGTCTCTTACCCATCATGTTCAGCCATGGCGCCGGCGCCGATGTGATGAAGCGCATTGCCGCGCCCATGGTGGGCGGCATGTTCAGCGCCGCGTTACTGGCGCTGCTGGTGATCCCTGCCCTCTACGCCCTGTGGCAGAAGCG
>JBBIUH010000118.1:0-4776 GCA_037440305.1 Acidithiobacillus sp.
AGGAGTTTCCGGGCGTCTCCTGTGGTACCGTGCACACCTTTCAGGGCAAAGAGGCGCCGACGGTCTTTCTGCTGTTGGGCACGGCTCCGGGAGCTGCGGGATCGGGAGCGCGGCAGTGGGCGGCATCCCGTCCCAACCTGCTGAACGTCGCCGTTACCCGTGCGAAGAACCGCCTGTATGTCATCGGCGATCATTCGCAGTGGTCAACCTTGCCGCACTTTGCGGAATTGGCAACGGCGCTCACTATCGTGCAATCTTCGGATTTTGTGTTCTCCTGACAGGAGAAACAGTTTAGCATTGAAGGAGAGAATCATGCGGTCATTATCGATTTTGCGGACATTTGGCTTGTTTTCTGGGGTGCTGGCGCTGGCCGGTTGTGCCACAGCCCCATCCATTCCCAGGACTTCCGTCACCCAACATCCCAACTTTTCCCGAGCCATGGCGAACCGGCACGAAGAGCAAGGCTGGAAAGACGGTTCCGAAAGACAGTTGATTGCCCAAACGGTAGGGCCGGCACCCTTGTTGGCTGCGTACTGGAAAGGCTCCACGCAGCACCTTCTAACCGCTGGCGCAGGATTCGAACATGCCAACCGGATGATCAATGATGGATTTTCCGCATATTTTTTTGCCAGCGGGGCTCTTACCTACGGTTTTCTGGGCCTGCTCCAGGGAAATCATAATCCAGGCCGCTCCAATGTGGGCAGTGATCGGTATCAGTATGGGCATTTTCTTTACGCTGTTCATCTTTATCGTCGCTGGGACCAAGCGAAGGCGGAAACCTATTCTGCCACCCACATGGAAGCCATTGTGCCGACCATGTTTGCGGGAAAGATACTCGGTACCACGGGTTATCAGGCAGACGGTCGAACTTTTGTCCCGCAAAAGCTTATCTGGAGTGATGATCAGGATTACGAGGTGCGCTACCAGCACCAGCACGAACCCGGATTACCCCATCTCATCCCCCGCATGGTCTGGGTGGTCGATCTGCGATCGGTGGTACCTCACAGTGCGGTGGTGGATCTTTGGGAAGAGCCGCGCCACCAACATCCAACTGTCAAGTTGCTGCAGATCTCGAAAGAATATCCACAATGGACCTGGGTGTTGGTCAATGCAGGCAATGGCAAAGCTATATTGTATCGCAATGGCGTCGAGACACGCTTTTCCCCGCACCATTCCTGATTTCTTTCCCGCGCACTGTAAGACAAGGGGTGTTTCACCATTTGGAGGGTTTCGATGTCCAAAATGCAAGAGCCGCAAAATCACCTCGATTTTTTCCTGAGCGAACAACAAGCTGGTTACCCCATCGTTGAGATGCAGACCAGAGGGGTTGCGATTTCCCGGCTGGTCAGCGCCTATCTCGCTGCGGAATCCGAAGGCCTGGGCGATCACGAGCTGGTACCCGTGGTTTTTCTGGACGCAACCGCCCAGGGCGGCTCCAAAGTCGAAGGCACTTTCTCCAAGCAGGTTCTGCGTAATATGGTGCAAGCCATCTGGACAGGCAACGGCAGGGTCAGCGTGCAATGAGCCTGAATACAATTCTGGAGATCAGTGGATTTTTCATGATGGCGATTGCGTTTCTGTTTCGCATTTTCCGGAAGCGGGAGATGGGTATTCTGCTGGCGTTTGTTGGCGCGTTCACCATGTTGTCTGTTCCTGTCCGCTTTCTCTCTGGTGCACAAAAACCCCATCTGCTCTTCACCCTGGCATCGGTCATGCTTCCTGTCCTGATGTTCACTACAGTCTATCTCACAGACAAAAAGGATCGTTAATCCTGAAGGAACTGCCAGTGCAACTTTCCCCGGCATTTCAGCAACAATGGGCAAATGCGGTCAGAGACTTGCAGCGGGGATCGGTACAGACCGCTCTTTCCGCATTCTCTCGTCTGGCCAACGACGTTCGGGTGCCCAAACGCATGCGGGCAGACGCCTATGCCAATCTTGGTGTCTGTCAGCTGCGTGCAAACGACCTTGATGTGGCCGAGCGGTCGTTTCGCAAGGCGATACGTCTCTTCCCTCGCCATGTGGATGCCTTGTACAACCTGGGCGGTCTCTTGCTGCGCCAGCGCCGGCACCTGGATTCGCTCACCGCCATTCGCCAGTGCCACGCGATACAACCGGAACGGCTGGATATTCTGCTGTTGCTGGGCGGGGCGGCTATGCGGCTTTTTTTGTGGGAAGAAGCAGCCGATTACTGGACCGCCAGCCTTCGCTTGCAGCCCAATCAACCACAGGTACGCTCTGCCCGCATTGCCTGCCTCGTTCGCGCCGGGAAAGCGCCGCTGGTGGACGAAGAGACAGCCAAACGCTGGAAGCAGGAGCCCACGCAATTCACCCTGATTGACCGCCTCATGGTTCTTCTGGATCTCCAAAGAATCGAAGAAGCCCTGCCATTCCTGTTGCAAAGCCGTTTTCCCATACCGCCGGGTATCGCAGCGAAAATCTGGCTGCTGGCTGGACATCACCAACAGGCAAGAGAAATCCTGTCTACTGTACCAAAAAAACATCGCCGATCTTCCTGGTATGCGTTGGCCCTTTCCGCCGCGCAGGAGAAATCCGAACAGGAGCAGGTGGAACAGGAGATGGCCACTTATCTCCACGCTCCCCAGACGGAACCCGCTGAAGATCTGGCAGAACTGCACTTTGTCCTGGCAAGGCGTGCCGAACAGGAGGGCAGGGAAGAACAGGCGCATATCCACTACGCCACGGCGCACGCCAGATTACGCTCATCACAGCCTATGGACTGGGAAGCACACGGCCACCTGGACCGTTGGCTACGCTCCCGACCCTGGGGGCAAGCAGGGACAAACCGGGACATCCGTGGACATTCCGGGACAAACGGGGACAAGCAGGGACAAATAGCGACAAACCCGGACATCCCGGCCCACCAAAACGGTTGTCGCTGGCTCTTTCTGGTCGGTATGCCGCGCTCCGGTACTACCTTGCTGGAGCAGATTCTGGATAGCCATCCCCGATTCCGGGGCCTGGGTGAATGCCACACGGTACAACGAGCGGCACAGGACTTCTTTGCTTCCGGGGATCTCCCTGCCTTGCAGCAGGCTTTTCACGACCTGCAGGAGCAGGCCAGCGCTTATGCGGAAGGCTGGTGCATTGACAAGATGCCGGCCAACTTCTGGGCCGCAGGCATGATTCTCGATCTGCTTCCCGGAGCGCGGGTGATCTGGTGCCGGCGCGATCCCAAAGATACGGCGGTGTCGATCTGGCGCCAGCATTTTCGCGGCATCCATCCCTATGCCCACGATTGGGAATCCCTGGGCCGGTATACCCGCTGGCAGGAAGACATCATGGATCTCTGGCAGCGCCAGCATCCGCAAGCGATTCACGAGGTCGCCTACGAGGATGTGGTGCGTAATCTTCCGGCCACGATCACCAGACTTCTGCATTTCCTGGGAGAAGAGTGGGATCCCGCCTGCGCCGACTTTGACCAAAACCCGCGGCGCGTCCAAACTGCCAGCCGGGATCAGGTTCGACAGCCCTTATATACCCATGCGATTGGCACCCATGAAGACTTTGCGCCGGAAATGGATCGGTTTCTGTGCGGGTATGCCAAACCGTTGGTGCCGATTGCAGGGCAGGGCAGTAGTATATCAGCGCCCACTTTTGTTGTTGACCCAGGGGTCAATCACGCCCTGGGGAAACCTAATCGTACAGCCGCGTCTCGACAATCTCCGTCTCGACAATCTCCTTGAGACGCGGTCTGCGCAATCCGGACGGGCGAGTTTTCGGCACGATCCATGACCGCCGTTACACCAGTCATACGTGAGCGCCTGCAAGCGCGCTGGCATTGATCAGGCTTGCACTTCCACGATCCGCGCCACGAGGCCACCAGCCGCCTTTTCGCGAATGGCCTGAACCCGATGCAGGTGGTGGAGATTACCGGGCACAAGACATTGCGGATGCTGAAACGCTATACTCACTTGAGGGCGGAAGATCTGGCGAAATTGTTAGGATGAATACTACCCAATATTTTCAGACAATGCGGCTGCGTCCGGACAGAGCGGGCATTGATATGGAATGGATACGAAAGACTATCGAGCATCCCGACCGTGAAACCACGCAAGACGATGGTCGCATACGCCGGTACAAAGCCATCCCAGAGGCGGGTGGCAAGTTTCTTCGGGTAATCCTGTTAGAGGATGGAGAAACCGTACACAACGCTTTTTTTGATAGAGGATTCCAGCCATGAAAATCCAGTATTTTCAGGACACCGACACATTATATATCGAGTTGCGCGCGTGCGCCGTGGGCGAAACCAGAGACTTTGACGAAAACACCTTGATCGATGTGGATGAGCATGGGGAAATCTGCGCTTTCACCATCGAGCACGCCAGCGCTCGCGCTGATGTGCCACATCTTTCGTTTGAGCAGATTGGTGGTAGTGAGCGCCGGGTCGCGGCGGGGTAACCATCGCTTGCGTGTGTGCGGGCTATACGGACTTGCGGCTTTGGGCATCGCCGCGAGGTGCGTCAGCAGTGTAGCTAGCAAATCACGGTAGTATCTCTGGGTAGGGATTCTTCCCCACCCAGCGATGCCAGAAACGAAGGCTATCCAGAGCGCGCAGAAATTCCGGGAGTTCGGCAACCAGAAAGGTCCGCTGGCGCCCTCGATCAGGGTTCTGCACCGTAATCCGTGTCTGGGCTATCCATTTAACCGGACTTAGACTGTGATGTATTCATGGTGCGGCTGATTCACGGCATTTCCTACCCTAAATACCTTGGGGGAGGCTTGGATTCCAACTGATGTAGAACGCCCCAACCGC
>JBBIUH010000119.1:0-4692 GCA_037440305.1 Acidithiobacillus sp.
ATGGATACATCGCTTTCATGGCGTGGCCACTGCTTACTTGCCGAACTATCTGGGTTGGCGGCGCTTATTGGATCACTTTCGTGACAGCGTCGACCCCAAGATCCTGCTGCGGGCGGCCTTGGGAATCGCATTCCTTCAACACGCAACGGTGACATAGCCTTTCGCAAATCAACCTGAATCACCCGCTGCCCGCCGTGGGGGATTTTGATGTGATTTTTTTGCGCAATGTGCTGATTTACTTTGATCCACCCGCTAAGGAGGCCATTTGTTTACGCCTGCTCGCGCACCTGCGTCCCGGCGGATACTTTTTGGTGGGACACTCCGAAAGCCTCAATGGTGTTGTCGATGGCCTGCGACTCGTTCAACCGGCGGTCTATCGGAGGGATTGACGCATGGGTATCATGGAGATTTTCTTGCAACCGGGAGAATGGTATTTCGGATATAGGGATACGCGTATTCGCACCCTGCTCGGTTCCTGTATCGCCATTACCCTCTGGCATCCCCGCCTGCAGGTGGGCGGAA
The DNA here is from genome assembly GCA_037440305.1 of Acidithiobacillus sp. GTDB lineage: Bacteria > Pseudomonadota > Gammaproteobacteria > Acidithiobacillales > Acidithiobacillaceae > Acidithiobacillus. The sequence continues at coordinate 523 of JBBIUH010000119.1, forward strand.
TGTGTCACTTCATGCTCCCTAGTCGAGGCAGTCCGCGCCCGGCAGCGGCGTCTCTGGACGGTCGGTACGGCGATGAGGCGGTGGCCGCGTTGATGCAGGAACTACGCCAGCAACGCACTCATCCCAGTGACTATGTGTGCAAGCTATTTGGTGGCGGTAATATGTTTCGCCAGCTGCCTGGCAGAACCATTATGGACGACGACAAGGCGATAGGTACCGTCGCTCACGGCGAGCGCTTCCACCGCCATGCGCCGGAACCCTGCGCTGATGTCCCTTGTAAAAATGTGCGGGCAGCAAAGCAATTGATCGAGCAGGCTGGTTTCGGCATTGCTGCCTCGCACCTTGGGGGGCAGGGTCACCGCAATCTTTATTTTGAAGTATGGTCGGGTGCGGTGTATTTGAAATTCAGCGGGCGAGGCGCCGCTATCCATGCGGGTTAATAAACAGATAACTATTGAGCTAAGCTTCTTGTGAAAAAAATACAGGTATTCGTTGTCGACGACTCCGCAGTCGTGCGCCAGGTGCTGCAAACGGCCCTGACGCAAGACCCGGATATCGCTGTGCTGGCGACCGCTCATGACCCGATTTTTGCTTGGGATCGCATGCAGCGGCAATGGCCCGATGTGGTCATACTCGACATCGAAATGCCGCGCATGGACGGCGTGACCTTCCTGCGCAAAATCATGGCGGAACATCCCTTACCAGTAATCATCTGTTCCAGTCTGGCGGAATCCGGGGCGCAGATTACCTTGAATGCCTTGTCTGCCGGCGCCGTGCAAATTATCCAGAAACCCCATTCCGGTCTGCGCGATTTTTTGCAAAAAGATGCACCGGAGATTATTCAGGCGGTCAAGGCTGCGGCGCGTGCCAACCTGCGTAATATTCGTCCTGCACCTGCCGCCAGTTTTGCTGCCACTACTGCGGTTGCTCCCGATGTGTTGCTACAGAAGAGCACGGAGAAAGTCATTGCCATCGGCACCAGTACCGGCGGCACACAGGCACTGGAAGTGCTGCTCCGTGCGCTTCCGGTAACGGTTCCAGGGGTGGTGGTGGTCCAGCACATGCCGGAAAAATTCACCGCTGCCTTTGCCGCTCGCCTCAATGCGATCAGCGCCCTGGAAGTGCGTGAAGCGTGTGATGGTGACCGGGTTTTACCTGGCCGCGCCCTCATCGCGCCAGGTGGTAAGCACATGCGTTTGATACGCAATGGTGCCCAGTTTGCGGTGCAGGTGTTTGATGGCCCCTTGGTGAAGCATCATCGTCCCTCTGTCGATGTGCTCTTCCGCTCTGTGGCGCAGGTGGCGGGACGGAATGCCTGGGGTGTCATCATGACCGGCATGGGAGATGATGGCGCGCAGGGGCTCGCCGAGATGCACTGCGCCGGCGCGCATACCATTGCCCAGGACGAGGCGAGTTGCGTGGTTTTCGGTATGCCTAAAGAAGCCATTCGCTTAGGCGGGGTGGATGAGATTCTCCCGCTGCAGGGCATTGCGATGCGCCTGCCGCGTTCCATACCGGTAGGCGGAGGCAAAGCGTGAGCCGCAAGATGACGACTCCGGATACTCGACCGGTGGAGGATATCAGTCAGCAAAAGATTGCGGCAATGATTTCGGCGGGGCGTCGCGCCCAAAGGCGCCAACCCCTTTTTATGCTGGGGATTGCCTTGATCTTTATGATGGTGGCGGGGCTTACCTACTCGAACAGTCAAAGCTGGCAGCGTCGGCTCGTACAACGGGCGGCGTTCAGTGAACAACAGGCCGGCCAGAAATTGGCTGACAGTGTTGCCATAAATTTAGCCACGATGTTGCAGATGCACGTCAGAGACTTAAGATTTTTGACAGGGCTTCCGGAAAAAGAGCTGACCGCGGATATGGTGACGCACTTTGACAATGTGCATACCTGGCTTGCCAATGTATCGTGTAATGCGCAAAAGCCTAGAGCACAGAGTCCTTCAGATGTTCATCCCCTGAAGCGCGATGGTGCGGCTGAAACAACCGGGATGTTAAGCGCCTTCCACGGAAGCATTGGTGTACCGGGCATTTCCGCAGACGGAATTTTACACATACCCATGAGCGTGACTGCGCACCACCCGGAATCCTTAAATGGGTCTGGTGTTCCCGTTTGCTCCGCTGATTTATTGTTTGGCAATCAGCATGTCATGGACTCCCCCAGGGCTGATCATATAGTGCTACTGCTGGATAACCTCCACCGGGTACTCGCCGTCTGGCGCCAAGGGCACTGGTCATTGCCGGACGGTTCATTATCAGGAAGGTTGTCTGCGCACATCGATGTTCCAGTTGTCGGAACCCCTTGGATGATCAGCGCTCGATGGAATCCCGCCCCGGCGAGCGGCTTACAAGGTCAGTTGGATCGTATTGGCGCGTGGACGGTGCTGTTGATGGCCGCGGAAACGATTTTGGCCATGATCGCGCTGATCTGGAGGTATCGACGCTTTATGGAAGCCCGTTATCAGCGCGTGCGTCAGGCATTACAGGAGTTAATGCTGGAGAGCACCTGTGCGCACGATTTCTACGGGAAACTGGTACAGATCAGTGTATTCGCGACGGGCGCCCTGGCGGCCTATGTGGCAGTGCCGGATCATGCCAGTGGAAAGATGCCGGTACATGCTGCGCAGGCTCAAGATTCCCGGTTGCAGAAAATACTGGGCAGTCTGCCGCTCTCGTTAGACCCCGATTTGTTCCCCTGGGGCCAGATGCCGCCCTGCCTGGCATATCATCGCAAACAGCCTGTGAATCCACGTTCCCCCCAATTTTCCGGAGTGATGACGTGGGTCATTCAGCATTATCCCGAATGGCGCCATTATCGTGAGGTGATTGCCTGGCCGATCATGCTGTCCGGTGAAAAAAATCCGTGCGCAATTTTCGTGCTGGAAATCACCCGGATTAACCGTTGGTTTTTTGGAAAAAGCCTGATCGCCCATTGGGAGTCGCTACTGCATGACGTAGAACGTTACCTCGAACGATTAGAGGCGCATAGTGAGCAGAAACGCTTGATACAGACGGATATACTTACCGGTCTGCCTAATCGGACCCGTTTTTCAGAACAAGCTGAATGGTTGTTGCGCGCAGCGGAGCATGAACCCATATCTTGGGGTATCGCTGTATTGGATATGGATCTCTTTAATGAAATCAATACCTCCTATGGCCCTCATCAGGCCGATAACTGTTTGCGGATGATTGCCCACAATCTCGGGGAGGCACTGGCAGAGAAAGACGCGCTCCTGGCGCGCATCGGTGGTGATGAATTCGGTATCATGATACCGGTCGCGGAGACCGGGCAGGTTGCTGACATCAGTCCGCAGCTTTTGCTCGCGGTAACTGCGGCAGCGCGGCGCATACTGGATGCGCCGCTGTCCACTTCTATCGGATGGTCATTTTTCCCTCAGGACGGGCAGAATATTCATACCCTCATGGCCCAGGCCGACGAGGCTATGGCCGAGGCAAAAAAAGCAGGCGGAAACGAATACCGGGTTTATAGCGGGGCCGTGGCGTGGCGCGCTGTGCAGCGACTTTGGGTGCATCGCTCCTTCCCGGGGGCCATTGAGCGTGGAGATGTCCATTTTTTTCTGCAGCCCAAAGCCGATATGCTCGCCGCCCGGCTTACCGGTGTCGAAATGCTTGCCCGTTGGCGCTCTGTGGAAGGGCATTGGATTTGGCCGGGTAAGTTTATGCCGTATGTCGAAGAAAACGCGCATTTGATTCGTTTATTGGGTATTCGGGTCTTGCAGGAGGCGGCGCGCCTGCGTGAGCGTATGCACGACGAGCACTTGTCCCTGCAAATTTCCATCAATATTGGTGCCAAACATTTTTTGAATCCCGCTTTTATTGGTGATTTAGAGACACATTGCCCGGATGGCCGGGGGATTACGCTCGAAGTTACGGAAACCGCTTCGGTTACGGGCAGGAAATCTGCCCAGCCCGTCATGGAATGGTGCCAGAGTCGTGGTTTCGCTCTGTCTATGGACGATTTTGGTACCGGATATTCTTCGTTGCTGTCGGTGGCACGCCTGCGCTTTAATGAACTTAAGCTGGACCAAAGCTTTATTCGTGCCTTCCGCAAGGACTTGGCCAGTTTCGGTGTTGCTGCAGCCAGCCGGTTGCTCAGCCAGATTGCGCAATGCGATCTGGTAGCCGAAGGGGTTGCCACTCC
>JBBIUH010000120.1:0-4689 GCA_037440305.1 Acidithiobacillus sp.
CGCGACCCAGTCGCGTGTCGGAAAAGTCCGATTGAAAAGGGGTGAGCAGATCGCGTAGCATAGTCATCGGACAGGGCCTCTTGCGCTTTGTAATGAGTGAGTTAACAAGCGCTTATTATATCACGACGAGACGTTCTGTTCACCTCTATCTGGCTGTTTTATCGAATAAATAAAGCAATAAGCAGGCCACCAAAAAACGCACAAATAAGTATATTTTGTTGATATATAAATGAAATATATAACGGTGCTTTTGTTAACCATCTTTTATATTTCGCACTGAAAACCGGTGAAACTTCAGACGCGAAGTGCAAGCCGTAGGCGTTCAGCCGGGGGATGACCTGTTGCACCGCGTTCACTGCGGCACCGCCGATCTCGACCACCGGTGCGCCCAACTGGCGTAGGCGGGTAGCGGCGGCTTCCCGCCGCTGCGTATCAAGGTCGCCAACGAGAACCTGCGTGAACGGCGCACCGCCTTCCTGGCTTTTCTTCCAAGCCGCGACGACACCGCCGTCAATCCATTCGCCAGTGTCCCGCACCTTGCATCGGCCCGGGCCACAAAACAGGTCGATGTAAGTCGCACCAGCCTTTCCAGGGCCTGGTCCAAGGTACTTCGCGCGCGCACTGCGCGAAATGTCGATGTAGCGGCACAGATAGTCGTGCTTCTCCTTGGCCCAGACGCCTACTTCTTCGGCTGGTAGGCCGTCGTCCCCATCGATCAGCTTTCCCATCCCGCGTTCCCCCTGTCACTGATGCGTCAGGCCCAAGTGATCCGCCAGGTGGTCCGTAAGGTCTTTTTTGGTGATGATCATTTCCGGGCCTTTCATGCGGGATCAAGCAGAGAAAATAGGCGAAAGGTGCCCGAACCGCAAGACATTGGCGCCCCGCACCCAATCGGCCCACAGCATTCTGCATGATGCGTCTTTTACAGTTCCATTCGGGCCGGATGGGTGCGGGACTGGCCAGACCGCCTTATTACGTGCAACTTGCCCACAAACGGCCACCGGTAGCCGTAGTTCTGGCGATATCCGGTGAGATGTTTTATAAATGTGACATCAACAACAAAAACCAGGGGCGCGAATTGAGCCATTCCCACCTGCAACCTCCCCGGCACAACGCCTATGTCCCGCGCTGGCTGCGCCGGCTATGGCTGGGCTTTATGGTGGTCGTGCTGATGGCGGGCGCCTGGCTGGCCTGGTCCGACTGGCAGCAGACCCGGGCCCGGGAAACCGGCGGTCTGCAGACGCTGGCGGCCTCGGTGGCCGAGGGAACGCGGGTGATGCTGGATGGCACCCGCGTCTCGCTGGTGCTGCTTGGGCAGCAGATGGCGTTGGGTCATCCCGACACGGCCCCCGGCGCAGAAAAAGCCCTGCGGGACTATCTGGCGCTGCAATCGGACTTGGCCGCCGTGGGCACGCGCCTGCCGGACGGACGGGTGCTTGCGGCAGGCAGGCACCAACGCTTTCTCGCCGATCTCCTGTCCGCCCTCGATGGACCGGGAAATGGCCGGAGGCTGGCACTGAATCCGGTGCAGCGGAGCGCGCTGCTGCGATGTTTGCATTCCCCAAGCTTCTGCCTGGGCCCTCCCGTGCGCGATGCGCTCGCCGGCCCCGGCCAGGGTGCCTGGATGATTCCTCTCTTCCAGCCGGCCCAGGGCGCCGGCGGCCGCCGACCACTGGTCGCCCTGCTGCCCCTCGTGGACGGCAGGCTGCCTTCCTGGCGGGGGCTGCCCCTGCCATCGACCGTGTCCATCTTCCTGCTGCGGGATGACGGCTTCCTGGAAAGCCGCTTTCCGCCGCCCACCCGGACCAGCTTCGCCGTCCGCCAGAACGGCATCGCCGCGCGCTATGTCCTTGCCCACCCCGGATTGCAGTCAGGCGTTTATTACGGCGTATCCACGGCGGTGGACCAATGGCGCCTGGGGGCCATGCAGCGGATCGCAGGCTACCCGCTGGTGGCCGGCGTGAGCATACCGCGTTCCGTTTTGTGGACGGACTGGTGGGACAGCATCGAAGAGCCGACCGCCGGGGCCTTCGCCCTGCTGCTGCTGTCCACCTTCGGCTACGGCTATTTGCGCCGGCTCGGCCGGGAACGGGAAGGGGAGCGGCAACGGGCCGAGCAGACCCTGTGGGAAGCCAAGGAACGGGCGGAGGTCACCCTGCATTCCATCGGCGACGCGGTGATCACCACCGACACCGAAGGCCGGGTGACGGACATGAACGTCGTCGCCGAAGCATTGATGGGTTATCCCCGTGCGGAAGCCATGGGCAGGCCCCTGGAGGACATCTTCCGCATCGTCCAGGAAGACAGCCATGTCCCCGTGGCCAACCCCGTCCGGCGGGTCCTGGAAGAGGGCCAGGTGGTGGGCCTGGCCAACCACACCGTGCTCCTCACCAAAGACGGCCAGGAACGGGCCATCGAGGACAGCGCGGCACCGATCCGGGACCGGCGGGGCGCCCTGCTGGGCGTGGTCCTGGTCTTCCACGACGTCACCGAGAAACGCCGGCTGACTACCGAACTGGCCCATCAGGCCACCCACGACGCCCTCACCGGTCTCCCCAACCGCTTGCTCTTCATGGACCGGATGGAACGTGATCGGGCCCAGAGCCTGCGCCATGACCGCCTGCTGGCGGTGGGCCTCCTGGATCTCGACGGCTTCAAGCAGGTCAACGACCGCTTCGGCCACGCTGCTGGCGATGCCCTGCTGCAAGAGATGGCACAACGATTGCTCGGTGAAATGCGCTCCGGCGACACCCTGGCACGGATGGGCGGCGACGAGTTCGGGCTGCTCCTCCCGGATATCGGACAACTGGAGCAGGTGGAGGACGTCTGCGCGCGCCTGCTGGAGGTGCTCCGCGCCCCCTTTCACCACGGCGACGAGGAGATCCCGCTGTCCGCCAGCATCGGCCTGACCAGTTATCCGCTGGATGACAGCCTGCCGGAGGATCTGCTGCGGCATGCGGACCTGGCCCTCTATGCGGCCAAGGCAGCCGGGCGGGATCGCTATCAGTGGTTCGACTGGCCGATGGACAAGCTCCAGGAAGAGGCCATGGAGGTACGGAAGATGACGAAAACGGCGCTCAATCTGGGGCGTTTGCTGCTCCACTATCAGCCCGTGGTGGAGATCGACAACGGCCCGATCGGCGTGGAGGCCCTGATCCGGCTGGACCACCCCGAGCGCGGCCTGCTGCCGCCGGCCGCCTTCGCCGCCGCCCTCGACGCCCCGCGCCTGGCCCGACGCATCGGCTGCTTCGTGCTCGACACCGCCTTGACCCAAACCCAGACCTGGCATCGCCAGGGGCTGGCATTGCGCATCGCGGTGAACATCAGCGCCCACCACCTCCTGGACCAGCACTTTCTCTCCGATCTGGAGGCCGCCCTCGCCGCCCATCCGGACCTGCCCCCCTCCGCCGTCGAGATCGAAGTGACCGAAACCGCCCCCCTGCTGGATTTCAACAGGGCGCGGGAAACCCTGTTGGCCTGCAACCGCCTGGGCGTACGGATCGCCCTCGACGACTTCGGCACCGGCAGCGCCTCGTTGACCTACCTGCAGAAACTCCCTGCCCAGACCATCAAGATCGACCAAAGCTTCGTGCGCGACATCATCAACGATCCCAAGGACTACGCCATCGTCTCCGGGGTGGTCACCAGTGCCCGGCTCCTGGGCCTGGAAGTGATTGCCGAAGGGGTGGAAACGGTCGAACACGCCGCCATGCTCGGCCACTTGCAGTGCCACTGCCTGCAAGGCTATGCCATTGCCCGGCCCATGGCGCCGGAGGGCATTCCGGACTGGATAGGGCAGTATAAGCCATTGTTCGGGCAGGATATTTCTACCACCCCCCCCCGCACGGGCTTAATATCCGTACATAATCAACGAGTTAGAAGCTTTCTCGGCGCGCTGCGCGGCCAGGCTCCCTTTCCCGCCCTGGTCACCGAAGCGGACGCGGAACGGCAATGCCACCTGGGCCTCTGGCTGCAGGGGGAGGGGAGACTTCTGAACGAAAGCGATACGGCCTTCTACCAGCAACTACTGGAACGGCATGCCCGCCTGCATGCCCTGGCACGGGAAGCCAAGGCCCTATACGATGCGGGCGATGGGGAAGGAGCAGTGGAGCAAGGGGCGGCGCTGGAACAGGAGAACCAAGCGTTGATGGCTTTGCTGCGGGCATAGCCGCCTGCCGGCCACCCGCATCGGTAGCACACTTTTTCGCGCATTCTGATAGTAGATCTGAACTTTAGACATGCATGAACCTCTCCGGCTTTGCAAGATGTCGTAGATATTGGTTGGAGTCGACTGCAAACATGTATCCGGCCTGTTAGTGGGCTACCGCCCTGGCCCCGATGGGTAATACGCGCATCCAGTCCTCATCATTCAGGCAGCTTCAACAGCAGCTAATGTCTAAATCAGGTTTTCTGGGATGCCGGTCCGACCTGTCCGCCATCTGTCGTCATCTGGCAATCGTAGAAGGTAACTGTTCACCAGGAGCATTACCTCATGGTGGGCTGCGGGGTTTCCCCCTGAAAGGATTGGACCAATGCGTGCAGCAGGTCGACACCCTGCTTGCGTAGGGTTTCCAGATAGGATCGGATCGTGCAGAAGGCACCGGCCCCATCGAAGGTTCGGAAGCACCCGGAGATCTTCTGTTTCACCTTGGGCATTCGCACCGCCTGTTCTGCGATGTTGTTGGTGAA
>JBBIUH010000121.1:0-4675 GCA_037440305.1 Acidithiobacillus sp.
ACAATGGAATTGAGGTGCGTTATGCCTTCAAGGAAGACCTCTATGGTGTTCTACAGTACGCCAGCTTCGCAATATCTGAGGATCTCAATACTGGCATAATATCGCACAGGGATGACCTTCTTGGTAAAGTTACCGTTACATCGAACAGTGAGATGGTAACGGCTCTGTCTGGCGTGTTCGATTCTATTAAAATCAAATCAACAGCGATATATAATGGCCAGGAACACCAGACTTCCGAAAAACTATACGGCGCCAATTCAAGTGGTTGAGAATCTAATGTTGTAACTATTCACCAGGGGGTACAGTTACCCCATGGTGAATCTAAATGAATTGGCCCGTGCCTGAAACTGTGGACAAATCCAGTTTTTCTTGAGGCAGGGGTGAGCGCAGTGATACCCATCCCGCTTGAGGGGTTGAAATACGCGCCGACGGGCACAGCCAATTATATTTAATTATTATTAAATATAATGGTAACAACATTTAACTTTTGTTAAAACTGAACCTCCCCTACACTTCTCTACTGTCATCGCCCCTCTGTGCGCGCCATGAGGTCTCGTGATAAATGCAATGAGTGTTCCGGACGATCCGGTCTTGAATGGAGCAAGGGGAGGTTTTATGTCGCTTTTCAGACAGTTGGTAAAACCCTCAGAAGACTTGAGGTTTTTGGCTTTTGAACTTGCACAGGACATTGATGCCGTTTCATCAAAGGAGTCGCCGCACCAGGAAGAATTCAACGGCGCCCACGCCCGGGCGGCAGGACATTATGTCAGTGTACGTTATCACCGCAATCAAGAGCCGTCTCAACTCAGTATTTATGAAGCGCGCCGTTACTTGACATGGCTCCGTGCCGGCCACGTTGGAGCTCACTGGGATGTGGAGGATTGACCAAATGAAGTCGGGGTTGCCATGGCAACCCTGTGGCCTGTGCTTTTTGGGGAGTCATGTCATCAGGGGAGTCATGTCATCAAATCGTGAGAAAGAGCATGCAAAACATTCGCGCTTAGAAAATATTATCTACAAGGGCTCAAGCGTGGCCCTACTTACCCAGCACGGCAAGGAGAAAGTCGTTACTCCTATACTGGCCTCCGCCATTGGTTGCGAAGTTGCACTGGTGACAGGCTTTGACACGGACCGGCTGGGTTCCTTCACCCGCGACATCCCCCGTGCTGGCACCCAGATCGAGGCGGCGCGAAAAAAAGCGCGCATCGGTATGGAGCTAGCGCATTTGCCCATAGGAATCGCTAGCGAAGGCAGCTTCGGACCGGACCCGTTTACCGGGCTGTTTTCCTGGAACGTAGAAATGATCGTCTGGATCGACGATACGCTCGGGATCGAAGTGGTCGGTATGGCTTCGGCTAAGACCAACTTTTCTCATCTGCTCGCTGCCAACTGGGAGCAGGCCGAGGCATTCGCCCGTGCGACAGATTTTCCCGAACACGGGATGGTAGTGCGCCCGCGCCATGAGGACGACTCCCGCGTCCGCAAAGGGATTGCCGACTGGGAATCGCTGCGTGAGGCCTTTTTCTGGGCCTGTGACGAGGCGGATAACGGCTGCGCCTTTCTGGAAACCGACGTGCGTGCGCATATGAACCCCATGCGCATGGAGATCATTGCTTCGGCTACACGAGATCTTGCAGACAAGCTTGGTACCCCCTGCCCGGTCTGCAACACGCCCGGCTTCCAAATCGTGGAGCGCGTCCCCGGCCTGCCTTGTGAAGATTGCGGCGCCCCGACCCGGGATACCCGGGCGGACATCCACCGTTGTGGCAGGTGTGGCCACCAGATCGCGCTGGAACGCCTGGAGAAAGCCGCTCCAGCGGGTCACTGCGACTGGTGCAATCCATGATTCCGAAGCGGCATGGCAGCCATGTGACGGCAGCCCGAATTGAGGTGTATCCCATCATGACAACGATTACCGAGGCAGTGCGGGATGTTCCAGTAGCACGTCTGTTTCTTTTCGTGCGGAGAATGGACGACCTTGTCAGCGCCTGCCGACAGGTCGAGGAGTTTCTTGCGTTTTGTCGCAGTCGCCAAAGCGATTCCTTCGCCAATGAATGTTTCTTGGGCGCCTGGGTGGATGAGCACACAGTCACCAGCCTTCCTCAAGAGTGGGTACGGCCATTGTCAGCCACTCAGACCCTTCTTCTAACGATGCGGGAAATTTTTGCCTTGTGGGGTATCTGGTCGGTCGCCTCGATCGAGGCGGTATGCCTGGAGACAAATGAGGGGATGGCGCTTTCCCATAACCTACTGCTTGATGCGCTGATTGCGCTTACGCAGGGAGACACCGGAACCGTTGGCGCTTATTCACCGGTCTTCGCGCGTGGTACGCCAATGGAACAAGTGCATTCCGAGATCAACCAACTGAGTCATCTGTATCCGCTTCGGATTGCCGGCCCAATTTTTGGTGACCCGGATACGGGTGGTTTGTCCTTACAGGGCGAATGCTTGCGCCACTGAGAAAATAAGGCGTAATGATGTACGCATTCGACTTTCAGGGGTAAGAGAATCAATGAACATGCTGAAAATCTGAAGAGAATGGTTAAACGTTGATTTTGCATGACGGGGAGGAGCTATGATTGGAGAGTTCAGTAGGAGAAACAATGGCATCTAGAGTCAATGACCCTTCGATATACTGCCACGCTGACCTTGGTGGGCCGTCGGCACCAACGGTGAACCGACTGACCCTCGTACGCCCCGACGATTGGCATCTGCATCTTCGTGACGGAGCGGTGATGGCCTCGGCGCTCCCCGACACGGCAAGGCGCTTTGCGCGCGCCATTGTCATGCCCAATCTCCAACCCCCCATCACGACGGTTAATTTGGCGCGGGCCTATCGCGACCGCATCCTCGCAGCGCTGCCAGCGGATATGCACTTCGAGCCGCTCATGACGCTTTATCTCACGGACAATATGCCGGCGTCCGAGATCGAGAAGGCAAAAAACAGTGGCTTTGTGCAGGCGGTTAAGTATTATCCGACCGGCGCGACCACGCATTCGGAGAGTGGTGTAACCAATTTGAAGCGCGTCTATTCAGTGCTCGCGGCGATGGAAAAACAGGATCTGCCGCTGTTGCTGCATGGTGAAGTGACTGATCCGTCCATCGACGTGTTTGACCGTGAGGCGGTATTCATTGATCGGCATCTCATGCCGTTGACACGCGATTTTCCCGGCCTGCGCATGGTGCTGGAGCATATCACCACACACACGGCGGTCGAGTTCATCCAACAGGCTCCCAACCTTATCGCCGCGACGATTACCGCGCACCATCTGCTGCTCAACCGCAACGCGCTATTCGAGGGCGGGTTACGGCCACATCATTACTGCCTGCCGCTCCTGAAGCGCGAGACGCATCGCGCAGCGCTCGTCGCCGCGGCCACGAGCGGCGACTCGAAGTTTTTTCTCGGCACCGACAGCGCGCCGCATCCGCGTCAAGCCAAGGAGTCCGCCTGCGGCTGCGCTGGCATTTATACCGCACATGCGGCGATTGAGCTCTATGCAGAGATATTTGGGCGAGCCGATGCACTTGACCGACTGGAGGCTTTTGCGAGCTTCCACGGACCGGATTTCTACCGGTTGCCGCGCAACAGGGACACCCTCACCTTGGAGCAGCGGAGCTGGACGGTGCCTGAAGAACTGCATTTCGGGAAGGACACGGTCGTGCCGCTGCGCGCCGGAAAAACGATGGCGTGGACTGTGCTGACATGAGCAGGCAGCGTGCTGGCCCGCAGGATTCCGTAAATTTCCGCTGCATTTTGCTGCAGCTTACACATACTTAGGAGGGTAATGATGTCTGACAACAGCAGAAGCAAGACCATCACGCAGGGCGTGCAGCGCTCGCCCAACCGGGCCCTGCTGCGTGCGGTGGGGTTTGGTGATCGGGACTTCGACAAGCCTATCGTCGGTGTGGCGAATGCGCACAGCAGCATCACGCCTTGCAATATCGGTATCGGCGCGCTTGCCGCCCGTGCGGAAGCGGCGCTCAAATCGGCTGGTGCCATGCCGCAAACGTTTGGCACCATCACCATTTCCGACGGTATTTCGATGGGTACCGCCGGCATGAAATATTCGCTGGTGTCACGCGAAGTGATTGCCGACTCCATTGAAACGGTGTGTCAGGGCCAGAGCATGGACGGCGTACTCGCCCTCGGCGGCTGCGATAAGAACATGCCGGGCGCAATGATCGCCATCGCCCGCATGAACATTCCGGCAATTTTCGTTTATGGCGGCACCATCAAACCGGGCCACTACAAAGATCGTGATCTGACCGTTATGAGCGCCTTTGAGGCGGTGGGGCAACACACCGTCCATAAAATTGACGACGAAGAACTGCTGGAAATCGAGCGTCGCGCCTGCCCTGGCGCGGGCTCCTGTGGCGGCATGTATACCGCCAATACCATGTCTTCCATCTTCGAAGCCATGGGCATGAGCTTGCCGTACTCCTCCACCATGGCGGCGGAGGATGCGGAAAAAGCGGAGAGTGCGGCACAGTCCGCAGAGGTATTGGTAAGCGCCATCCGAAAACAAATCCTGCCGCGCCAGATATTGACGCGTCAGACATTTGAAAACGCCATTGCGGTGGCCATGGCAGTGGGCGGCTCCACCAACGCGGTATTACATCTGCTGGCCATTGCGTATGCGGCACAGGTACCACTTACGATTGATGATTTCGAGGC
>JBBIUH010000122.1:0-4517 GCA_037440305.1 Acidithiobacillus sp.
TATCAGTGATATGTTCCGCTGCCCTCTGCAGTACGTTCCGAAGATATTCTTCGGTGGTGTTATTGAGTTGGTAGCGGATGTTGATTTTCAGCGTGAGGTCAGATGTTTCCTGGTTGTGTTCCATGTGTTGCTCCTTATTTGAGAAGCGCCAGATATAGGCGCTGTCTGGGTCATCTCCAGTGGGCGGACACGCCAAGCAGCGAATCCGGACGTCTGTTGGTAATGCGCTTTGCCGCCTCGTGGGCATCTTCGATGCTGGCAAAAACGGCTGGTTCTTCGGCGCTGCCGCGCGGGATGATCTGGCCGCTAATGCCCAGCAACCGATCATCAGCGTTGCCTCCGAAAAACGGATCTCCGGTACCCCAGCGCTCGATCACCACCATATATTTTGGTGGCACACGCCAGCGCATTTTCGTCGTAACGACGTATTCATGGCACTCTAAGCTTTGGGGATCAATGGGCATCCTGCCTCCTCCATCGCTTTGCGGCAATGCAGTTCCAGGGCTTTTTTACTCCAACGGTGGTGCATGGATTCGTTCAGCACCGGGGTTATGGCATTTAACTGTTCCTGGCTGAGTTTTGTATCGTCGATGATAACCGAAAAATCGTCATGTTTGGACATGGTTTGTCTCCTTAATGGAAATCCGCGATGCCGCGAATTTCCTGTAGTACGGTGTGCTTTACTGGCATTGGGAGGCGATCCCAATGCGTGATCTTATCGGGCAAGCTCGTGTCGCCCATGGACAGCGCTTTCAGGTAGCTTTCGTCTATCTCGCCGTGGTAATACATTCCTAGGCTATTCATGGCTAGATATGGGAACGTGGTATAGCCATAAGCTCTGGATCGTGATGGTTTTCCGAAGACTACGGTGTATTGTTCGTTCGGCGTTTTCTTTCCGGCGTCCAGCAGCAGCATATCGACTAGATGGCTTTCTGTGCCGTTTGGATGTTGGCGATAAGCGCCAAAATATTGTGGCAGATCGCCCGCAAGTGGGCGGCGGACGTGGTTATTTTGCTCGATGCAGGGATGCACAATAATAGTCATGAGGTATTCCTTTTGAGAGGCGTTCGCGGCATGCGAACGGATGACATCGGGCAGAGTGCGCGATGGCGGTTTTAGTCGGGTGGTTCTTTGAGGTTTTGAAGCGGAATGCTTCATTATTCCGATGCAAGCATCAGATATTGCGTCGCTAATGCCCGGATAGCAGTCTATTTCGTGGTGAAATTGGGCTGTGTGAGACTGTAGTTTATGCCCATTTTTGCTTTTTCGTCAACCTGATCGCCCGCTTTGTCGATTGTGCAATCCATAAAAAAGACCCACGGTATTTTTGCCGTGGGCCTCTATGCCGCCACCTGGTTAATAGCTGTAAGCTACCCCTGCCTGCATCGCAAACAGGCTCGTCTGGCTAGACGGTTCGGAACCTGCATTGATGGGGCCGCCGGTATAATTGAAGTGGGTGTAATTCAGGCCACCGTATAAATGGATATTACCGGAAACCCGGTAGTCTGCGTCCAGTGCGATTTTCTCTTCCCCAGTGGTGCCGAAGGACGCGCTGGTTAGCCCGGCGATGTGCGGGGTCATGCCCCCACCTACTACGGCCATGAATTCGGGGGTTGCCGTGATCACCAGATTGGGGGTTGCCGCGTATTGGAGCATGGCACCGACGCCGGCGAGGCCTGCATGATAGTCTTCGGTATAGCCAGCGGATCCCAACATCTGACGGTTCCAGTGCTGATAGCCTCCTACCACATAGGGCGTCAGCATCATGTTGTTGGCAAGATTGAAGCCCATGCCGACGCGGCCCGTCACATCGTAAACGGTAGCACTGTCCGTTCCGCGGTAAGGACGATAGTGCCCTGTATAGCCAACCGCGCCCTTGTAAGCGATATCACCGGAGCTGCGGCTGAAGTTGATCGCCGTGTAGATGTTGCTGATCCCCGCAATATTGCTCATGTTGGAGTAGTTGATGGCGAAGCCTGGCATCCAGCCGCTTTCGGTGTCCGCCGGGCCAACGGAGGACGGGACTTTTTCCTGATAGTTCATCAGGGTTCCCGTGGCGGCGATGCCGATTTCGTTATCGGCGTGGATGATCGCGTTGTCGGCAAAAGCCGTACCGGAAGCCATCAAGGCAATCAGAGCTACTGCAAAACTGGTACGTTTCATCAGATATTTCCTTCTTTTTTGTTGAGTTATTTCGCGGCATTCTGTTCCGCGAGTGTCAATAATACCACGAAAGTTCATGGTTTTAATTTTTGTGTCTCATTTTCACATTATTTTTGCATCTGTTATAATCGACTATGGACATAATCTTACGGGGATGCAGTCTATTGGAGGCCGATCAACGCTGTATATCACTAGCTGGCCCTGTGTATGACTGATGCCAGTGGTCATTCATTCGGTATGCCGCCTGTGTACGTCCTCAAGGTGCGGCGGAGTACGGCGTATCCACGCCAGGAAATGACTTTTGTTGTGTATCGAGAAGAAGTGATTACGAATTCTTCCTGCGGCACGCCCAAGCACCACCTTCACTTTCGATACCGTGAGGTCGGGCCGTATGGCTCTAGCCATGATGGTGGCACCTTTGGGGCGTACTATGAGCCGTCTTTTCGCGGCCGCGCCTGTGACGACCGGATCAGCTTGACTGGTGGGAGCGTTATGATCCCTCTTCAACATCACCGAGGTATCCATCTGGGCACTTATTTCATGAATCAGGTGGTCGCCTGGGCGCGGCAATGGCCGGATGTGATGGTTAAGCCGATATGGGTGTCCCCTGTAGATGGGGATGATGAAAACCGGGAACGCCGCAACCGTTTTTATGAGCAGTTTGGCCTTGTCTTTAACTATTCTGATGCGGGCCGGCGCAATGGGACTTCGGTTCCTATCCCTGCGGGCCTGCTGAATCTTACCGGGGCCTGGCGGGGTACGATCACCGAATGCCCGTTGGAAGATTATCTTGACGCGGCGCTTAGTGAGAACGAGCGGCTCACCTTTGCCCTGCAAAATGCGCGTGAGTTTGCTGCTGGGTGGATGGCTGATTTCCAGCGTGCGGAAGCCCACCCGCTTATTTGGGGGGCGAGGATGTTTCTCATAAATGTGTTCGAGAAGTATGGGGTTCCCATTATCATTCTGGTCCTTTGTTATGCTCTTTATCTTCATCTTTCCTAGTTTTTTCTTCATTGTTCACAGGTTGCGCGGCGGGGGTGTTTATGGAAGACGCTGATGTTATGGAAAATGCTGCAGCTCCTGTCACTTCAACCAGGGCGCCGACCCAGCAAACATACGATGAGCTGCAGCAGGCGTTTGATCACTTTAATGATACGCTCTTTCTCCCTATTCTGGGCCATCTTCTGCCGATGTGCATTATTACTCTGCAGCGGGAGCGCCGTACTTTCGGCTACTACTCCGATGAGCGTTTTGTGAACCGTGGTGAGGGCGGTGTGGTGGATGAGATTGCCATGAATCCCAGCTACTTTTCTATTCGCCCCATCGAGCATACCCTGTCCACGCTCGTCCATGAAATGTGCCACCAGTACCAGAGACGCTTTGGCAAACCTGGGCGGCGCGGATACCATAACCGGGAATGGTCGGAATTGATGGGGCGTCTGGGGTTGATTTCCTCATCCACCGGGCAGCCTGGTGGACGGCGGGTCGGCGAGCGTATGTCACACTATGCCACCCCAGACGGGCCTTTTGAACAATCCTGTGCCGAACTGCTTACCCGCAATTTCCGCCTGTCCTGGATTGACCGGTATCCGCCGGTGAGCCCTGACGAGTTGCCCAGCAATATGTTTGCGGGCGATGGCGATGTGCTGGCCCCTGCCTTATCTCCCGGCTTGTCCGACGAGGACGAGGATGTCGCTGAAGAGGAGGTGGAGGATGGTTATACCGTGCTTCCTGTCGAAGGTGATGATCACGACGGTGGTGACGATCAGAATCATCCGGTCTCCGGACCCAGTGTTATAACCCCATCCCCAGCTATGGTGATGCCAAAGCCGCATCCCATACCGCCGTTGACCGGCATTGTCCTACCAACGGCCACCAATAAATCCAACCGCTTCAAATATCGCTGTTCTGGTTGTGGAGTTCAGGTGTGGGGCAAGCGTGGGCTACGGATTCTTTGTGGTGGGGACGGGTGCAAAAATAAGCCTTTTGATGTCGTAGGCGGCGATGAGGACCATGATATGGACATCGGTGTGTTTAATGCGGTATCGACACCGGCGTAAGCTCGTCTTCATACGCCCAATAGCAGGCATGAAATGGATATTTTTCGGAGCCCTTCCGGCCATTCCGAAAAATGTGGGCCAGGCTTTGGTCCAACACGTGTCGGCATTGGCGGATGCGCTCGTCGTATGGCGCCGCTGGCACCCCGGCATGGCCACCCCAGGCGATAATGGCGCTTTCACTCTCGGCCAAGGTCTGTGCGATGGTTTTATCGTTGTCAGGCCCAACCACATAGGCCTCTCCGCGCTCTGTCAATATTCGCCCCACCTCCGCCGAATCCGTTCCGCGGATCGCAT
>JBBIUH010000123.1:0-4497 GCA_037440305.1 Acidithiobacillus sp.
GATATTCCGGACTGTTTGCACATGCCCATGGGTTTGCCCGGACTGGGTAAAAAGCCCCCGGAGATCGCGATCAGCGTATTGGCGGAGTTGCTGCAATTACGGCAAAAAACTGATTTTTAACAAAAGGAAAAGCAGGATGAATCCGCCCGGAACAGATGCCGAAACGCTCGTGGATACATATATGAACTATCTCTTCGATTCTTTGGGGCTCAGTGTGCGCGAAGAATGGCGTGCAGACGTGAAGCATTATTTCATGCTGAGTGCGCGAATGGCCAAGGTGCTGGAAGCGCATCCGCTGGATATGACGGAAGATTTGGCCCCGGTATTTCATCCATGAAGCCAGAGAACGACGCATTTCCGCGGGCGCGGGAAATTGCGCAGCGGGTCCGTAGCGGCGAGTGGCGCGCCGCGGAGGTGGTGCAGGACACGCTCAGGCATATTTATACCCATAACGGCGAGATCAATGCCTTCACCTGCATCACGGAAGCGCGTGCCCTACGGGAAGCGGAGGCAGTGGACCAGAAGGTGGCGCGGGGCGAAGACCCCGGGCCGCTGGCGGGGGTGCCCTTTGCGGTCAAAAATCTTTTTGATTTGCAGGGCGAGATTACCCTCGCCGGGTCCAGGATCAATCAAACAGCTGCCCCCGCCGCAGCGGACGCCACCGCCGTAAGGCGGCTCACGGCAGCGGGCGCCATCGTGGTGGGTGCCCTCAATATGGGTGAGTATGCCTACGATTTTACGGGTGAAAACATTCACTATGGGCCATCCCGCAATCCCCATGACCGCTTGCGGATGACAGGCGGGTCCAGTGGCGGCAGCGGTGCCGCCGTAGCGGCAGGCATGGTGCCCATCGCCCTGGGTTCTGACACTAATGGTTCTATTCGGGTGCCGTCTTCCCTCTGCGGTATTTTTGGACTGAAGCCGACCTACGGCCGTTTGTCCCGGGCCGGAGCCTTTCCTTTCTGTCCCAGTCTCGATCATGTCGGCCCGCTGGCACGTAGCGTGGCGGATCTCGCTCTGGCCTATGATGCCATGCAAGGGACCGATGCCGCGGACCCCGTTTGCGCGGACAGGGCGAGTGAGCCGGTCAGTGGAAGTCTGGCAGACGGTGTCGCCGGCCTGAAAATCGCCATTGCCGCCGGCTATTTCATGCATCAGGCGACGCCAGCGGCGGAGCAGGCACTGGCGCGGGTCGCGGCGGCGCTGAATGTGACTGATTTCGTCGAATTTCCCGGAACCGCGCAGGCGCGTGCCGCCGCCTATCTCATCACCAATGCCGAAAGCAGCAATCTGCATCTGGATCGTTTGCGTCATCACGCCGCCGATTATGACCCGGACGTGCGGGATCGCATGCTGGCCGGTACGCTATTGCCCGCGTCCTGGAATGTTCAGGCCCAGCGTTTCCGGCGCTGGTATCGGGCGGAAGTACTCAAGGTTTTCGCGCGCCATGACCTGTTGCTGGCACCGGCCACGCCCATGTCGGCGCCCGCCATCGGGCAGCGATATATGGAACTGGATGGGGAGCGAATGATGGTGCGACCGCATCTGGGTTTGTACACCCAACCCCTCTCCTTCATTGGTCTCCCGGTGATGGTGGTGCCCGTGGCCAGCGCGGGGGCGATGCCTATCGGGGTCCAGATTATTGCCGCACCCTGGCAGGAGGAGCGAATATTCAAAGTCGCAAGACAGCTTGAGTTGCACGGATTTACCAGTCCAATCCCCACACACTAAGAGGAGAAATCCCATGGTTCACGCCGAAATCAACGCGCCCGAAGTCTTACAAGAAGTGCAGGCGGCTTTTTTCCGTTATGAAAAGGCATTGGTTGAAAACGATGTTCATGTATTGGACGAGTTATTTTGGAATAGCGTACACACGTTGCGCTACGGAGTGGCAGAAAATCTCTACGGCTATGCGGCCATTGCCGAGTTTCGGGCATCCCGTCCAGCCCCGGCGCTGAATCGGGAATTGATCAATACGACGATCACTACCTATGGACAGGGCTTTGCGACCGCCAACACGGAGTTCCGGCGCGAACAGGTGCATGGCCGACAAAGTCAGACCTGGATACGCACGCCAGAGGGTTGGCGTGTCGTCGCGGCGCATGTGAGCCTGATGCCGAAGACGACCTAAGCCTCAGCATGGATGCGGCCATCATTCTGGCGGGTGGCCAGTCCCGGCGCTCCGGGCGACAGCACAAAGCGTGCAGACGTCTGCCCGGCGATGGCCGGAGCTGGATTGACCGGCAGGTGGATATCCTGCGGCAGGCGGGGTTTGCGCCGGTGTATCTGGTGACGGGGTATCGGCCACGGCGGGTTTTGGCTTGCCTGCATCGTCGCGCCATGAAACGGCATAACTTTCGGGCAAGGTGTGGGCCTTTCTCGACGCTCCAGGTGGGGCTGCATCATCCATCCGGCCCCGCGCTGGTGGTGCCGGTAGATACGATTTTGCCACCCGCGCCGTGGCTCAGGCGGCTGCGGCGCAGCGTACATGCTCGGCATATTTCGGCAGCAAGTCCGATAGATCGTTGGGGTGGCGGCGGGCATCCGCTGATGGTGTCGCAGTATTGGTCACAGTCACTCCGCGCCGTACCCGTGGATGCAGCCGATGCAAGGTTGGATCGACAACTGGGTCATTTGTCGGCGGCAGAGCATATTCGCTTAACGTGGACGCACTTTTTACGTTATTCCCGGCTGAACACCCGCCGGGAATGGTGCTCAGCGCGTCACAAATGGAGGTCCATTCTGTGAAACCCATTCAAATCTCCTTGTCGGCGAGCTCGGAGGGTGGTGCCGTGAGTGCTCCGCACGCGCTGGCGGCCGAGGCAGGGGCCGCCATTTTGCGCAGCGGTGGTAATGCCATAGAGGCGGGCATCGCGGTGGCCTCGACCCTCTCCGTGGTCTATCCCCACATGAACGGACTGGGGGGCGATGGGTTCTGGCTGATCTCGGACGGCGATGCGCACATGGTGCGTGGACTGGCCGCTGCTGGTCCGGCCGGACGACGCTATTCGGCAGCGCTGTTTCGTGACCGGGGGCTGCGCGAGATTCCGTTCCGTGGTGGCTTGTCCGCCTTGACGGTGCCAGGTGCGGTAGGCGGCTGGGGGGCGGCGTTTGGGTTCTCCAGGGATCGCTGGCGGGGCCGTAAATCCTGGTCAGATTTGCTGGAGAGCGCCTATTGCCACGCCGCCACCGGTTTTCCGCTCAGTTCTAACCAGCACCATACCCTCACCAGATTTGGCAACGCGCTCCGTCAGCAGCCGGGTTTTGCAGCGCAATACATGCCGGGGGGGGAGATATTGCCGACCGGGCGACAGTGGAGTCAACGGGCGCTGGCACAAACTCTCGGGACTCTGGCGGAGAATGGTGCAGAGGCTTTTTATCACGGTCCGCTCGCCTGGCAAATGGCGAAGGGTCTCAAAGCCGCTGGCAGTCTGCTGACAGAAGCCGATTTGCGGGCCTTCAAGCCGCGCTGGGTGGAACCGTTGCGCACCGCCTTCGGTGTCGGCGAGGCTATCAATATGCCGCCGCCCACCCAGGGGGTAGCCTCACTCATGATCCTCGCCCTGCTCAATCGCGTTGGACTCAACAGCGGGGACCATCTGGGCGCGGGACTGATTCATAACACGGTAGAAATCACCAAACTGGCCTTTAAGTACCGGGACCAGCTAGTAGCTGATCCTGACTTTGGCGATGTGGATATTGCATCATTGCTGAACCCGGATTTTCTGGATGACTGCGCCAGAGAGATACATCCCCTTATCGCGATGCCTCCGGCGCCCATTGGACTCGCCAAAGGCGATACGGTCTGGTTCGGGGTGGTGGATGGACAAGGACGGATGGTGAGTGTGATTCAGAGCCTCTACCACGAGTTTGGCACTGGCGTGGTGGCGGGCAATACCGGGGTGCTGTGGAATAATCGCGGCTGTGCCTTTTCTCTGGAGCCGGGGCACGTCAATGTGCTGGAGCCGGGAAAACGCCCTTTTCATACCCTCAATCCAGCGCTCTATGCCGAGCAGGGGCGGGTGCAACTCGCCTACGGCAGCATGGGGGGGGATGGCCAGCCCCAAACCCAGGCGGCACTGCTCATGCGCGCCAAGCACTATGGGCTTTCCCTCGCCGAGTCAGTAACCAGTCCGCGCTGGCTGTACGGGCGCACCTGGGGGGAAGCCTCGGCGGGTTTGCGTCTGGAGCAGCGATATCCCCGCGCCGTTTTTGAGGATTTGCGCCGCCGGGGGCATCAGGTGTCGTGGGTACCCGATTACAGTGACTTTATGGGTCATGCGGGTATGGTAGCGCGTGACCCGGAGGGTGAATTTGCCGGTGCTGCTGATCCGCGCAGTGATGGCGGCGTGGCGGTGCCGTAAGATGGCCTTTTAGTGAGAAGTACCCTTAATTCTTCGCGTGTGCTCTAGCTCTATATTATTCCGTGATGCTCATATTATTTAGCTCCTCCGCTATGCAGTTGGAAAAACGGGCGGCAGAGACCGAAATCCCTCG
>JBBIUH010000124.1:0-4449 GCA_037440305.1 Acidithiobacillus sp.
TCAGGGAACCAGCAGAGAAAGTCTGCGTAGTTCTTGGGGTAATCCTTACCGGCCACTGGCCGACGTTGCAGCTTCGGGCTCTCCATCCGAAAATGCTAGCATCGCCGCATTTGTATGGATACCCCACAAAGGAAATGCAGCCACTGGACACTTTTCGGCTAGGCGGAGATTTCCGAATGCATACTCGTCATCCTAAAAAATATCGGCAGAAAAGCTCCAGACATAACGCGCTGGAACCTTTCTGCCGGAAATTACAAGTAACTGCAAATCTAGAAGTTTACCGCAATACTTCCATATACCGTCAACGGGGCGCCAGGCAATGCCAACACCTGCCCAGCCGAGTTCCCACCCAGAAGCCCGCCGGCCGTGATGTACTGGAACTCGTTATAACGATTATTCGCAAGATTGAGGATATCGACGCTCAGCTTGACATCCTTCAAACCCGGAATACTCCCACGCGTGGGAATGGTGCTGTCAAAACCCAGATTCAGCGTACCATAGCCCGGCATTTTCTGCCGGCTCGGGGCAGTCGTATTGTTATTGAAGATATTTTGCGCGCCGGTGTACTGATACCAGACTCGCGGCTCAAGCAACACGCCCGAGAGATAGTAGCTGTACGCCGTGCCGATATTAAAGGTGCTGCTCGGCACATTGGATACCGGCAGCCCGTCATAACTGACACCACCGGTCACGTAATGGGCGAAGGTCGCCTTCTCGAAATTGAGATTGGCAAAGACATGCAGGTTGTAAATCGGGTCATCTTCCAGTGCCATATTGACACCCTGATAGATGGAATCACCATTCGCGTCACCCAGATAATTGCCATTGGCATCGTAGAACGGAATATATTGGTTGGTATAGTGCAGATGGTAAAAACTCGCCAGCAGGAAGAAATTATGCAGGTAAGCGGCATCCCTGAAATGAATCTTTATGCCGGCATTGTAGTCGGCGCTTTTTTCCAGACTATAAATCGGTGGGGTACTTTGATACAGACCACCACCGCCGCCCACCTGCGGCTCCTTGTACGCCTGCGCATAGCTGGCAAACACTGCCAGCCATTTCAGCGGCTGCCAGTTGAAATCCACCGAAGGCTCCACCTTGGTGAAGCTGTTGCTGGCGGCCGGTAGCACACCCTGATTATGCTGCGGATACAGGGCATAAGCCGCGGCAAAATCCGATTGTGCGGCAGGCGTGTAACGCGTCTGATAATTGATGAAACGCACGCCTGGCGTGATATGCAGGTTTTTCATCGGACTGATCCGGTCCTGGATGAACGCGGCAAGATCCGTCTGGTCAAAGTAGTCGCTGCGGTAGTGCGCGTTGGGCACAGACGCCGAACCGTAGTACGGCGGGTTGGTATTGTAAAAGGCGTTCCGCGAGTTGTACCGGCTGTTCAGGAAGAATCCACCCACGTTCACATCATTGTAGGGCAACGCCACCGAAAACCACAGCTTGTCGCCGTACACATCGGTATGGGGGTTATTGTATTCGTACAGATTACCCGGATTGGACAGTCCGTAGTTGTTATAGTGGAAATGCAGACGGTGGCCGTTGCGATACCAGAGCGTGTTATGCAGGCCCACCATGCTGTCCAGTGCAAGGTTCAGTTTGCTATAGACCAGCCAGGTGGTATTGCTGTCCTGTTTGAACCAGACGTTTTCCGGCAGCGATGAATAATACCCTGACGTCGCCTGGCTATACAGCGGCGAGTTCGGCGTGCCATCCATGGTCACACCGGCAATGGGGCTGAGGGGGATGGATACCGGCCGGTAACCGGAGCCTTTCGCCAGGTAGGCACCCAGTGAAAAGTCACCGTTGCTGAAGGTCTTGCGGGTTTTCAGGAACCAGGCGTAATTATAACTGGGGTTGGCAAAACCATCCGGGGTTTGCCGGTAGCTGTTGCCAGAACCGGAGCCACCCGCCAGGATGGTGGACCAGCCGTCTATGCTCCCGGTGCGCACATTGAAGACGATATTCTTGGTATTGTAGCTGCCGTAACTCATTTTGATCGAGGCGCCGGCCGTTTTGGTGGGCTGCAAGGGGACAAAATCGATCTGGCCGCCGATGTTGTTATACCAGCGATCCACCGGGTTACCGGGACCATAGGTGACGCCTATGCCCTGCAGAATGCCGTTCTGCGGCACCTGCGGACTCTCCCAGAGGCCAGTGGAGGGATTCACCATGGGAATGCCGTCAAAGGTGACGGAGAGACTGCCGTTGTCAATCTGGCCACCGGAGAAGCCACCCCAACCCTGCTTGATCCCGTTCACGCTGATGGAGGTCTTGGTGGAGCCGGTGTATCCATAGCTGGAGACGCTGACGCCCGGCGCGTAGGACAACGCCTGCGCGCTGCCGCCCACCGGACCAGCAGCCGCCAATTCATGCTTGTCCAGCACCTTGACCGATTGACCGGAATTAAAACGGTGCTTCTGGGTAAGGGACTGCGCCTCGGTGCTTCCAAGATAAGAACTTCCCTGTGCAGCGGCATTGACCTGACCGACGTCGACGGCAGCATGGTCGGCACTTACCGTGCTGGCAGTGACGCCATCAGCCAGGGCAAGCGCGCTCGACAGCATCATCCCGGATGCCATGAGCGCAACGATGATTGGACGTAAATTCGCGGTGTTACGCATGTTTGAAACACTCCCTGTCATGATCGGCATCCCAAAAGAATCTTTGGGCTTTTCAAAGAGGGAGTAGCATAACCACCAAATGTGACGACAATGCGACAGATTGATGACTTTTTTATGACATTTTGAGGAGTCTTTTAAAAAATAGTAATCACTTCTTTCTTAGACACTTCGATAGGAGCGTAGGAAGCAAAGCAGGTCTTTACCGGTCAGACACCCACCTGCCCAAGCAGGTGGCCGATCAGCGTAGTGGCGACCATTGAGAGAGCCCCCCAGAAGACAACGCGGAGGGCGCCCTTCAGCATGGAGGCACCACCGGCCTTGGCAGCGACCGCACCGAGGACCGCCAGCAACAGGATGGTGGTCGTAAACAGGACAGGCAGCACCCTGCTGTGGGCTACGAAGGTGGCGATCAGTACCGGGAATAACGCGCCACATACGAAAGCGGCGGCGGAGGCTAAAGCGGCTTCGCCAGGCCGGGCTGCCGCCATTTTCGTCAGACCCAGTTCATCATGCGCATGTGCAGCGAGGGCGTCATGTTGCATAAGCTGTGCGGCGACTTGCTGGGCCAGTGCCACATCGAGGCCACGCACCGTATAGATATCGCGGAGTTCGAGGAGTTCTTTATCGGGATTTTTCTTCAGTTCCCGTCTTTCAATCTCAAGATCGGCCAATTGGGTATCGGCCTGTGAACTCACCGATACATACTCACCGGCCGCCATGGAAAAGGCGCCAGCGACCAACGCGGCAACGCCAGCGAGCAAAATTTGTTCATGGCTTGCCTGCCCGGCCGCGACACCGGCGAGCAGGCTTGCTGTCGAGAGCAGGCCATCGTTGGCGCCAAGCACACTGGCCCGTAACCAGCCGATCTTCTCATGATGATGGTGCTCCTCGTGATACATGCGATGTCTGTTCTCGGCAGAAGAGGGCTGTCAAAGTGTAACCGGAGCACAAGGTATTGGTCTATATAACCTGGTTGGTAGGCAATGGTATCATCGGACGCCAGTTCGTGCTTACGATTTAACCTACACCCAAAGAGGATCAGCCTATGGAACAGAGTTCAACCCCGCACGTCACCTACTGGAATACAGGCACACGCCTCCTTCACTGGGGCATGGCGCTCACCGTGAGTTTTCAGCTCCTCATCAGCCTGATCATGGAACAGCCCAAGCCGGGTCGAGTGCTGACATCCACCCAGGCCCTATCCTTTGAACTCCATGAGTGGGTGGGTCTGGCTGCGGTTGGGGTCATCATCGCCCACTGGGTATGGAGCGCACTGCTCACCCGTGACGACAGTGGCTTCCGCCACCTGTTTCCCTGGGATGCAAAAGGGCGGGCGAAACTCCTGGTGGAATTACGCCAGATACTGCAGTTTCAATTACCCCAGGGAGGCCCTGAAGGGGGGCTAGCGGGACTCGTCCATGGGCTGGGATTCCTCGCCGTCTCCGCTATGGCAGCCACCGGCGCCGTACTTTTTTTTATCTACCCAAAGAACGGCGCGGAAACGCCTTTCATCGGTAATGTCGCCGATCTACATAGTTTCATCGCCAACCTCGTCTGGATTTACTGGTACAGCCATATCGGCATGGCACTATTGCATGAGATCCTGGGTCATCGGGTTCTAGCGCGTATTTTCCCCCTGCGCCGGTAAACTGCCCCTAATTTTCTTTACGATGTGGGGTGAAATAAACCCAGACCGCCAAAAAAAGAAACGCGATGACGTAGATATTGGTGGTACCCAGTACATCGCCCTTGTTCGCCGTGGCACCCGGCAGAAACGGCGCACCCCAGCCTTCTGCCGTGGTCCAGACGCCAATGC
>JBBIUH010000125.1:0-4448 GCA_037440305.1 Acidithiobacillus sp.
CATCTTGACGATGCCTTTTCCACAGTCGCTCACTACCACGCCTTTTGTGCGCAGCAGCACTGGGCGGTTTGAAGCCTGCTCCTGCAAGCCGACTCCGGGAGACCTCCTCCCATCTTCAGTACAACACCGCAAACTCACGTTTGCGTTCGTGACACACCTCCGACAGGCTGCTAGAGGTGATGCGAGCAGGGCGGCAGTGGGAATGAGGAATAATGCGCTACGAGTCGTGGTCATGTACGGTCTCCTTTGCGTGTTGGTGTATTGCAACAGATTGGACCGTGATGCAGCCGGTTTTCTCTATCTATCGAAAGGTGTATAAATATACATCAACCCGGGAGAGCACCTCATGCACGTTACCGACACCCAACCCATCACCACCATAGGCCCTAATATCACTATCCCCGTCCTGCTCTGGAAAATCCAGGCAGGCTTCCCATCCCCTGCAGAGGACTATGCGGCGGGGCCCATCAACCTGAACACGCACCTGATTCATCACCCCGAGGCCACCTTTGTGCTGCGGGTTTCCGGACATTCCATGCAAGGCGCGGGTATCTTTGATGGAGATGAGATCCTGGTGGACCGCGCACTGACGCCGACGGACGGACGGATCGTGGTGGCCTCCGTCAATGGGGAGCTGACGGTGAAGCGCCTGAGGCTTCAACCGGGGCAGCCACCACTTCTGGTTCCAGAGAATCCGGACTTTCCGCCGATTTCGTTACGGGAGGGGGATGAATGCCAGATCTGGGGTGTGGTGACACGGGTGCTGCATCAGGTATAGCTTTATCTCGATCCTTGCACGGATCCAATCTGGGCTTTAATCATTTTGCAGAGGTGGATGGTGAAAATGCCGCGATTTTTCCGCAGCCAAATCGAGAATACTGAAAACAAATTAGGGCACTGGGATTCCTACGTTCGGAGCTTGTACGTGACCGGCTTGGTGTTGCTGGGGTACTTTGCCGGATACGAGATTAACCAGCTTGCCCCTATTCACGCCACGGAAAACTTGATCGGTGCCCTATGGGCCGCGGCAACCGTGTTGACCGTTTACAAGGACCAGCGTTTAGAAAGTCAAAAGAGTTTCTTTGCCACCATCATCGCCGCACTACTTGGATCCCTGATCGCCGTGGCCTATCTGCTCTGGCTTCCACAGCACCTCTGGGGCTTGGCGCCAATCATCGTGCTCACCATGTTGCTGAGTCAGGTGTTGGGCTTTGGTGACCGGGGCCGGCAAATGGTCTCCATGCTGCTCATCATCGTCATCTTCTCTCACATCAGCAAAAACGCCCCTTGGGTCAATGCCGGCATGCGCGATCTCGAAGTGCTCGTTGGTGCATTGGTAGGGCTTGCTGGCGGATATGTTGGCGAAAAATTACCCGGACTGGACAACGCATGAGGCGCATAGCCCTGGTGGACGCCAACAACTTCTATGTCTCCTGTGAGCGGCTGTTTCAGCCGGCTCTGGAGGGGCGACCGGTGGTGGTATTGTCCAACAATGATGGCTGTGCCGTAGCTCGCTCCCAGGAGGCCAAGGATTTGGGCATCCAGATGGGGCAACCCTTCTTCCAGTGGAAAGACCTGGCCCGCAAGCACCACATCGTGGTGCTATCCTCGAACTACACCCTCTATGCCGATCTCTCCCGGCGTTTCATGGGCGTGCTGTCCCAATTCAGCTCAATGCAGGAGGTATACAGCATTGATGAGTCCTTCCTGGATCTGACGGCCACCCCCGGCGATCCAATTTTGGTGGGTCAGGATATCCGTCAGCGCGTGCGCCAGTGGGCGGGTCTACCCGTTTGCGTGGGCATGGGACCCTCCAAGACTCTCGCCAAGCTCTGCAACCATTTTGCCAAAAAACGAACTCAATTTGCTGGTGTCTGTGACTGGGCGAGCTTGTCCCTGAGGCATCACCAGCGCTTATTGCAAGAAACGCCTGTTGGTGAGGTCTGGGGTATCGGCCGGCAGCTGAGCCAGAAGCTCGAAACTCTCGGTGTGCTTACCGTCACTGATTTTCTCAATCAGGACCCCCAATCGTTACGTGCCAGTTTCGGGGTGTTGATGGCGCGCACACACCGTGAATTGCAGGGTTACTCCTGTCTTGATCTGGAGGAGGTCTGCCCTCCGAAGCAACAGATCATGAGTTCCCGATCCTTCGGACAACCCGTGACCACCTTGGCCGATCTGCGCGAAGCGATTACGCTGTACACTTGTCGGGCAGCCGAAAAGCTGCGCAAAGAAGGCCAGTGTGCCCAAATGATCCAGGTGAGCATCCGCACTAATCCGTTCCGACCAGATCCCCAGTACGGCCGATCGGTTTCTGTTGCCCTTCATCATCCTACGGATGACACCCGGAGGCTCCTGGCTGCTGCCTTGCAGGGCTTGCGGGAGATCTATCGGGAGGGATTCCATTACGCCAAGGCAGGGGTCATCCTTTCCGAGCTTAGTGCCCAGGGTACCGATACCCTGGATTTGTTCTCCATGCCGGAAGATACCGAGCGGCAGGATCGCCTCATGCAAGCCCTGGATGCTATCAATGGGCGCTATGGAAAGGGTGCTATGGCACCAGGGGTCGCCGGCTTGCGAAATCCCCGATCCTGGTCCATGCGCCAGGGCAACAAGTCACCAGCCTATACGACATCGTGGGCGGAATTGCCCCATGTGCGGGCCTGATGTGCGGACGCTATAGCCTGTATGCTTCCGAGGCCGTCCTGCGCCGGGACTTCCCTGCCCTGGTGATCACCCACCCTCTCGTACCTCGCTACAACGTCGCTCCCGGTACCGAGGTTTCTCTCCTGCACAGACAAGCGGGAACCCTGCACCTGGCCTCCTGCCACTGGGGCTTTCACCCGAAGTGGGCCCGGGAAGACGCTCCCCGCCCCATCAATGCGCGCGCGGAAACGGTGGCAGAGAAGCCCTATTTTCGGGAGGGTTTTCTCCACCATCGCTGCGTGTTTCCTGCCAATGGTTTTTATGAATGGCAGAGCCTCCCTGGGCAGAAGGTCAAACAGCCGTGGTACCTCTCTCCCGCACATCGGGATCTCTGGTACTTCGCGGGCATCGTCACTCCAGATCCCTGCACATCGGCCATCCTGGTCACGGCGGCCAACCCGCAGATGCAGTCCATCCATGAGCGCATGCCCGTGATTCTGGAAGCCTCGGACGTTGCGTCCTGGCTGGATCCCACGACCAAAACCAGCGCCCTGCTTTCTTTACTGCGCCCGTACCCCAAAACGATGTCTGCCTGGAAGGTCAGTCCGGCGGTCAACCGGGCGCAGGCCGATGATCCCGCCTTGATTCTGCCTTTCTCCACATGACGGCGCCGTCCTCCCGGGAAAGCGCCCCACCAGAACGCCTCGCGGGTTCCGTGGAGCGGGTGACTTTCCACAGCGAGGAGTCCGGGTTTTGTGTTCTGCGCGTGCAAGTTCGCGGGCAACGGGACCTCGTGACCGTGGTCGGCAACGCGGACGCATACCCTCGCCAGCCTTGGCCTTTGCTGGTTTCCGAGCTGGAGTACCGTCGCTGATGGTGACGGGTAGCCATATCCCCTTCGACCGTAACGGCATTAAGTTCAATCGGCCGCATGCGGAACTCAGCAAAAGTGACGAAGCGGGGTAAGCGGTAACTGAGCGGCGTATCTTGCGGTTTAGTTCGAGATGTTATAAAGGTCCGAGCGCAGGGGATTGGCCGCGAAATGTTCTTTCCAGAGCCTTGGCGTCAGTTCGGCGACGCGAGAACTGGGATGCTGGCCGACCCGCTGCAAGACATCGACCAGGTAGTCATAGGGATTGATGTCGTGGAGGCGGCAAGTGGTCAGCAGGCTCTGCACGATGCCGACCTGCTTGGCACCCAGCTCTGTCCAGCAGAACAGCCAGGCCTTCCGGCCCATAGGGATCACCCGCAAACCTCTTTCCAGATGATTTGTGTCGATAGGCACATCGGCATCACTGAGGAAGACCTCCAGTCCCGCCCGGCGTTTGTGGGCATAGGCCAGTGCCTTGCCCAGCGGATTACTGGGTAGTAATCCGGTATCGGCGGCCGTGTCGGCCACCCAGGTGAAGAACGCCTCTACCAAAGGCTTGGCTTTGGTCAGCCGGACATCCTGCTTTGCATTCATAAGCATTTAAAATTTGAGATCAGGTTGCGGCCCGTTAGGGCCGTAGCGCCTATGGCGAGTTGCTATGCGCATTCGCACGTTTTCTACTGGCCGATTACCGTTTGTATCCGCGACGCGATGGCATCAGATAGCACCGAAAGTCCTTGCGCATTGTTGAGGTACTTAACATAACGAATGTGCCTAAGGTCAAATGGCACATCATCTTGAGACTGCGCAATCAGTATTACTTCCTTTCCAAGTGCATGCGCAATGCCAGCCTCATAGAACACGTTGGGATTTCTGCTTGAAAGATCACATATCACAACTCGCGCTCTGGCGATCAGGTTCACAATGTCTT
>JBBIUH010000126.1:0-4357 GCA_037440305.1 Acidithiobacillus sp.
CGCCCATACCCGTAGGGCATGGGCCGATTACAACACAAACGCCGACACCGCCGCCGACCCCGAATCCGATTCCTTGATCAATTTGACGGAGTAATGTCTTGTGCTAAAATACTCTTACCATGTAAGAAGAGAGGGTACCGCCATGTTAACAACCGTTTCCGATAAAGGCCAAGTGGTCATTCCGGTGGAAATCCGTCGCCGCTTGGGCATCATCCCCGGCTGTCAACTCGATTTTAGCTTGGAAGGCCATGTTATCCACGCCGAGGTGAAGCGGCAAGTCACTCAGACCACTGCCGAAGAAGGCTTTGGTATGCTGGTTTGTACGCGACCTGGAAAGCGCCGTCTTGCTGATTTTGATGTTGCCCTCGCCATGCGGGAAGCTCATGATCGCCCTTGATACCAACATTCTAGCGCGTTTCTATGTAGTTGACCCGGCTGACCCCGAGGCTGCCAAACAGCGCACAATTGCCCATCGACTCCTGACTGAATCCCCCCAAGTGTTCGTCCCTCTGACTGTAATCCTGGAGCTCGAATGGGTCTTGCGGGCCTTTTATGGCTTCGCGGACAAGGACTTTGTCAGAGTCGTCAAACATCTGCTTGGTCTGCCCAATGTCAGTGTCGAGGAATGGTCGCGCATCGTCGATGCCTTGGCCTGGCACACAGAGGGGCTGGACTTCGCCGATGCGCTGCACCTGCTGGCCAGCAGCCATTGCACGGAATTCATGAGCTTTGATGACCGTCGATTCGCGCGCCGAGCTAACCGTTTTGGTGTGACACCGGCAGTCGTTGTGCCTGCCAAGTAACCGTCGCTATAGGGGACGCCATAGAAACGGAGCGCGGCATCATTGAGGCTGCGGGGGGTGCTCACGTCCATGGCCCAGAAAGAGCCAGGCCAGAGCCAGAGCTTGTATAGATGGGGGTTCCGTGGCACATTGAGCCATAGACGCCGTGTCCACGAATGGCGCCTTGCGGCCAGTAACGGCCCTTTGTGTTCATGGTGAGAGGTGGGGATGTCCCAAAGGGACCACAGACTATGAATCTTCCATCACCTGCAGTATCGGGCAGACATGGTGCTGCAGATCTCCTTGGTCACAGGCCCGTATCAGATTCTGCAGTACAGTTTCTATGGCTTGCAAGGCGACGATTTTTTCATGCACCGCCTCCAGCTTATTCTGGGCATGGCGTTTTGCCGTTTTACAGCTCTCGGAACTATCCGAGCGTAGTGCTAAAAGTTCGTGCACTTCATTCAGCGTAAAGCCTAGGGTTTGTGCATGCTTGATAAAGCGGATCCGTGCGACGATTTCTATCGGGTAACGGCGTATACTCGATAAAGATTTTTGTGGCTGTGCAATCAGCCCCTGCCGTTCATAGAAGCGAACCGTTTCAACGTGAACTCCTGCGGCTTTCGCCACCTGTCCGATGCGGAGTCCGTCTTCCTGTTGTTGGTCGATCATGTCGCATCTCCGTTATCCCGCGCAGCAAGAAAGTTGCGAAACATCTTTGGTAAAGGTCTGCGCACAGAGTTTGAGACCTTCCACCATGGTGAGATAGGGGAAAAGCTGTTCAGCCAAATCCTGGATCGTCAACCCGCCGCGCAAGACCAGCGCTGCCGCTTGGATGATCTCGCCACCCTCGGCCGCCAAGACCTGGGCTCCCAGGAGTTTGCCGCTTCCGGCCTCTGCCACGAGTTTGATAAACCCCTGGGTATTGAAATTCGCCAGCGCCCGAGGGACGTTCTCCAAATCTAAGGTCCGACTCTCCGCCTGGAACCCTTGTGCTTTGGCCGTTCTTTCGTCTAATCCGACCGTGGCGACCTGAGGATCGGTGAATACGACAGATGGCATGACGGAGAGATCCAAGTGGGCATCACCGCCCAGCATGTTGACTGCGGCCCGGGTGCCGCCGGCAGCAGCCACATATACGAACTGAGGATGGGTCGTGCAGTCTCCCGCGGCATAGATATGCGACATGTTGCTACGCAGTTGGTCATCTACGATCACCGCACCGGTCTGGTTGATTTTGACCCCGATCTCCTCCAAGCCCAGGTCGTTGGTATTCGGCGTGCGCCCGGTAGCGACGAGGAGATGATCTCCCTCCAATCGCTCCTGCCCGATGTCTACAGTAAAGGAGCCCTCTTCGTATTGCACCGTCGTCGGGACTATATGGGTCAATACCCGGATACCCTCTGCTTCAAAAGCAGCCTGCAACCCGGCTCCCAGGGCAGGATCCTCTTTGGAGAGCAAGGTGCTACGTGCCAGAATGGTGACCTTGCTCTCCAGACGGCGAAAGGCTTGGGCTAATTCTAGGGCGACAACGGAACCGCCCAGCACGATGAGATGACGTGGCAGGTCCTCAGCCACCAACGCCTCCGTTGATGTCCAATAAGGGGTTTCCGCCAGACCTGAAATTGGGGGGACGTGTGGCCGAGCACCCACGGCGATGAGGAAGCGATCCGCACGGATCTGTTGCGTCTGCCCATCCGGACGACGGACCAGCAGTGTCTTTGCATCAACAAAGCTGGCATGGCCCTGGACGAAGTGGATCTCAGGATGGGTGCTTAGGACATGAGCGTATTTGGCTTGCCGCAATTCCTCTACGCGCTTCTGTTGCTGTGCCACCAAGACTGTCCGATTCACCGAGGGTTCGTTATGACTGATTCCCCGAAAAGGATGTGCCCGTTGGTCCTGAGCCATCTGAGCGGCGCGGATGAAGATTTTTGAAGGAACGCAGCCCACGTTGACACAGGTGCCACCGAGGGTGCCTGCCTCGATCATGGTCACCCGTGCACCTCCTTCTACCGCGCGGATGGCGCAGGCAAAGGCCGCAGAACCCGAACCAATGATGGCCACATGCACGCCCGAATCCTGCAGAGCCACAGTACCACCAGAGCTCTCCTTTCTTTCCACTTCGGCACCATAACCGGCGGCTCGAACCGCCTGGAGCAACGCGGTCACCGTGAGGGCGTGACGACCGGTCACCCACGCCATGTCTTCAGGATAGTGGACCTCTGCCTTGTCGACACCCGGTACGGCGCGAAGTGCTTTTTCCACGGTGGCCGCACAGTGATTGCAGGTCATCCCGGTGATGCGAAGTGTCTCTTGGGTAGTCATTGCTTTTCTCCTCAATTCTGTCGACGGTCTCGTGCCGTCCAGATCTAGGTGCGCTAGCTGTCAGAGTTCACGTTTGATGATGCGGTGTATCGCAGGCTTCCGTGGCGCAGCGACGATGCGCCGGACGGGCCATATCCCAGATAGAGACGATGACCATAATGATCAATCCGGTATAGAACGTCACGCGGGCAAGATTGATGGGTAAGAAATGTTGGGTCATGCCGAGCACGCCGACCAATGCGATGATTGGACCCACCGAACCTGCCAGGGTACGATGCCATTGGTGATGTGAAAACCATCCCGCGAGATTCGCCATCAGCGCAGCCCCCGCAAAAATGGGAATGAGCCAGTGCATGAATAATCCCTCCCATTGACTGAGAAAACCGAGGCCAATGGCTGCACCCAGGCTCGCGGCAGCAGGGAAACACATGGCACAACTGAAACTGCCGATCACTGCTCCGACAACACCAGATTTTTCCAAAATTCGCGTGGTGATGGACATGGGAGATCTCCTCAAAACTGGCTTTGATAGTGTTGCATAGCGTGAGACTACAACCGTACATGGGTACGGATGCAAGATAATGTAGGGGGGTACCAAGGGCTCAGTTAATGGAAACCAGCAGGGCCCACCTGAATATGGTCAGCTACCACAGAAGGCAAGAGCTTCGCTTATTGCGCCATTACGCCGCACATCGGTGGCGCCATATTGCCGGTCAGTGACAGCGCGGAATTGAGAATATCCGCCGAGGCTTACGGGCGGTTCGCCAGACTGCGGAGCGGTTGCTGGGGCACCAGCCATGGGACCTCCTCGTGCGCTACATCGTCGCCCAAATTACCCAATCACCGTGGTTACCAGATGGGGCGATTCCTGCTCTGGCCGGGCCGTAACTGCTTTTTTAGGATAAAACGTCTCTCTCTTCCTCAGATAACGAAAGACGTAACAGACGCCAACATATCTCAATGATTATTCATCCTAAATTCGGCAGTTACCTCTGCTGATTTGGCAGGATTCCTTTGATAGGATTGGTTTTTCCCCTGTAATGGAGGATCACCCTGTGGGTGATGATGAAAATCGGCCGCAAAAGCCCATTCCTGCGGCAGTAAAGGCCATGGTCGTGGACACACTGGGCGGTCGCGTTCAGGTATCCTGGGATCCGGAATCGGCAGCTACTCCCTTTGGCCAGTTGGTGTTCTTTGCTGAGTTTCTGGAGGTCAGCGGCCTGTTTGATGCCTGGGTAGAAGAATGC
>JBBIUH010000127.1:0-4325 GCA_037440305.1 Acidithiobacillus sp.
ATGCCCAAATTATTGCAGGCAAATGGTCCGGATGGCATTGCCCTGCGGATGGCCATTACTCAGTGGCAAATGGGTCAAGCAGAATAAACATGAGCATTTCCTACCCTGCCCCGGCAAAACTGAACCTGATGCTCCGGGTCGTCGGACAGCGGCCCGACGGCTACCATGAACTGCAGACCGTTTTTCAATTTATTGATTTAGCTGATCAGCTACAATTCAGTTCACGACCCGCAGGTCAGTTCTCCCGAAGTGGCGGAGCCGCAACCGTCGCTGAGGCAGATGATCTCACCATCCGTGCGGCGCGCCTGCTGATGGAAAGCGCAGGCATCCGGGAAGGTGTCCATATTCACATCGACAAGGTTCTGCCG
The DNA here is from genome assembly GCA_037440305.1 of Acidithiobacillus sp. Taxonomy (GTDB): domain Bacteria; phylum Pseudomonadota; class Gammaproteobacteria; order Acidithiobacillales; family Acidithiobacillaceae; genus Acidithiobacillus. The sequence continues at coordinate 369 of JBBIUH010000127.1, forward strand.
CTGGGCGGCGGAATTGGCGGAGGCTCTTCGGATGCCGCCAGCACCCTGATAGTACTCAACCGCCTCTGGCGAAGCGGCTTTACCCGCCAGGAGCTGATGGCACTCGGCACCCAACTGGGTGCGGATGTTCCGGTGTTCATTTTTGGACAGAGCGCCTGGGCAGAAGGGATCGGTGAACAGCTATCCGCCCTGGATGAGGTCCCCGAATCTCATTATGTACTCGTACATCCCGGTATTGCTGTCAGTACCCGGGAAATTTTTACCGCTCCAGAATTGACACGACAGCACCCGCCCAGCACAATAGGCGCGTTTCTCGGCGGGGTCATGGAAAACACCCTGCAAAGCACAGTATGTGCACGCTACCCGGAGGTCGAATCCGCTATCCAATGGCTGAAAAGTCATGGATTGCGCGATGTTCGTTTAACGGGGAGCGGTGCCTGTGTTTTCGGGGTTGCAGAAGATGCAAGTAGCGCCCGGATCATCGCTGGACAAGTACCTTTGCCATGGCGATCCTGGGCAGTCAAAGGATGTAATCGGCATCCTCTATTTGATCCTGCCGAGCAATGAGTTATTGGGGCGTAGCCAAGCGGTAAGGCACCGGATTTTGATTCCGGCATTCCCAGGTTCGATCCCTGGCGCCCCAGCCAATTGTCCTCGGACTGTTTTGCCACCTGCACAGAGAGAATGACATCACATGGCCCACGGCAATCTTATGGTGTTCAGTGGAAACGCCAATCCTGTTCTTGCTGCGCAAGTAGCCCGTTTTCTGCAAATCCCCCTTGGTCGCGCCGAGGTCAGTTCTTTCAGTGACGGCGAAGTGTTTGTCGAAATCCTCGAAAACGTCCGGGGGCGCGATGTATTCGTCCTTCAGCCCACCTGCGCACCTACCAATGATCATCTCATGGAATTACTCACCATGATTGACGCCCTGAAACGCGCTTCGGCCAACCGGATTACTGCCGCCATGCCTTATTTTGGTTATGCACGCCAGGACCGGAAATCCCGCTCGCGCACGGCCATTACGGCCAAGCTGGTGGCGGACCTCATCACCAGCGCCGGGGCCAATCGGGTTTTGACCATGGATCTGCATGCAGATCAAATTCAGGGGTTTTTTGATGTTCCTGTGGATAATATTTACGCCTCCCCCATTTTACTGGGTGACATCTGGCGGAAAAGCTACCCGGAACTCATTGTCGTTTCTCCTGACGTAGGGGGTGTAGTTCGTGCCCGCGCCATTGCCAAACGGCTGGAAGTGGATCTGGCCATCATCGATAAACGCCGTCCCCGCCCCAATGAATCCGTGGTCATGAACATTATTGGTGACGTCGAAGGACGCACCTGCGTATTGGTAGATGATATGGTAGATACCGCCAATACCCTTTGTGAGGCTGCTCATGCCCTCAAAGCCCAAGGGGCAGTCAAGGTCTGCGCCTATTGTACTCACCCGGTTCTCTCCGGACCGGCCATGGAACGGATAGCGCGCTCTGAACTGGATGAACTGGTGGTGACGGATACCATTCCGCTCAGTAAAGAAGCGCAGGAGAGCCCGAAAATTCGCGTACTGTCGGTCGCCGAACTCATGGCGGAAACCATTCGTCGCATTGCTGAAGAAGACTCTGTCAGCTCATTATTCATGGACTGAGAATTAACTCCTGCCTGTCGCCTTGCGGCCAGACTTTGGCCGTTGTATCATGCGTTCTCTCCAATATGGTGGCTGTAGCTCAGTCGGTAGAGTCCCGGATTGTGATTCCGGTTGTCGCGGGTTCGAGCCCCGTCAGCCACCCCATATAAGACAATCACTTAGCGATGCTTGCTAAGTGATTTTCTGCGTCTTAATTTTTATCAAGGCTTGTAGATAGCAAGAAATATCCTTACCATAAGTCGTCTCGGAACCCGCAGGCATGAGCGCCATGATTACCAGCAAATTGACCAGCAAGGCCCAAACTACCATTCCGCAGCCGGTGCGGATTGCATTGCATCTTCGTGAGGGGGATGCGATCGCCTACCGCATTGAGGATGGCCGGGTCATTCTGAGTAAAGCGACTCAAGAAGCTGAGGAAGACCCCTTCGTGCTATTTTCCGAATGGGACAGCGAAGCAGATCGACGGGCCTATGGGCAGTTGTGAAGTTTGGGATGTCGTAAGGCTACCGTTCCCCTATACCAACCGACCTGTTCATCAGTACCGCCCCGCTCTGGTCCTTGCTATCAACAACGGTACAGGGTCTCCACGTCTGCTGTGGGTACTCATGGTCACCAGCGCGGAAAACAGGGGGTGGCCCGGAGATGTTGAGATTGCCGATCTCGCAGGTGTCGGCCTGCCGGTGGCATCGGTGGTGCGCTCAGCAAAAATCGCCACTGTAGAGATGGACATGGCGGAACGCATAGGCCGTCTGGCCATGCCGGATCGCCGGCGTGTCATTGATGCAGTCCGGGACCGCCTTTCCGTGGCGGGGATTTGTAATGACTAAGGGTGCTGGACCTGTGATGGACGATGAAGGGGATGGTGATGGAAAATAATATCCTGATACTCACCATCAACGACTGCCCCGGTATGCGGGTGGTTCGGGTCCTTGGGCCGGTCTATGGTACGGGTGTCCGGTCCCGCAATATCGTCGGCAATCTTCTGGGCGGTATCCGTGCCGTTTTTGGCGGAAAACAGTCTGGCTACTTAAAAATGATTGCTCAGACCCGTGATGATGCTCTGGAACAACTGGCGGAACATGCCCGCTCCCTTGGGGCCAACGCGGTATTGGGGATGCGCTTTGATTCCGGTGAGTTTGATGCAGGACAGGGGCAGGCCATGAATGAGGTCACGGCCTATGGGACGGCGGTGGTGGTGGAAGCACTATAATGCCGGTGGAATTATCCCCTATTGTGCCGCTACTGGCAGGACTGGATGCCAAACAGCGAGAAACTTCTTTGAGTGTGGGGGCTTCTGTGCACCATCCCGAAGTCTGTGCCATGCTGTATGGGACCTGCACGGTGCCGTCTGGTGTATCCGCCTGAACGGACCGGGTTTGCCGGTCTTTCAGGATGACTGGTTCCAAAGTTACGCCAAGATTGCCGTGCTGGTATAACGGGCTTTGGTTATGCCACCAACCCCTCAGCCTGTTCAATAACCATATTCACCGCCCCTTCCTGCATATCGGGCGGATAACCATGTTTCCGTAAAACCCGTTTCACCATGCGCCGTAGATGCGCCCGTGCCTGTTCACGGATGGACCAGTCGATGCGGGTGTTCTGGCGCACGGTATCGGCTACTTCCTTGGCAATCAGTTTCAGGGCTTCGTCGCCTATAGACTGCACAGCGGAATCGTTGGTCGCCAGTGCGCCCTGTTTTTAATGCATCAGTGATCTACGTCTTCATTTTTTACTATTGCACATGTCGCAAAGCACAGTCTTCCAACGGCGTTCCACGCGAATTTCGCCCGGGTTCCCGCATTGTTCACAGGTGTGAGTAGCCTGTTCGTTATGTGCGTTGATGATCTGGTTCAGTTCATCGTTCTGCAGCGTTGTATTGCAGCGCAACAGGCAGTAATCCGTTTTGATCTGGGTGATCCGCAAGAAATCGTCAATCTCATGGTGTTCTGCGTAGGCCGCAATCTGGTCAATCATGTGCTCAACGATGGGAAACCAGCCTTGATAGACCTCTATCCCATACCGATTGATGGCATAGTCCTCATTTTCCGGTTCAGGGAACAGGTTCGGATACTTTGATCGCATGGACTCGGTGAAAGCCCTTTGGGTTTCTGCAAGTTTCATTGACTATGCCCCACAACAAACACAGATTTTTCTTCTGCCCTTCCCCTTGAAAAAACCAAACTTCATCACACCACCCTCACATGCGGCACATCCCTTGCGGAAATAGGCCGAATTTCATCTTCTGCCAAGGTCAGTACCCCCAATGGATCACCGGCCAAAGTGGTAAACTCAACCTCAAAGGCTTTTCCGCCTTC
>JBBIUH010000128.1:0-4245 GCA_037440305.1 Acidithiobacillus sp.
CAAATCAGCATCCTGATCTGTGGTCTAACTCGGTCTCTTTAGCGCGGTAACTGCATGGTCACGCAATGCAGGCTGCCGTGCTGACGGGCCAGTTCGATGCAGGGGATCGGGATCACTTCACGGTCAGGGAAAGCGTGCTGCAGGCGCTCTTGCGCCATCCTATCTGCCGGATCGTCGTAAGTCGGCAGGAGAAGGGCGGCGTTGAGGATGAGAAAGTTGGCGTAACTCAGGGGCAGGCGGATGCCGTCCTCGTCCCATTGCGCTTGTGCCCAGGGTAAAGGGATCAGGTGATAAGGTTCGCCATCGCGGTTGCGGAAAGCGCTGAGTTCAGCGGCCATCTGCTGGAGCGGGGCGAAGTGGCTGTCGTCGGGATCGTCGCAACTCTGGTAGGCGATGGTATGGGGGTTGCAGAAGCGGGCGAGGGTGTCGATGTGGGCATCCGTGTCGTCGCCTTCCAGATGGCCGCTATGCAGCCAGAGGATGCGTTCTACGCTGAGCTGGGTACGGAGGGCGTCCTCGATTTGCACGGCGGACCATTGTGGATTGCGGTTGGGCGAGAGCAGGCAGGCACTGGTAGTCAGCAGGGTGCCGGCGCCGTCCACTTCAATACTGCCGCCCTCCAGAACCATCCCGGAAATCTCCAGCGCTGCGTTTCCGTAAGCCCCTTGGGCATGCAGGCGGCGGGTAATCTGATTATCCAGGTCGGCGCGGAATTTGAGACCCCAGGCATTGAAGGCGAAGTCCATCAGTTTGCGCTGACCAGCCGGGTTCAGCAGGGTGATGGGACCGTGATCGCGGGTCCAGGAGTCATTGCTGGGGACGGTGTGGAGATGGCAGCGCGCGAGCTCGGCCCCGGCGCGGTGCAGATATTGCCTGCAGGCCCCGACGCTGGCCGCATCATGGCAAGCAATGAGCACGTCTTCGCGGAGGCTGATTTCACAGGCAATGCGGGCAAATACGGGCAGTACGCTCCCCAGACGCGGCGCCCAGTCGGTATCGGGGTGCGGCCAGGTGAGTTGTACCGCCTGCTGCGGGGCCCATTCCGGTGGGAGGGTGTATTCAGCCGCCATGATCTGCTCCATTGTCCGTCATCCCGGCATCATAGGGGTTTAACGGCTTTTCGTCAGCCTGTCCGGCAGGCTAAACTGCACCCTATGCAAAAATCTGCCGAACGTATGGATCATTTACTGTCCCGTCTTGGATATTGCAGTCGCTCCGAAGTGCGTGATCTGTTGCGCGAGGGGCGGGTGCGCGTGGCCGGGGAACTGCCGCGCAAAGCCTCTGCCAAAGTGGATGCGGCGCTGGTCTGGGTGGATGACGAACCCGTTGATCACCCCCATGCCCTCTATCTGCTCTATCACAAACCTCTGGGCAAGGTCTGTGCTCACGATGATCCGCGCGCTATTTATCAGGATTTTCCCTTGCGCTGGTGCTATCGGCGACCGTCGCTGAGCAGTGTCGGTCGTCTTGACCGGGAGACCAGTGGCGTCCTGCTGCTCACTGATGACGGCGACTGGCTGCACCATTGGACGAGCCCCCGCCGTGCCATTCCCCGGGTGTATCGCGTGACTCTGCAGGAGCCATTGCGGGGTGATGCGGCGAACATCCTGGCCGCGGGAACCCTGATGCTGGAAGGTGAAGACACGCCCTGTCGCCCTGCAGTGTTGCAATGCCTGACAGATCGCGAGGTGCTGCTGACCCTGACGGAGGGGCGTTACCATGAGGTCCGCCGGATGTTTGTCGCCCTGGATAATCTGGTGCTGACCCTGCATCGGGAGGCCTTCGGGCCTTTTGTGCTGGACGATCTGCCTCCTGGCCAGTGGCGTGAACTCACGGAAGCAGAGCGTATGACGGAGAAAATCCCATGATTTGGACGCCGCATGTGACAGTAGCCACTGTTGTAGAGGAGAACGGCCGTTTTCTGCTCGTAGAAGAGGTGGTGGATGGGCAGCGCTGCTTCAATCAGCCTGCCGGCCACTGGGACCCCGGTGAAACGCTGTTGGATGCGGTCGTCCGCGAGACCTTGGAGGAAACGGGCCACCGCTTCCAGCCGGAATATCTGACCGGTATTTATCACTGGGAATATCCTGCGAAAAACCTGACTTATCTGCGCTTTGCTTTCGGGGGGCGCCTTGGCCCCCGGGATCCGAGCCGTACCCTGGACGCGGGCATCATTGGCCCCGCTTGGCTGACCCCGGAGGAAATGTCGGCGCGACAGAGGGAGATGCGCAGCGTCATGGTCCAGCGCTGTATAGCCGATTATCAGGCGGGCAAGCGCTATCCACTGGATTTGCTGCACACGGTCTGAATGGCGCTGGGGGCTGGAGTGGACTGACGCTGGCCCATCTGCGTGCTATATTGCAGCATAAACGCATCGGCAGAGACGATGAACATGATAGACGCGGACGGCTATCGCCCCAATGTGGGCATGATCATTTGTAACGAATACAATCAGGTGTTGTGGGCCAAACGCCGGGGTGAAAATGCTTGGCAGTTCCCCCAGGGCGGCATCGATTATGCGGAAACGCCGGAGCAGGCGATGTTTCGTGAGTTGGAAGAAGAGGTGGGGACTGCCAAGGTCTGTATTCTTGGCAGGACGCGGGGCTGGCTGCGCTATGAAGTGCCTTGCGCCCGTCATCGCGCCTCGCGGCGACGTTATCGTGGGCAGAAGCAAATATGGTTTTTACTCCGTTTTGAAGGCGAAGAGGCGGAAATCAATCTGCGCACCCAGCAGCCAGAGTTTGAGGACTGGCGCTGGGTGGATTACTGGATGCCGGTGAATGAAATCATTGCCTTCAAGCGCCGCGTGTACTGGCAGGCTTTGCAGGAATTGGCGCCGTTGATCAACATGGACCCGCCGCCCATGACGGATCCATGCGGTTCCGCGGGCCGATATCCGGTCAGTGGGGGCCGCTGATCGTGTTACTGCGTAACGGATGATCCATCCATTCAGTGGCCTTCGCTAAGAGTCGTCACCAGCCCCGACTTTGGCGGGAGCCCTGCCGTAGTATAGACATTACGGGGGTTCCACAGCATCCATCCGTCCGATCCGAAAGTCTGCGCCGCATCGATCTGCGCCGCAATCTCCTCGCCCCCGAAGGGTTTCCCGCCAAAGGCGTAGTCACGAAATGCCTGCAGCCAGGGGCGGAAGCGCACTGCTGACAAACCCGTTCTTTCCTCGGCCTTGCGCAGCGAGAGGTAAACTATCTGATGCGGATGGATAACGGGGTTGGGGTAGCCGGGAATACCGTACTGAAAACCCGATGGATAGAGCATGGGAGAGATATAATCGACCTGCTGCGCCATCTCCTCCAGGTTCTGGCCGATCCCCGTGTCGTTGCGGTTCCATATCACATAACCAAAGATATCCGCAGAAAGAAAGACATTATACGGGATCAATCGCTTGCGGGCCTCCGCGAGAAAGCCGGAAATTGCCGAGACCCGGCTTTCCTGGGTGCTCGACCGGGAAAACACCAGGCCCTTGGCGTCTGGAAAGCGGACATAGTCGAACTGGATCTCGTCGAAGCCGTCCTTGGCGGCCTCGACGGCGACGTCGATGTTGTAGTCCCATACCTGCTTGCTGAAAGGATCGGTCCAGGCGAGCCCTTCCCGATCCCTCCAGATGGCACCGCCCGCGGTCCTGACGGCCAGATCCGGTCGCGCCAATGCGAGGACGTTGTCCTTGAAAACCACGATCCTGGCAATGGTATAGATGCCTTCTTTGTGCAAATCATCCATTAGTCGCCTGATATGTTTAATGGTGATAATTTTTTGGGCACCGATCTCCGTCGCCAGAGGAATGTCGGTCTTGTACGCAATCATTCCCCGGTCGCTTTTCACATCGATCACTACGGCGTTGAGGTTTGTCTTGCCGATGACATCAAGGACGGATTCCCGCAGACGCGTGTTGGCCGCTCCGTAGGAAGACAAATAAAGGGCCTTGGGTTTGAAAGGCGCGAGGGATAGGGTTTCATCCGCCTTGAGATCCCCGATGGGGACCTCGCGTCGCCTGTAGCCGTAGGCCCTGAGGCCAAGCATTGTGCCTGGTCCGCTGATTTCAAAACGGCCATCCTGGACCGTGCGTACGACCGAATCACCCAAGGTTATAAAGGCCCCTGGGATCGGTTTGCACGTCAAGGCATCCACGATCATCCCGCTGTAGGCGGCAGCGCTCCCCGAGACGAGCAACAAGACTGCAAGTAACGAAGCGCATATATTTTTTATATTTTTATAAGCCTTCACAAT
>JBBIUH010000129.1:0-4110 GCA_037440305.1 Acidithiobacillus sp.
CTCATCGAAGAATCCATCATCGGCTGGAAAGAGTTCGAGATGGAGGTAGTCCGCGACCGGGCGGACAATTGCATCATTGTCTGTTCTATCGAGAATCTTGATCCCATGGGTATTCACACCGGGGACTCCATCACCGTGGCCCCCGCCCAGACCCTTACCGACCGCGAATACCAGCGCATGCGTGATGCCTCCATTGCGGTGTTGCGCCGCATCGGGGTGGATACCGGCGGCTCCAATGTGCAGTTCGCTGTCAATCCCGAAGATGGGCGGTTAATCGTCATTGAGATGAACCCGCGGGTATCGCGCTCCTCGGCGCTGGCCTCCAAGGCCACCGGGTTTCCCATTGCCAAAATTGCCGCCAAACTGGCGCTGGGCTACACCCTGGATGAACTGCGCAATGACATCACCCAGGCGACACCGGCGAGCTTCGAGCCGACCATCGATTACGTGGTCACCAAAATTCCCCGCTTCGCCTTCGAGAAATTTCCGGAGGCCGATGCCCATCTGACCACTCAGATGAAGTCGGTTGGCGAGGTGATGGCCATTGGCCGCAGCTTCCAGGAGTCGCTGCAAAAGGCGCTGCGCGGTCTGGAGACGGGCATGGATGGTCTTGATGAGAAACTCATTGGCAATGATCCGGACACCCTGCAAAAGCTGGAGCAGGAGTTACGGATTCCCGGTGCCGATCGCCTCTGGTATCTGGCGGACGCCATGCGGCGCGGCTGGGATCAGGGCAGTCTGCAGCGCATCACCCACATTGACCCCTGGTTCCTGGAGCAAATTTTCGAGATCGTCCAAACGGAGGAGAGTTTGCGCGGTCTCGCGCTGGCGAGTCTCGATGGCACCAGGCTCCGCACGCTCAAAGGCATGGGCTTCTCGGACCGGCGCCTGGCCCGCCTGTTAGGTTGCCGCGAGCAACTATTGCGCGAGCACCGCCAGAAGCTGGGCATTCGCCCGGTCTACAAGCGGGTGGATACCTGCGCCGCCGAGTTCCGCTCACCGACACCTTATCTTTACTCCACCTATGAGATGGAATGCGAGGCGGAGCCCAGTGACAAACCCAAGATCATGATTCTCGGCGGCGGTCCCAACCGGATCGGGCAGGGTATTGAGTTTGACTATTGCTGCGTACATGCGGCCATGGCGCTGCACGAGGACGGTTTTGAGACCATCATGGTCAACTGTAACCCGGAGACGGTGTCCACCGACTATGACACCTCCGATCGCCTGTATTTCGAGCCGCTCACTCTGGAAGATGTCCTCGAAATCGTCGCTGTCGAAAAACCCCAGGGCGTGATCGTCCAGTTCGGTGGTCAAACGCCGCTGAAGCTCGCCAACGATCTGGAAGCCGCCGGGGTACCCATCGTCGGCACCACTCCGGATTCCATCGATCTGGCTGAAGACCGCGAGCGCTTCCAGCAACTTTTGCAGCGACTTGACCTGCGGCAGCCGGAAAACGCCATTGCGCGGAGTGCCCCGGAAGCCTTGAGCAAAGCGCGCGCATTGGGCTATCCGCTGGTAGTGCGTCCGTCTTATGTACTGGGCGGTCGCGCAATGCGTATCGTCTACGGCGAAGATGACCTCGAACGTTATATGGTGGAGGCTGTGCGCATCTCCAATGACCAGCCCATTCTCCTGGACCGCTTCCTGAACGACGCCCTGGAGGTGGACGTTGATGCCGTCGCCGATAGCGAGCAACAAGTGATCGTGGCGGGGATCATGGAGCACATTGAACAGGCAGGCGTTCACAGTGGCGACTCCGCCTGTTGTCTGCCGCCCTACTCCCTGTCCCCAGCCATTCAGGACGAACTCCGGCGGCAGACCGTGCAACTGGCCCTGGCGCTCGGTGTGGTAGGCCTGATGAACTGTCAGTTCGCCGTCCAGGATGAGCGCATCTATGTGCTGGAGGTGAACCCGCGCGCCTCACGGACGGTGCCTTTCGTCTCCAAGGCCACTGGCTGGCCTCTGGCCAAAATTGCCTCCCGCTGCATGACCGGCAAGTCTCTAGCGGCACAGGGCATTCCGCAGATTCCCAATCCGCCCCATTTCAGCGTTAAGGAAGCGGTTTTCCCCTTCATCAAATTTCCCGGCGTGGACGTACTGCTGGGGCCGGAAATGAAGTCTACCGGCGAGGTGATGGGCATCGGTGCCAGTTTCGGCGAGGCTTTCCTCAAAGCGCAGATCGGCGCAGGTGAACACTTCCCGCGCTCCGGCACCGTTTTTCTCAGCGTCCGCGATGCAGATAAGAAGGGCCTTATCCCGGCGGCACGGACGCTGTCCGAACTCGGCTTTAAGCTGATCGCCACCAAGGGCACTGCCGCTTTTCTGCATGGGGACGGTCTGGAAGTCACCGCAGTCAACAAGGTGACTGAAGGCCGTCCCCACATCGTCGATGCGATCAAAAACGGTAAGGTGCAGATCATCATCAACACCGTGGATGAACGGCAATCGGTGCGCGACTCTTTTAGCATCCGTCGTGCAGCGCTGCAAATGGGATTGACCTACTACACCACCCTGGCGGGCGCTATCGCAGGCGCTGCTGCCATTCACGCCCTGATGACGGAGGAACACAGCGTCCTCCGGCTGCAGGATCTGAACCAGACAAACACCAGCACGAGGTAGATATGAGCGATAAAATTCCCATGACCGTTATTGGTGCCCAGCGCCTGCGCGATGAGTTACATCGCCTCAAATCCGTGGACCGGCCCACCGTCATTGAAGCAATCGCCGAGGCCCGTGCCAAGGGTGATCTCTCGGAAAATGCCGAATACGACGCGGCTAAAGAACAGCAGGCCTTTATTGAGGGACGCATTCGCGAAGTGGAAGATCACCTGTCCCGCGCCCAGGTCATTGATCCCAAGACCTTGAATACGGGCGGTAGAATTGTTTTTGCGGCTACCGTGGAGTTGGAAGATGCAGAGGGTAACGAGGTGACTTACCAGATCGTCGGTGATGCCGAGGCGGACCTCAAGGAAAATAAGATATCCATCAGCTCCCCCATTGCGCGTGCGCTTATCGGTAAGCACGAAGGCGATCTGGTTGAAGTACGCGCTCCTGGTGGAACGCGGGAATACACCATTCTCGCCGTGCGCTACATATAGAAGGAAAGAGCTTGGCACATCATATCTACCTGCTATTTCTGGCCGCGCTACAAGGCGTTACGGAATTATTTCCCATCTCCAGTCTTGGGCACATTATCCTGGTACCCGCGCTTCTGCATTGGCCCATCAACCGCGACGCGGAGTGGTTTTTACCCTTTGTGGTCGTGCTCCACCTCGCCACAGCCGCGGCATTGCTCTTGTTCTTCTGGCGCGACTGGGCGGCGCTGCTGGGTGGCTTCATTCGTGCGCGTGGACATCCCAGCAATCCCCAATCACGGCTGCTATGGATCCTCTTCATCGCATCCATTCCTGCCGGTTTACTGGGTCTTGCCCTCGCCCATAAAATCAAAGACCTGTTCGGCGGTTTCACCTTCGCCGCGGTGGCACTGATGATCAACGGCATCATGCTCATCTGGGGAGATCGCTTGCGCGCACGGCAACCCAGCCATTCACTGGACAACCTGAGCTGGCCACGTGCTATTGGCATAGGATTTGCCCAATCCCTCGCATTGATTCCCGGATTTTCGCGTTCGGGTGCTACGTTAGTGGCTGGTATTGGTGTAGGGTTGGACTATGAAAATTCCGCAAAATTTTCCTTTCTGCTCGCCACCCCGATTATTGCAGCGGCCGGCATGCTGGAAGTGCCCAAGCTCTTCCACGCACATATGCCGTCCGAATTACTCGGTACTATCTTTCTTGCAGGTCTGCTATCGGGAATCTGTGCCTGGGCTTCCGTCTGGTTTCTGATGCACTATTTTCATAAGCATGAAATCAAAGCGCTACGGCCCTTTGGTATTTATTGCATTGTCTTTGGCGCGCTAGCGCTTATTGTTGGCGGCTAAGAAATATAGCGAATTCTTCACTAACTCCGGGCATCCGGCCCCAGCAACAACGCCATCCGTTTCCCATTCCAGCTTTGCAGGGCGAGGAGCAGACCGACGGTGGCGAGGATGTAAAAGACCCCTTTCTCGCCGGCGATGCCCAAACCCCAGCCACCAACCACACCACC
>JBBIUH010000130.1:0-4063 GCA_037440305.1 Acidithiobacillus sp.
GTGCTATGTACATCTCCTTGTGCGCTGATCAGCTTCCCATCCTTATCAAAAAGCACCAGAACCTTGCGCACCTCTGTGGTGCCATAGGCAGGCTTGAAGCTATAAGCGTAAACCCACTGATGCGGATGCCAGGGATCCTGCAGGAGCGGTGAACCGAGAATAGTACGTACCTGCAGTTCATCCATACCGGGGTGCAGTTCGGCTAGTTCTTTGGCAGTGATGGCGTTGCCTTGCTGTACATCGACGCGATAAATACTACAGGCGCCGAGCAACAGAGCGCAGAAAGTAAGCAGGGTAATTAGGCGGAAGCTTCTCATAGTCCTTGTCTTAGGCATCAGGTGCAACTATCCTAAACCATTACGCATGGCCATTGCTACGAGCGAATGAACGACGAACGAATAAGCAGCGATGAATTGAAGCGGGCTGGCCTCAAGGCGACCCTGCCCAGACTGAAGATACTCCGCCTCTTCGAGGACAGCGACACCCGCCATCTGACGGCCGAAGAAATTTATCGGCAGTTGCTGGAGGCCGGTGAAGAGGTGGGGTTGGCCACGGTATATCGTGTCCTTACCCAGTTTGAAATGGCCGGATTGGTGCGCAGACATCACTTCGAGGGCGATAAGGCGATCTTTGAGCTTAACGAAACGGGGCACCACGATCACATGGTCTGCACAGCCTGCGGTAAAGTGCTTGAGTTTTTCGATGAAGCGCTGGAAGCGCGGCAGCGGGAAATCGCCACGAATCAAGGCTTTTTTATCAGCGATCACAGCCTCTATCTCTATGGCACCTGTCGCGGCATGCAGGATGCGGGGATTTGTTCACTGCGGGATGACTTGCCCAGGCCCAGCACGGATTAGCTGCGGTTGCTGCTGAGTACCAGGTTATCCCTATGGATGATCTCAATCTCATCCACATCGCCGAACAGGGTGCTCAGCGCTTTACTGCTCTTACCCAGGCGAAGCAGAACGTCATGCCTTGCGAAGTTCACCAGGCCACGGGCCACTTCTTGGCCTTCCGGATCGATGCAGCAGAGCAGATCGCCACGTTGAAAGTCGCCCTCGGCGGCAGTGATACCGACCGGGAGCAAACTACTGCCCTTTTCCCTGAGCACCCGCGCGGCGCCAGCGTCCAGATGCAGGGTGCCGGTCGGTCGCAATTGCCCCGCCAGCCAGCGCTTGCGGGCCGCCAGTTTGGCGACGCCCGGATGAAAATACGTTCCTACCTCCTCCCCGGCCCAGATGCGTAACAGTACGTTTTCGGCACTGCCGGGGGCGATGAGGGTGGCAGCGCCCGACTGGGCAGCGCGGCTCGCCGCCCGTACTTTAGTGATCATGCCGCCGCTCCCTAGCGCTGTCCCAGCCCCACCCGCCATCCGCAGCAGTTCGGGGTCTCCCGCTTGTGCTTCCGTGAGCAGGCGAGCATGAGGATCGTGGCGCGGGTCTCTATCATAAAGTCCCGCCTGATCAGTGAGAATTACCAGCAGGTCGGCCTCCAGCAAATTGGCGACCATGGCTGCCAGCGTATCATTATCGCCAAAGCGGATTTCGGCACTGGCAATCGCGTCGTTTTCATTGATGATGGGAACTACGCCCATCTCTAGCAGAATGCGCAGCGTGGCGCGGGCATTGAGATAACGCTGACGATCTCGCAAATCTTCATGGGTAAGCAGGACCTGGCTGCCATGCACACCGCTGCGGCGCAAGAAATCTTCATAGACCTGGATGAGTGCCGCCTGGCCGACGCTGGCAGCCGCTTGCAGTTGGTGCAGAGCCGTAGGTCGGGTCTGCCAGCCGAGGCGCTCCATACCGGCGGCAACCGCGCCGGAGGAGACAAGGACTATCTCGATGCCATGACGGCGGAGTACCAATATCTCTGTGACCCAGGCTTCGATGGCGGCGAGATCCAACCCCTGGCCGTTATTGGTGAGCAGGCTGCTACCGATTTTGATGACCCAGCGCTGTGCGGTTTTCAGGTCGCGGCTCACGCCTTGTCCTCCTCCCATTCAGCGTCAAGATCGTCCCCTTCCCAGTCCTCCAAGACCTCGTCTTCGTCGCTTTCGTCGCCCCAGTCCTCGGTCTGCTTGGGATCGGGGGCGGGGGGCAGGTCGGGAAGGGCCTGCCAAATGGCATGCACCAATGCCTCACATCCGGCACCGCTGGCGGCCGAAACCAGGAAGGCGGGCCCTTCCCATTGCAATGCCGCGCGAATCTGCTGGAAGCGCAGTTCGGCTTCTTCGCTCGGGAAGAGGTCTGACTTGTTGACCACCAGCCAGCGGGGACGCGCTGCCAAGGCCGGACTATAGGCGGCCAACTCCGCTTCCAGCGCACGGATATTGGCTGCCGGATCGCTCTCATCGACGGGGGCCATGTCCACCAAATGGAGGAGCAGGCGGGTACGGCTGAGGTGTTTGAGAAAGCGGGTGCCCAGCCCCGCGCCTTCAGACGCACCCGGAATAAGGCCGGGAATATCGGCGAGTACAAAAGATTCGTGGGTGGCGACGCGGACGACGCCGAGATTGGGATAGAGGGTAGTGAACGGATAGTCCGCCACTTTGGGGCGGGCGGCACTGACAGCGCGGATAAGGGTGCTTTTGCCTGCATTGGGCAGGCCCAGCAGGCCGACATCGGCAAGCAGGCGCAACTCCAGGCGCAGGTTTCGTTCCTCGCCTGCAGCCCCTTTCTCAAACTGGCGCGGGGCACGATTGACGCTCGACTTGTAGAAGAGGTTACCATGCCCGCCGCGGCCGCTCTGGGCGACCAATAGCCGTTCGCCTTCGGTACGCAGGTCACCGAGCAACTCGCGGGTGTCGTCGTCATACACCAGGGTGCCGACCGGGACTTTGATCTCCAGGTCGTGGCCAGCGCGACCCGTCATTTGGCGCCCGGCGCCGCCGTGACCATTTTCGGCACGATAGCGGCGCTGGTAGCGGAAGTCGATGAGGGTGTTGAGGCTGGCCTGAGCAACCAGATAAACACTGCCGCCGCGTCCGCCATCGCCGCCATCGGGGCCGCCGAAAGGAATAAACTTCTCGCGGCGAAAACTCACCGATCCATGGCCGCCGTTACCGGAGGCCACATGAATGCGTACTTCGTCAATAAATTTCATAGAAAAACCCCGCTCCCGCAGAAACGGGGCGGGGTCCCTCTGAGCAGAGGCCTGCTTAGGCCACTGAAACGACGCTGACGGTGCGCACCTGACGCGGACCCTTGCGCTCGAACTTCACGACACCCTCGGCGGTGGCGAAGAGCGTATGATCTTTGCCGATGCCGACGTTGGTGCCCGGATAAAACTGGGTGCCACGCTGGCGAATAATGATGTTGCCGCTGATGACTTCCTGTCCGGCGTAGCGCTTGACGCCCAGACGCTTGGATTCGGAATCGCGGCCGTTACGGGAGGAACCGCCCGCCTTCTTATGTGCCATGATTGTGCTCCTTAGGCTTCAATGCCAGTGATGCGGACTTCGGTAAAATACTGACGATGGCCCTGCTGCTTGCGGTAATGCTTGCGCCGACGCATCTTGAAAATATGTACCTTTTTGGCGCGACCCTGGCTGAGTACGGTGGCTTTCACCGCGGCACCCTCCACCAGGGGCCGGCCTACCTGGACATCACTGCCGACGCCGACCATGAGGACACGGTCCAGTGCGAGTTCGGCACCGGGCTCTACTTCCATTCTTTCGAGCCGGAGCTTGTCGCCCACTGCCACCCGATACTGTTTGCCACCATTCTCAATGACCGCGTACATCACAAACCTCCAACAAGGGTTTCGCCGATACTGCCCGGAAAAGCTCGCTAAGATACCGTTATTAAGGTATTAACGTCAAGCGTATTTAGCTGTCGGGCATTTAGGGTTTTGGCAGGTTGTCGGACCAACAAGAAACGGGACGCATCAAGAGCCCCGACTGCCTGTTCCAGCGTTTATTGGTGTCAGACAGGAGCCCTCAGCACCGGCGTATCGAAGCCCTGTTCGCGCAGTCGGATGCCGCGCAAGGATGCGGAGCGTTCAAAGTCTCTAATCACTTCGAGGACGTCGTGGTCGATGAAACCCACATGTTCGCCATCCA
>JBBIUH010000131.1:0-4000 GCA_037440305.1 Acidithiobacillus sp.
CTGATGACATGGATTCATTGTAGATGACGCAGTAATTCTATGTACGACGAGTGAATCAGCCCCTGCGAATCCACGACAAGGTTGTGACAACATCAGCATATTATCATATACAACAGTATGGGCATTCAAGCCTTCTTGCCGGAATGCCCCAAGAACCGTGCCGCGAATCGCCTGAAGCTAAGTCTCGGCGCTTACCGGACGCTGCAAAAGACATCACTCATCATGGCAATCAAACGCAGGGTACGGGGATCACCCACGCGGTAATAGACTTTGTTGGCGTCTTTACGAGCACGGAGGATGTCTTTTTCACGCAAAATAGCGAGATGCTGAGAGATGTTGCTCTGGGTGGTACCAACGGCGGCTACGATATCCTGCACACTCATTTCTTCTGAGCCCAATACGCATAAAACCTTGAGACGCAACGGATGCGCCATAGCTTTCAGGGAACGGGAGGCCTGTTCAATATCCTCTTCCCGGGTTGGTAACTGATCCATAATCATGCCTCTTAGTATATTATTGACTTTGTTTATAATTACCGGAAATCGCAGTGCTTGCGGTCACCTTGCCTTTTTAAGTACATCCGCATAGAATCCGCCACATGCGGGTGTAGTTCAATGGTAGAACCTGAGCTTCCCAAGCTCATGGCGTGGGTTCGATTCCCATCACCCGCTCCATTTTAAAACAATGGCTTAGGCTAACGCTTAGGCCTTTTTTCTGTCCAGAGTACCGCTAAAGTACCAACTTACTCATCATCAGTGATTGAGAATAACCCTATATGGGCATTTTAGGAACCCCGCGCGCCCCACAGTGCATGTTTCAGAACAGCGGCCGCTCCAGCGTTACCAAAAGATCATCTACCCGTTTGCGCAGCACATCAGGCATGTGAATGGGACGGCCCCATTCTCTGGTCGTCTCCCCAGGCAATTTGTTGGTGGCATCCATGCCTACTTTACCGCCCAGCCCGGCAACCGGCGAAGCGAAGTCGAGATAATCTATGGGCGTATTTTCGATGGGGGTCATGTCACGCACCGGGTCCATCCGGGTCGTCATCGCCCAAATCACGTCCTCCCAGCGGCGCACATTGATGTCTTCATCCACCACGATGATGAACTTGGTGTACATAAATTGCCGCAAAAATCCCCAGATGCCGAACATGATTCTTTTGGCGTGACCGGGATAACTTTTACGAATGCTGACGACGGCCAGGCGGTAAGAACAACCCTCCGGCGGCAAATAAAAATCGACGATTTCCGGGAACTGCTTTTGCAACAAGGGCACAAAGACTTCGTTGAGCGCCGCACCGAGTATGGCGGGCTCATCGGGCGGACGGCCGGTGTAGGTGCTATGGTAAATGGGGTTTTCACGGTGGCTGATAGCCTCTACGGTGAACACTGGAAAGCGCTCGGTCTCGTTGTAATAGCCCGTGTGATCTCCGAAAGGCCCTTCCACCGCCATGTCATCGGGATAAATATGCCCTTCCAGCACAATCTCCGCACGCGCGGGCACCTGTAGCGGGACGCTCAGCGCATTGGCGAGCTCAGTACGTCCGCCGCGCAGCAGGCCGGCGAACTGATGCTCAGAAATGGTGTCGGGAATGGGGATAACCGCAGCCAGGATGGTGGCCGGATCGGCACCATAGGCCACGGCAACGGGGAATGGCTCGCCGGGGTGTACTTTCTGAAACTCACGCAGGTCTTGAGCGCCGCCCCGGTGCGCCAGCCAGCGCATGATCACCCGGTTACGACCGATGACCTGTTGCCGGTAGATACCCATGTTGGCCCGCCGTTTGTGCGGCCCCTTGGTGATGGTCAGGCCCCAGGTCATAAGTGGGGCCGCATCCTCGGGCCAGCAGGTCTGCACCGGAAGGGCAGCGAGGTCGACCGCCCCTCCGCGCTGGACAATTTCCTGACAGGGTGGGCGGCTCAGGGTCGTCGGCGCCATGTAGAGGACCTTACGCAGCGTGGGTAATTTCTCCCAGAGGTCGCGCAAGCCGCGGGGCGGGTCAGGCTCCTTGAGATAAGCCAGTAATTGACCGATCTGCCGGAGGTCAGCCAGCGATTCGCCCCCCATCCCCAGCGCCACCCGCTCCGTCGTTCCGAAGAGATTGCCCAGCACAGGCATGTCATAGCCCGCAGGCTGGGTAAACAAAATGGCGGGGCCGGCTGCACGCAAGGTGCGGTCGCAAATTTCCGTCATCTCCAACTCAGGCGAGACAGGCATGTTCAGTCGGCGCAATAAATCGCGCCTTTCAAGATCGGCCACGAAGGCCCGCAGATCACGGTAGCTCATGCGGGTATTGTAAACATAGGCACACTACTTTGTCCCGCTGTCCGGATCCTCTCGGGCGACCACAAAGGCACTGTCATCAATGGCCAGAGTTGAAGTCGCACGCAGGTCGATGGCCTCGTGGCCACTGATGTATTCATCGGCAAGCATAGTCAGGCAAGCCACCTCGTCATCGGTCACCGGCGCAAAGCCGGAAAAACCGATATCCTGTAACAACACCTGTCCACGCGCTTCCTGATCCATCTGGCAGAGCACCTGAGTAAGCAGCTCCTGCTGCGGCAACAATCGCGGACCAATACAAAAGGCATGAAAAGCGAAAGCATCATCGGAACGATCAATAATGTGCAGTCGATCGCGGATCAGGCCACTCGCACCGACATACACTTCGTCAAACAGAAAACCCACATCGGCCTGCCCCTGTAGTATGGCCTTGAGTACCCCCTGATAACTGCCGGTGAACACAAATTCCAGACGCGCCCGGTCAATGTCTGCTTTATCCAGCAGAAACAGACCTACCATGTGAATCAGCGTGGCGGGGTGGGCGGAAGCGACGCGGATCCGCGTCGGTAAATCCGCAACGTCTTGTATCGGCACAGCCGCCGAAGTGCATAGATACACCTCATCAAAATGGTTACGAGGCTTGGCAATAGGCACAAAATCCAGTTTTTGAACGTACTGCACCCAGTCAAAGGGGTTTGCATAAACCAAGTCGTATTGATTGGCAAGAACCGCTGCACGACAGACATCAAAACCATCATAGGGCTGAAAATGCATCACCTGCCCGAGGTGACGCTGCAGATAGGTATTCATCAAAAACCACCCCGGAAGATTTTTTCCGGAATAATTGGGATCCACCGTAAAGTTCAGGGTAGACTCCCCTGCTGGGTTAGAGGACGGCATATCTCAAGGCCCTCAAATATTAAAATCCACCGGTATCTCACCGAGAATATTGAGGTGAATATTAAATGGCGTCATGTATTTCATGGCCGTCATCATGGATCCCTTGAATTTAAGCCGTCGAGTCATCAATGCCGATTTTCCGCTAATCTCCCCGGACAGAATTTTTTTCCAGTGGTCCATGTTCGTCCACATGATGAAGTCGCGACGCCGCCCGTCAGAAGGTCCGGCGTAGATGACTTTCCCCGCCTTGCAGAACAGCATGACATGAGGAATATCCGGGCGATCTTCAATGTAATACTCCCAGGTAGCATTGAAGTTTTTCAGATCTTTCTGGATTTCCGGGTGCGTGTCCCACTGCTTGCCCACCAGACGAATCCACTCCGTACTCATAAATTTTGCTGCCATAATCAGAGCCCTCGCCCTCAATACCTTGATTATTAAGCCCAACAAGAACACAACCATTTTAATATAGTATTATATAGTAACCATGAGATGGCTTCCATTGTATCCCTATTTAGTCGCTATTGGGATTTCCGCCAGTGGCTAACAGATGCTGGAGAATGATACCGGACAATACCACCCCGAAGAGCGCGGGCATAAAGGAAATGGTGCCATTAACCGTTTTGGCCCTTCCGCCCGGACCGGACACTTCTGCCGGAGGGGCTGCCGGGCGCGGTGATTCATCGGAAAAGACCGTTTGCACGTCGAGGGACGCGCCATTCTTGCGCAGCAAGGCACGTAACTCACGGGCCAACGGGCATTTTTCCGTCTGGTTGAGCTTGGCGACGCGAACCCGGCGGGGATCAAGACGGTT
>JBBIUH010000132.1:0-3920 GCA_037440305.1 Acidithiobacillus sp.
TGGTTCATTCGCAACCGCAATCGGCTTCCCAGCGTAGAATATGGCCCGGTGGCACCATTTCCCGCAGGTGCGGCATTACCGCATCCACGGTCTCTGGTTCGTCAAAAAATTCCAGTACTAGCGGCAAATGCACATTGAGGCGCAGTACATCATCGGCATGCACTACGCCTTTGCTGCCAAAGCCCGCGATACCGCGAAAGGCGGTGACACCATGCACCTTGTACTGATCGTGGAGCATACGAAAAATCTCTTCCATCAGATTGTGCCCGTCATGTTTATCGCCTTCTTTAATATAAATGCGTACTACAGATACGGTGGTCATGATTCACCTCTCAGATACTGCGGGAAACCCAGGCCCCGGCAAAAGCGGCACCGACGCACAGAAACAGCGATGTAAACATATACAGCAGGCCCTTGACGGCCTCGCCATTTTCAAAAAGCACCAAGGTTTCGAGGGAAAATGTCGAAAAAGTGGTGTAAGCACCCAAGCCGCCGGTGAGCATGCCCGTGCGCAATTCCGGACTCACGGAAATACGTTCCAAGGTCTCAAAAAACAGAAAACCCATGATAAAACAGCCCAGGACATTGATACTCAGGGTGGCCCAGGGGAAGCCGCGGCCGAATACCGCCTGCACCAGCAGGGTTTGACCATAACGCGCCCAGGCGCCGAGGACGGCAAATAGCGCAATGAAGCCGAAGGTGGCGAACATCTCTACTCCTTCACATTACAGATAGAAAACACTGGCAAAAATGGCGATTAAAAGTATTCCAATATAAGCGAGATAAGCATTGAGCGAGCCATTCTGCAAAATCAGACCGATCCGGTCGCTGAGGTTCTGTACCAGGCGTACCACCGGGCGGAATAACCAGGGTCGGAAGACGGGTGCCTGACTGTACTCAAACCGCAGGTCGCGCACGAAATATTCGCGTTCCGTATGCCGTGCGCGTGTCTGGGTGCTGGGCCGGTATACAAAGCTGTAAAACTCCCGCAACGCGTTGGAAAATGCCAGCGTGGTAACCGCGTTCTCCGCCGGTACCCGGCGCAGGCCGTGACCCCATACCGGTACCCGGCGGCGACCGTGACGGCGGTGGCTCCAGCCGAGCAGACCCAAGGGAATCAGCGCCAGCAAGAGCCCCGTGAGCAGCAGCAGGGGCGGCGAAATGAAGGCGAAATGGGGCGTGAGTGGTACCAGAATCGGGCCGCGCACCATGGCGGCTATTGCCGCGGGGGTTGCCGGCCAGTTGTCCCGGGCCAGCGCCGCCAATGTCCAGGGCAGCGCCACGGTATAAGCCAGCACCAGCAGTCCCAGACCCAGAACCGGCCAGCGTCCCGTGACCTTGCCCGGATTTTCCTCACGCCCCAGCAGGCCGATGCCGAAGACTTTGACCATAGTCGCCAGGGCGATGGCCGCCGTCAGTGCCAGACCGGCACCGCCCAGCGCCAGGGTCACCTGCGCGGCAGAAGAGGTCAGATGGAAATCCTGAAAAACGGCCTGGAAGAGATACCATTCACTGGCAAAGCCCGCCATGGGTGGCATGGCGGCGAGGCTCATGGCCCCGAACAACGCGCCGATGCCCAGGGTCCAGGGGGCGAGGGCCAGTACCCGGCTCTGGGCGATCTGATAGTTGCCCCGCACTGCGGCCACCCGATCGGCACTGAGCATCATCGCCCCTTTGGCCAGACTGTGACCGCCGAGGTGAATCAGACCTACCGTCCATGCCAAAGTCATCAGCATGGCCAGGCTGTCGGCCCGGAAGAGGGAGGCAGCACCCAGGGCGACCACCGCCAGCCCCGCATTTTCTGCCGTAGAAAAGGCCAACAGGCGCCGCCAGTCTTCCTGTTGAAAGGCGTAGAGAATGGCGAGGATGGCGGATATCGTCCCCAGGGCTACCAGCAGAATACCCACCCCGGTGGCGGCAGTGAGCGGCAGCCAGTCGAGCATGGCCCGGCCCAGCGCGAAATACGCGACATTCAGTACCACACCGGAAAGCAGTGCCCCCGAAGCACCGCTGCCACTCCCGTAAGCCCCCGGATACCATTCATAAAAGGGCAGAATACCGAGTTTGGCGCCGAAGCCGATAATGAACAGTACCGCCACCCCGAAGGCTGCCGTGCCATAAGTGGACCAGCTCGCTGCCCAGCCGGCAAACTGCGTGTCGCTCGCGCCGAGCAGCACCAGACAGAGCAACAGCGCCACCGCGCCAATTTCCAGCAGGGCCAGCATATAGAGACTGGCCTGCCCGCCGCGTTGAGTTTCCTGCAGGCCGTCGGCGAGGAGCATGACCGCGCCGCCGAAACTCAAAAACTCCCAGGCAATCAGGAAAGAGATGCCCTCTTGCAGACCGACAACGCCCAGGCTGCCCAGCAGGGCGACGGCCGCACCCGCCATCCAGATGGCGGGTTTTTTGGCGCGGCTGGGAGAAAGGAAAGCAGCCAGCGCCGCCAATCCACCCCAGAACAGCAACCAAACCGCAGCGGGCTGTAACTGCCAGGTCACGGCAATATCGCCTAGCGGCCACATCGCACCGGTCGCCGAACCACCCGGCAGACTGGCGGCGCTGCCGATGAGGGTGGCCAGCGTACCCAAAATCAGGGTCAACCGCGCCAGCCAACCCTGCCGCAAGACACCGAGGGCGATAGTCAGCACAAAGAGGCTGGCGGCGACACAGAAACTATCCAGCACCATAACGTCCTCCCTGGACCCGTTGTGGCATCCGTTCCAGCAACAGGAGCAGTGCGTGGATGAGCGCCGCCGGATTGGGCGGGCATCCGGGCAACCAGACATCCACCGGCAAAAGGGCGTTGAGTCCTGAGCCACCCGCGTAGCTGCCATCCATGGGCGCGCCGGAGACGGCGCAGGTGCCCGTCGCTAGCACCATGCGCGGTTCCGGCATGGCCTCCCAGGTGGCCAGCAGTGGCTCATGCATGGGCGCCGTCACCGGACCGGTGACCATCAGCAAATCTGCAAAGCGCGGCGAGGGCGTGAAGAATATCCCCAGGCGGTGCAGGTTATAAAAGGGATTATCGAGGGCGCCGATCTCCGATTCGCAACCGTTGCAGGAGCCCGCATCCACATGGCGGATGTGCAGGCTGTGGCGCAGGCTCCGCGCCACCCGCTTGCCCAGGTCCTGTCCTACGCGGCTGTCCAGCGCCTCTTTCCAGACCAGATCTTCGCGCCGCCGCACGCCGAAAGCCCAGTCGTAAGAGCTGGTCATCGCCCCTTCGGGACAGTCTTCCACGCAGCGCTGGCAGACGATGCAACGTCCATAATCGACCTCCGCTTTCCCCGCGTTCACCTGGATAGCACCCGTAGGGCAAGCCGCTGCGCAGGCATTACAGCCCGTACGGCAGGCTGCGGGGTCCCAGCGCGGCATGCCCAGCACACCATCTTGCCCGTCGGGACCGCGCTGCGGCCAGTGGGTGGCGGCTTTGCCTGCCTTCAATCCTGTCCAGGTCCATACCGGCATTCTGTCCTCCTAACGGTCGCAACCGGCGATGGTGAGGCCGAAACTGGCCTCATTGATGGCATAGTCCATCATGTTGGTGCCATGCACCGTGAGCGGAAAGACGCGCCAGTTGGAAAATGAGGGTGATTTGATCTTCACCCGTTCGAGGCGGCCATCGCGGATCCGCACGGCGTAATACAGAGAACCGCGCGGGGACTCCGTCCAGCCCAGCCCTTCCTGCTCTCCATTCGGCACGGCGAATGGTGCACGTACCAGCCCTGCCTGGAGATGCCCGGAAGCCTGCACCAGCAAGGCGATGGCTTCACGTAAAGACTCGGCACGGACTTCACTGCGGGCCATGGCGTCGCCTTTCTCGCGCACCGGCACATTGAAGCGCAAATGATGGTAGGCCGCGTAGGGATGGTCGCGGCGCAGGTCCCGGTCCAGACCGGAGGCACGGGCCACCGGTCCGG
>JBBIUH010000133.1:0-3909 GCA_037440305.1 Acidithiobacillus sp.
CCATAATAGGAATGCCCATGGCCTGCCCGCACACCCGCAGCAGGTTTAAAAAGGCAGTACCACGCATTTCGGCAGCTCCGCGCAACCCGGAAAGCGCAATGGCGATTAAGGGCGGAAATAAACCGCCGAGAAACATGCCCACGAGTATCTGCGGCCAGAGCAGTTCATCAAACGAAGCGGTCCGATTGTAGGAAGAAATCCAGAAGCTGTATGCCGAAAATCCCAGCAAGGCAGTCATCCCGAGTATGCGTGCATCGATGTGATTCAAGAACCATTGGGTGAGCGTGGCACTGAGTTTTGAGAAAATGGCCATAGGTAATAATAGGAGGCCGACCATCCAGGCAGAATATCCCATGGTTAACTGGAACTCCACAATATAGATGGCCATAGTGCCCTGAAAGAAGAGCGCCGTGAGAAATAGACCGATCGCTCCGATCAGGAAATTACGACGTCGCAGAAAGCGCAGTTCCAGCAATGGATGGGTGCTGTGCCATTCCCAGAACGCGAATAAAATAAGCGCGAAGATGCTGGTAATCGTCAGAAAAATGATGGTATTGGAACGCCACCAGCTGATGATTTCTCCGGAATTGAGTGCGGACTCCAGCGCCCCTAAGGCGATCAGCAGAAAAATCAGACCCGGCCAGTCTAATGGCGGATGGCGATGTTCCGCTTCACGCCCGACCAGAAGAATTGCACTGATCAAAGCGACCAGGATGGCTATGGGAATGTTGAGGTAAAAAAGCCAACGCCAACCCAGGGTGTCGGTGATCCAGCCCCCGATGGTCGGCCCTAAGGTGAACGGTGTAATGGCGGCGATACTCCACAGACTGAGGCCAATATTGCGCCGTTGTGGGGTGTAATGACGCAGGATGACCCCAAGAGAGATGGGAATGGTCAGCCCACCGGCATAACCCTGGGCGACACGTGCGGCTAAAAACCACTCGTAATCAGTGGTCTGGGCACATATGGCGGAAGCCAGGGCAAAGGCGAGGAAGGCGCCGAGCAGGCTACGCATCTCCCCCCAGCGGTTCAGAAACCATGTCGCGGTGGGAAAGGCCAGCGCCATGGCCAGGAAAAAATTCGCCTGGGTCCAGTCTGCATAAGCGGGGTTGACGCCCAGACTCCCGGCAACGTGGGGGATCATGGGCAGATAGGCCCCGGTGTTGAAGAGTACAAGGAAGTGACCCAGCCCGATCACCAGGTTGAGGAGTACCACCATAGACGCGCTGAGCGCTGATATCGGGGCGGCAATACGGAGGGAAGACGTCACGGGCGGTTGCGTTTGCTATTTTTCGGAAGACGCAGCGATAATGCGGCCCGTGAATATATAGGTCAAATTGGAAATTTGTAACTAACCTATAGGGGATAGCGATATATGGACACCGAGCTTTTGCTGACTTTTCTGACGGTAGCCCGGTCCGGGGGCATCAGCGCGGCGGCCAGGGTGCTGCACCGCAGTCAGCCGGCGGTGACGGAACGTTTACAGAAACTCACCCAGCAAGTGGGGGAACCACTCACCATGCGCAGCGGCCGTGGTATTCGCCTCACGCCGGCCGGGGAGGCGTTGCTCTCCACCGCGCAGCGGATGCGCGATGTGGTCGACGAATTTGACGACATCGTATTGCGCCGGCAGCGCCTGCAAAACGGCGTGCTGCGCATCGCCGCGACCAATACGGTGGCCAATTATTTTCTGCCGCAACGTCTGGTGGCCTTTCAGCGTCAGTTCCCCGATGTGGAACTCCAACTGCGCGGTGGCATCATCGACTGGTCGGACATCTCGTTGTCCGACTGGGATTTGTTCTTTCTGGAAGGCGGGCTGGATCTGGAAGGCTTGCCTTCCTACTATACGGTAACACCATGGTTACACGATGAAATCATGACGATTTTCCCGGAGGGCCACGCGCTGCTGGCGCAAGATGACCTCACCCTGGAAAGCCTCATGTCCTACCCCATGATCTGGCGGGAACGCGCCTCGGGCATTCGCCGCTCCGTGGAGCGGGTGTTTCATGACGCGCACTTAACGCCCAAACCATCCATCGAAGTGACCGGTGTCGAGGCGGTGGGTGCCGCCGTAGACGCCGGGCTGGGCATCGGGTTTGTGACTGCCGCAGCCTTGCGCTACCGAAAAGACTGGCGCGTCCATGTCCGCCGCTTACCGTCACCGCACGGCATTCAATGGACGCTGTATATGGCCAGACCACAGCCCATTTATCAGTCCCATACCATCCGGGCATTTCTGCAATTTCTGGATGCGGACGCAGTGCATGCTTCAGACACCGCAGCCGCATCGCCGCGTTAAGCGTCCTGCGCTTCCACCGATGCCGTTACGGGGATCATGGACTCCGCCGCGTCAATCACCCCACGCTCGGCCTCCAGTACATCGCCCTTGGCACGTTCCCGCTCCACCAGGCTGATGATCCGGGCCACCTGCGCGGGTTTTACCGCAAGGTACTCGGCTATCGCCTTGATGTCTTCCTTCAGTTGCGCCTGTATGGAGTTGATGCCTTCCCGGCGATTGATGATGTCTTCTATGGCCTCGCGGGCCTTGTGATCCAGTTCCAAAGTAACTCCCTGATTTGCCGTGTGTGACCGGCCCTAAAGCCATTTTTGTCCGGCGCAGTTTATCACGGCCGCACGGTAAAAGGCTCCGTGGCGGGTTGGTCTTGTGTGGTGCGCTGGAAGGTAGCCGTTTGCTGAGTCTGCTGAAGTACCACAGACTCCATAGAGGACGTCTGGCCGGGCTGATAACCTTTGTCCTGATGTCCCAGCCAGAGGCCAATCAGCGTGCCAAAGACCAGAATGCCCGCCGTCCTGGGCCAGAACTGCGATGCAGAATGATGGGGTGCCATGTGATGCCTCCTTCGATTGCGACTGTATAAATGTACAGTACACGCTGAAGGGGCGCATGACAAGTGCGATGTTGGTCGGTGTTACCATTGGACAGGCGTCATCGGGGGAGTGGGAAAACCCTGTCCCAGCAATTGCTGCACCGTGCGAATGTCCTGACCCGATTCCAGCCGGCGACGCACTTCTTCCGGCGTCAGCGCCGTCGGCAAACGCTGTGGCCGCTTGGCGCGCACGATTTCATCCAGCCAGGGCAAATCCACGCCAAGGACCTGTTTGTAGAGAAACAGCCGCGCCGCTAAGACCTGCCCCCCTGGGTCGCCGCCGATACCTGCCCTTCCACCGCCAACCAGGATAGAAAAGACGCCACCTCCGCAGCTCCCATCTCCCGAGGATGCCGTTTGCCGCGAAACAGCACGAAACGCTTGACCCAATGGGCATAAGCCCGCTCGGTACGCAGGCTGTAATGACGCAGTCGCAGCGCTTCCCGTACTTGCTCCAGCAGCCGTGGTTGGCGATCCGGGGTGTTTGTCGTGCCCGTTGTGGCCATGTACGCTCCCTCATGTTAGTCTGCGTTTATCCATGTTACACAGCACTATGGTGCAGTACAATTTACGTTAGCGGATGCCCGCGTGGAGTTAGCGTGTTTTCCAAAAAAGGGTACAATATCCAACATGAACAATATCTCTATTGCCGACATTCTTGGGTGAAGAATTTATTGCCGCATTGGAGTTGCAGCTAAAACGGCTAGAGCAAGCACCTCTGCTTTATGCTGAGGTAATTCCCAGTGTTCGCCGAGCACTCCTTCCACGGTTCCCTTACGGATGTTTTATGTGGTGCGGGGTGATCTCGTACATGTTTTGGCTGTGTTACATGATGCTGGCAATCCGAAGGGACTGCGTAAAAGCGCGCAGCCCCTTACTTTTACATTATGCCGCTTGACCACCATCCCAGGAACAGCACCCTGAATGCCCGATAAAGAAGCCACCGCCCGCATCAAGATCAACAAGCTGCTGGAAGCGGCCGGCTGGCGGTTTTTCCAGGATGGCGATGCGCCTGCCAACA
>JBBIUH010000134.1:0-3878 GCA_037440305.1 Acidithiobacillus sp.
CAATGACCGGCGCTTTGCCCTGCTCAACCGGGTAGCCGTCGAAATCGCCCAGGGACGTGTATCGGGGCTCAATTGGCGTCCGGATATCGTCCATGCCAATGACTGGCAAACCGGACTGATACCCTACTTGCTCGATCTGGAGGCGCGGATCGGCGTAGCGCGACCCGCCGTCCTTTTCACCATCCATAATCTGGCCTATCAGGGTCGCTTCGCGCCCGACGCCATGGCGCCGCTGCACTTGCCGGCGGCGGATTTTCACTGGCTCGGGACCGAACTCTACGGGGCCTTTTCCTTTATGAAAGCGGGCCTGGCTTATAGCGACCAGATCACCACCGTCAGCCCCACCTATGCCGAGGAGATACAGAGCAGCGCCTTCGGCATGGGACTGGACGGGCTGCTGCAAACCCGATCCGGGCATCTGTCGGGCATTCTCAATGGTATTGATGCCATCCACTGGAACCCCGGCGCGGACCCTTATCTGCACGCGCATTATTCGCTACAAGATCGGTTCGGTAAGGCGCAGTGCAAATCGCAACTGCAGGGCAGTCTCGGCCTTTACCCCGATCCCGGGGTATTCCTCCTCGGCATGATCAGCCGCCTGGTGGAGCAGAAGGGGACGGATATGGTACTGGATATTCTCCCGGATCTGTTACGCCGCGGCATGCAGGTGGTGGTATTGGGCAGTGGCGATAAATTTTTTGAGCGGCAACTGCTGGAGATAGCGGCGGCGTATCCGGCGCAAATGGCCACACGCATCGCCTTTGACGAAGGGCTATCCCATCACATTGAAGCGGGCGCAGATGCCTTCCTCATGCCCTCCCGCTTCGAGCCCTGCGGCCTGAACCAGATGTACAGCCTGCGCTACGGCACCTTGCCTATCGTCCACCGCACGGGTGGACTGGCCGACACGGTCACCGATGCCGACGACTTCCGCCACCCGCTGCAACGCAACGGCTTTGTGTTCGACAGCCCGCAAAGCGACGCCCTGCATGGTGCCGTGCTGCGCGCGGAGGCGCTGTTCCGTCAACCGGCGCTGTGGTCACATCTGCAAGATCAGGCCATGGCGGGCGACTATAGCTGGCAGCACTCGGCACGCGCCTATCTCCAGCTTTATTACGAGGTGCTGGCGCGGCGCGCAGGTGGCCACCAAGCGCCGCCCGCGCGCGGCTGATTCGCTATACTGGGGACTAAAGGAGCAAATATATGGAAATGCAATTTCATGGCGCCGCCGGAGGGGTCACCGGATCCTGTCATTTTCTGCGCGTTGGCGATATAAAACTGCTCATCGACTGCGGGTTGTTTCAGGGCGGGCATGACCTGGAAGAAGAAAATCGCGCCGAGTTCGGCTTTGATGCCAACGATATTGATTATCTGTTGCTGACCCATGCCCATCTCGATCACTGCGGACGCATTCCCTTACTGGTGAAACGCGGCTTTCGCGGCGAGATCATCACCACGGCAGCTAGCCGTGAGTTGGCGCGACTGGTGCTCATGGATGCAGCAGGCCTTGCGGCAGAAGAGGCGCGACGCTCCAACCGACGTCACCAGCGTCAGGGTGGAACGGAATCCGCGCCCATTTACGACATCACCGACGTCCTCGATACTATGGATCGCTTCGGACGTACCGCGGATTATGCGCAGAAAATAGAGGTCTGCCCCGGCGTCAGTGTGACCTTCGGAGATGCCGGTCATATTCTCGGTTCCGCCTGGATACTAATAGAAGCCAGTGAAGCGGGCAGGCAGCAGCGCATCGTCTACTCCGGTGATCTGGGCAACCGCGGCAAGCCGATTATCAACCCGTCCATCCCCGCACCCCAGGCGGATGTCATCGTCATGGAAACCACCTACGGCGACCGCCTGCACAAGGCCATCAAACCCTCGGTAAACGAGTTGCGCGATGCCATCCTCGACACCCTGAAACGCGGCGGCAATGCCATAATTCCCACCTTCGCCCTGGAGCGCGCCCAGGATTTACTGTATTACCTGCGCGAGATGATGAACGACAACCAGCTCCCCGCCAACCTGCCGGTCTTCCTCGATTCGCCCATGGCCATTTCGGCCACGGAGATTTTTCGCCGTCATCCGGAATGCTTCAATCCCGACACCCGTGAAGGCCTGCAACAGGGCGCCGACCCCTTCGCCCTGCGCAACCTCCACTTCACCCGCGAAACCAGCGAATCCATGGGCATCAATCTGATCAAGGGCGGTGCGCTGATTATGGCCGGATCGGGCATGGCGACCGGGGGCCGGGTCACCCACCATCTCAAACACAACATCTGGCGCGAAGACTGCAGCGTCATCTTTGTCGGCTATGCCGCACAGGGGACGCTGGCGCGGCGCATCATCGACGGGGCGAAAACCGTGCGGATATTTGGTGAAGAGATTCACGTCGCCGCCAAAATTTACACCATCGGCGGTTTCTCGGCCCATGCCGACCACGATGAGCTTCTCGCCTGGTACGGTGACCAAAAACCGACGCGCACCGTTCTCGTCCATGGTGAGGATAATGGCCGGGAAGGCATCGCCAGGGTGCTGCGGGCGCGCGGCTTACAGGTGGATTGCCCGGTCATTGGCGATCGTTATTCCCTCTAAAAAAGCTTTTGCGTTGCGCGGGGACCATAAACGGCTACAATGCCCCGAAGGCTTTTACACCCGCATGCAGGAGGAGTCGTACTATGTCAGGTCATTTTCCTTTTTCCGGCAAGGCCAACCGCGTTTCGGTCTACGCCTTTTTTGAGGCCCACGACTGGAGCCTTGAAGCACAAGAGAAATATTTTGAAGAGTGGTACCAGTGGACGAAAAACTACGTCATGAATGACGCCGACCTGAAAGCCGCCAAAGGCGTACTCTTCAGCAGCGAGCACTTCGGCACCCATGCTGACCATGAATTCCATCTGCATGGCTATGCTGTTGCCACGCGCATGCTGGACCTCGGCGAAACCATCAAGGGGAGCATCCTGCCCAAGCTGGACCACGACATGCTTCACGCACTGGAACATGATCATGAAAAATGGATCGCTGCCGCCAATGCCGTCGCGGCAAGCCATCCCCGGCCGGAAGTGCCGGAGATTGGTCGTTATCGTCACGTCTGAATGTGCAACAACGGTGTCGAGTCAGGTCACGGACCTGACTTCCGGCACCGCCGCCCGCCCGCCTCCCGGCACCACCATCCGCCTCCGTGGGTAATGTGCACCATGGATACACAAAACATTCATCGCTGTTTTGCGGCCCTGCGCGCCGCCATTCCTGAACCAAAAACCGAGCTGAACTACCACACCCCTTTTCAGCTTCTGGTCGCCGTAGTGCTCTCCGCACAAAGCACGGATAAAGCCGTCAACGCCTGCACTCAGACACTCTTTGCCGCGGCACCCACTCCCGACGCGATGGCAGCGCTCGGCGAAGACGGCATTAAGACCCATATCCGTCGCCTGGGACTATTCAACGCCAAGGCCCGTCATGTGCATGCCCTTGCGCAACAACTGCTAGCCCTGCATGACGGCGAGGTGCCCGCAGACCGGAAGGCGCTGGAAGCGCTCCCCGGTGTCGGGCGTAAAACCGCCAATGTCGTCCTCAATACCCAATTCGGGCACCCAACCATTGCGGTAGATACCCATATCTTCCGGGTAGGCAACCGGACGGGAATCGCCCCTGGGAAAACACCCCTGGCCGTCGAAAAGGCTATGCTCGCGGCGGTACCCGCCGAATACCTGCAGGACGCCCACCATCTTTTGATCCTCCATGGCCGCTATACCTGCACGGCCAGACGGCCGCGCTGTGGTCACTGTCCGCTTTTCCAATGCTGCGAATGGCCGGAGAAACATCAGTAGTATTTGATAAGTGGAACAAAAGGGACGCGAAGGCACATTGGCGTTTAGGTA
>JBBIUH010000135.1:0-3855 GCA_037440305.1 Acidithiobacillus sp.
TAATCTCGGTGAACGCGCCATCCGGATGCCGAAAGTGAAACAGAAAATCTCCGGCTGCTTCCGCACGGTAGATGGAGCGAATAACTTTGCCATCATTCGCTCTTACCTCGATACCCTACACAAACAGGGGTACAACCTCCTCGACGCGCTTCGACAAACTTTCCAGGGAAATCCCCCTCAGCCAGTCTCAGGCTGAATAGTCACCTGGTCAGAAGCGTGCCATGCCGATCGCGTATGGACGCGCGAGAAGGCTTACTGAGCACGGCGACTCTCCGCTATCAACGCACCACCATGTCCTGCAACAGCGAGTTGATCTCTTCCAGGTCGAACTGTTCAGGGTCAAAGCTGTCACCCAGCCAGTCCCGGTATTCTTGTGCTTCCATGCTGGCGGGCTTTTCCCGCAGAATCTCGAGCATCTGTTCGTATCCCCAAGGCCCACCCACATCCTCGGGAGGGCACGATCTCGCGCCATCCGTCACCGTCGCCCATCTCAGAGGAATAACTGTCGGAGTTTCTACCTTTTCGACGACGATGCGATGCTCCCAATCGTCCCCGAAGTCATACTCATATAGAGGCATTGGTCCCTGGCCTTGAGGACCTTGGCAATTGTGGTCTTGGACTCGTCTTTCAGCGGCCTGTCGATCTCGACCAGATCAAAGTCCGAGTCAGAGTAGAAGGCATCGGGAAAGGCAAACTGATGCAGATGGGAGCTGGTCCAGCCCATTGCGACCTGAAGGACTTCATGAAGGTCCGCGAGGGTCCTGTTCCCATCAATGACTATTCGTCGCCAGATGGGCGGGGCTATGTTTTGTAGCTCGACGTGGAGGGTATAGAGAGGAGCGGGTTTCTTGGCGGGCATGGGCGGTGGCACCGGGTAGCGTTCTTTATCGGTATTGTACGCAGGCGGGACGGTGTTTCCTACCATCCAGCACTGGCATTTTCCTTTTCCTAATCACCACCACAACGCGGCCAACGGCCAGACCGGAGAAGGAGGCCAAATCATAAGCACGATTCTTCCGATGCGCGGAGCCATCACTCCGAACGCGGCCCAATGCTAACGGCGAGAGATATAGTCAAGTGCTGATCACGCATGAACGTGCGAAAAGGCTTGGCTCCGCACGGTGACTCTCCGGCAGTTTTTGCTAGCGTTCGTTGCTTGACCATTGTTTTGGCCAAGCACGGCATGCACGCACTTATAACTTATCCAGGATGGGGCATCGGTGATATTTTGTGACGCATCATGGCCACCATGTGCGACCAGTTTTGCGCGGAGAGGTGGTGGTATAGCCCCTGCTGCGCGGCATCCAGCAGCCGGTATCCCTTGATGTGATACGGGATCATCACGGAGGCCAGATCGGCCTGGGCGCGTCCGACCGCATGGACATCCTGGTCCAGCGCACGGATGGAGGGGCTTGGTAAACGGGCCTCCGCCCGGTATTGCCGATACGCTTTTTGCAGCGCCATGATGTCTCGCTTCGTGCCTTGCATCATGCCCAGGACCAGCTTTTTTTCCTGGCTGATCTGGGCTGCGGTTAGATGCAGCGCGGCGGCGTTCATCACATCCCAATGCGGGCCTGGATGAAACCGGTAAAAAATCCTGGGAAAACCGAAGGAATGATGGACAAAGTATCGATGCTGCATTTTGGTCATCATGACCGGGCTGGCCCCGGTCGCATGCGCGGCACGCCAAGGCTCATCGCGGCCGCCGCCATGCCCATCATCCATCCCGTCATTTTTCTTTGCATAGTCATGCTCCTCGCTAGCGCGCGACGCCCCGTATGGCGCGTCTATCCCCCATTGCCTCTCACCTTGATCATCTTGATTAACCCCTGCGGCAAGTTAGAGCTGGAAAACCAGGAATGGTTCCCTACCGGAGCCGCGGGCATTACTGTTCTCATTGCCCGGTCGCTTGCCAGGGGCGGCTGCGTGACCGGCGAAATAGCAGTCACATCAACCCGCCACAGTGGGATTGCTCAAATAAACAATATGTCAGGCTTACGCGCAGCCAGACCGTCAATGAGGCAATGTGATGGCGAAGCAAGTCCTTCCTTCCGCATCAAGCCCAGCAAATGCGTGCAGGGTGATAGCTTCCCCCATGGACAGCCATCCCAGGTCCAGAAGGAAGGGACAAAGGGCTGCGGCCAGCAGCCGGCCCGCCAAGGTTCCTGCGGAACTTCCTTCCGCCTGCGCTTGGCGGGAGAGATCTTCCATGACTCCCGCCGGTATCCACACTTCGATGCGGACCATTTTCCAGCAGCGGATCGGCGACGGCTAACCTAGCCTTGGGGGTAATCGCCTTCTCCGTTTTCCGCAGCGGCATTCGCCGACGGTTCCAGCGCCTCCAGCAAGTCCTGCAAACGGTCCATGGCGGTGGTGATGCGCTCTTTCATCTCCTCCGTATCCGAGCAGATCTCCGCCTCCTGCAAGAGGAACAGAAACAGCGCGTCGTCTTGGATTTGGGTGTCTTCCAGGATACGCGCCGGGTCGTAGATTCCCCCTTCGAAGATCTGGGCTACCTGGATCTGCATGGTGTTGAGTTTCATATACGTCTCCTGCAAGTGGACGATCCCTATGGGCAACATTGCCCAAGCTCATGCCACCACCGGAATGTGACGTTTTTGTGAATCCGCTGTGCTACCCCCCTGCTGGGGATGCATTCGGGGAGGCGCAAGCGGGTAACTTCGCGATTTCCGCCATGACCTGACCCGCGAGGACTACGCCCCGAGGATTCACGGGGAGCCCGGCATTGTGCATGGCCGCCGCTGTCCAGGTGTTACAGGTATGGAACGCATCGTAGGCCGCCGGAGAGGCAAAAAACCGGCTGTTGGGGAACGGGCCTCGGCCCAGGCTCACCAAGCGCCCTCCCGCGCCTGTTTCCAGATACCTGGCAAGGTAGGTGTCGAGGCGTCCCATCCCCCGCGCGGAAATGCAGATCCAGCGCACCTCCGTACCCGGCAAAAAGGCTGGTTGGGGTTTTTCCGCGATCCCTTGCACCAATACCACGCTGGCCGAGGGGAAGAGCGCGCCAAGAGCCAATTCGACTCCGGGATGAGCAGCCATGTAATAGCGCCGGTCGCCCCATCCGAATACCAGATACCGCGCGGTTGGAAACCATTTGCGCAGGCCCGCCAGCGATGGATCGAGCGCCGGTACCGGCAGGATCACGCCGGTGTGCCACCCCTCGTCCAGGACGGCAATCGTCTGGGGTTTCGCCCTTACCGCTGGGTGTCTTGCTGCGGAACTCCTTTTGGGAGACAGGGCATTGCCGTCGGCGCAGCCGGTGAGGAGTCCCGTCAGCCCCACCGTCATCACACCCAGCCCGGCCAGCGCCAGAAAATGGAGGGATGCCTTCCGCCAGCGAGAGAATCGCCGGCATGGTTCTGGCGGCAAGAGCGCCGCTGGCCGTTCCATCGCGGATGCTCCCGGATCGCCAGATCCAAGCATGCCACCCGAAACCAACGCCTAACGCATCCTTCGTTGCGGAACCGGCCGGACAGCAACCCTCGCTCGCCGCGAAGAAACGAACGGATGGGGATGGATGCCGCGCGCTACCCGGCGGCGGATGATGCGCCGACGCGGCAAGGGGTGAACCGCGTAGGGGTGATAAGGCCGCGGCCCCCTGCGTAGCATCACCCGGCCACCGTGCCGCAGAACCGGATGGATGGCTCCGCGATAAAAAGGCCGCCCCCTGTACAAGGGAATCACCCGCGCGCGCCAGATCCGGTAATGGGCCAGAAAGGCATGATGGCGCAGCCACCAGCCGGGGTGGTACATCCGGTACCACGGTGCCACCCGCGCCCGCCACCAGACGAAGTAGGGGCGGTAAGGAAACACCGGGGGCGGCGGCCCATACCA
>JBBIUH010000136.1:0-3775 GCA_037440305.1 Acidithiobacillus sp.
CGGAGAAAGAACCACTGAGAATGGAAAAGGTAGTCCTCCTGGATGTCAAAATCCTCAAAATGAAAAAGGACTTTTTCCGTAGCCTCGGGGTGAACTGGAATCAATCCATGGCTGGGCCACAGGCGGGTATTGTCGGCGACTTCAGCTCCAACCCGTATTTCCGCATGGGTGTACCGACGACCAATGGCACGGGGGGACCCTTGGCCAACTTCTCCTTCCCCAGCTCAGGGCTACAGGATTTGCCCCTGAAGGTTGCCCCATTCGCAACCAACTTTGGCATCATCGCTTCTGTTGCCTCGCGTATTAACTTCGCCTTGCAAAACGGGGATGCCTACGAGATCGCCAACCCCAAGCTCAGTGCCAAGAGCGGCAGTAAAGAACCTGCTGAATTTCTGGCGGGTGGGCAAATTCCGATTCCCTTAGCCATTGGTTTTGGCCAAACCTCAGTGATCTTCAAGGATTTTGGTATTCGCCTTAAATTCTCACCGGTAGCAGATGACCGGAATAATGTCAGCCTGAAAATATTCACGGAAATAAGTAACATTGATTCCTCTCTCACCGTCGGAGGTGTGCCTGGATTCT
The DNA here is from genome assembly GCA_037440305.1 of Acidithiobacillus sp. Classification (GTDB taxonomy): domain Bacteria; phylum Pseudomonadota; class Gammaproteobacteria; order Acidithiobacillales; family Acidithiobacillaceae; genus Acidithiobacillus. The sequence goes on from JBBIUH010000136.1 coordinate 583, forward strand.
TTACCAGCCGTACCCAGGAAGAAATCAACCTGAAAGATGGTGAAACGCTGGTTATGTCCGGACTGGTGGATCATAGCCTTTCACAAAACAGCAATAAGATACCCGGACTGGGTAACATTCCAATTCTCGGATACCTTTTCAAATCAGACGACTTTAGGGATAACGAATCAGATTTAGTGTTCCTGGTCACTCCCAAGGTAATCACAGCCAACTCGTTAGAAAACATTGACGCGGAATCTCATGCCCGCTATCTCGAAAATATGTACAAAAGAAACTCCGGAAAAGGCATTATCCGTTAGGAGAAAATCCCATGTTCATGGTTCGCGCGTCACATCCCAAAACGGGAACCCAGGAGATTACGCCCAGCGATGGTGTCTGCCTGCTGGGTAAAGCAGAGCATGCCCATCTGCGCATGGAAGGCTGGAATATTGGTAAGGAACATGCGCGGATATATGCCGAGCAGGGTGGGGTTTATATTGAGGGACTGGGCGGCTTTGGCGCGGTGTTGGTCAACGGCGAACGCATGCGCGCCTATGGGCCGGTGGAGGCCCATGACGAGATTGTCGTCGCCGGATATCGTCTGCAAATTTTGCCGCGTTTCGATGGCGAGGACCTGCCCACTCCAATCTCCGCAGAGGATGACAGCAGCAGCATCCCCGTGTCGCCGACTACACCCATCAAAGCAGTAGTAGAAACTGCGCCAGAGTTGGTTCGTCCCGTCTACGACGCCAGCTGGCTCGCGCTGGTGCGGGTGGTCCATGAGACGGTGCGCAGTCAGATGGACCTGCGCCGTGTCGATCTTGGTGCTTTGTCTCCCGAAGAACTCCGCCGCATGGTGGGCGAACTGGTGCGGGAAGTGGTCTGGCGGATGAACCCACCCCCGGAGATCGACCGGCAACGCCTCGTCAAAGAGGTGCTGGACGAAGCGGTTGGCCTCGGCCCCCTGGAGGACTTCCTGGCCGATGCCACAATCACCGAAATCATGGTCAACCGCTTTGATGAAGTCTTTATCGAGCGGCAGGGTAAGTTGCTGGCGGCTCCGGCATTGTTCAGCAGTGAGCTGGCGGTACGGCACATCATCGACCGCATAGTCGCCCCCATCGGCCGCCGTATTGATGAAAGCTCGCCGCTGGTGGACGCGCGCCTGGCCGACGGCTCCCGCGTCAACGCCGTCATCCCGCCCCTGTCCCTGAAAGGCGCCTGTATCACCATCCGCAAGTTCTCCAAGAAGCGCCTGCAAATGGTGGACCTCATGGCCTACGGCTCCATTGAGACGCGCATGGCCCATTTCATTCAGGTCTGCGTGCAGCAGCGCAAGAACATCATCATTTCCGGCGGCACCGGCTCGGGCAAGACCACCCTGCTCAACGTGCTCTCCAACTACATCCCCGATCACGAGCGCATTGTGACTATTGAAGACGCGGCCGAGCTGCGCCTCTATCAGCCCAATTTAGTCTCACTGGAGGCGCGCCCCGCCAACATGGAGGGCAAAGGCCAGATTCCCATCCGCGAACTGGTGCGCAACGCCCTGCGCATGCGTCCCGACCGCATCGTGGTGGGCGAATGTCGCGGCGGCGAAGCCCTGGACATGCTGCAGGCCATGAACACCGGCCATGACGGCTCACTTACTACCGCCCACGCCAACACGGCCCGCGACATGCTCTCCCGGCTGGAAGTCATGGTGCTGATGGCGGGTATGGATTTACCACTCACCGCCATCCGCGAGCAAATCGCCTCCGCCGTGGACGTCATCGTTCAGATCACCCGCTTTTCCTGCGGCTCGCGCAAGGTGACGAGCATTTGCGAGGTGACAGGTACCGAGAGCGGCACCATCCAGTTACAGGAACTGTTTACTTACAAGCAGCAGGGTTATGACGCCGAAGGCAAGGTGCACGGCATTTTCCGCGCCACAGGTGCAGTGCCGGAGTTCTACGAGGTCATGCGCGAACGCGGCTTGCCGGTGGATTTGTCCATCTTCCAGACCGAGGAGCCCTTGCGTGGGCGAGAGGATGTGCATCATGGAGCGTAGGATCCGCACCGGGAAGAAGCAGATGGCACGCAGGCCGCGGCGCGGTTTGCCGGACGCGACAGCCCGCCGGGAGGCGGGTGTCGGCGCGGTGGAATTCGCCATCGCCGCACCCGCCTTGCTGCTGGCTCTGCTCGGCACCTTTCAGGCAGCATTGCTCTATCAAGCCCGTGCCCAACTGGAAGTCGCCGCCCAGGAGGCGGTACGGGCGGGAACTTTACACGGGGCCAGTGTCGAGGCCATGCGCGATGCCCTGGCCCGCGGGCTGACACCGCTCTATACCCACGGCCAGAACTTATCTGCTCTCGCCCAGGGTTATGCCACGGCCAAGGTGGCGGCGGGGCAGGCGACCATCCGGGTGCTCAGTCCTACCCGCGAGGCCTTCGATGACTTTGCTGAACAGACCAGCGACACCTCGGGTGCCTGGGTCAGGGCGATACCGGTGGATCATCTCGGCTATCGCCGGACCAGCGTGGGCAGCGGCAGCCATCTGTCCGTGCAGGACGCGACCCTCCTGAAGGTGCAGATCACGGCTGTTCAACCGCTCATCGTGCCCTTCATCGATCAGATTGGTCGGGGCATCTACCAGATGGATAAGGGACTGGGGAATGTAGGTCTACCCAGCCTTTTTGGCGTCCGCCTGAGTCCGGTGACAGGAGCTGATGGCAAAACCCGCTGGGGGATTCCCATGCAGGTCGAGGCGGTGATGCGGATGCAAAGTCCGGTGCTGGCGGAGGGGTTGCCGAGCAAGGCGACGGTGGGGCAGGGGCAGGATAAAAATGGCAACTTCCCAGGATCCACGGAGGACGTCGATTCACTTAAGCCCTTACCGGCTCCTGACATTGGCGACTACACATCGCCCCCAGATCCGGAATTTTGTGTGCATTAAATTAAAACGCGGTCCATAGGCATTCAGGAGGCCAGAAAGATGCGGCGCCACCCCCAATTATTCGCCACCATGCCGTTAGGCATCCTGGTGATGACTATATGTGCCACACTCCCCGGCGATGCTGAAGCTATTGATTGTAGTAAGGTATCCAGCTTTGACGAGCAAACCATTTGTGGAGACAAAAAACTTCTCCTCCTGGATCGCGACCTTACGGTTGTTTACAACAAATTCATTAAGGTGTTCTCCGACACGGGCCACTACACCTACCTCGTCACCGA
>JBBIUH010000137.1:0-3655 GCA_037440305.1 Acidithiobacillus sp.
GGTGAGGATGAGTCTCCCGTGCCTCAGCATGCAGGAATGGGAAACATCACCGAAAGCTGTGATGTCGGCGTTTGGTATCCAAACGAGGAACCCCTGCCCGATGGGTACGTCACCATCGAGGCGGTTACTCTGGAGGTGGGTGCCGGCAGCCGTCTGGTCGTTACTGAGCACCCTGAACATCGACTGCGAGTCTATGACGCGGACTTTTTCGTTCGACGCCGGTGCAACCCGGGTCAATGCAAGGCCTATCGCGTGGCCGGGGACAGCATGCGTCCTTTCATCTTCGACAAAGATTGGGTGGTGGTGGACACAAGCAATCGCACCCCGCCCGGTCCTGGCGTTACCGACGAGCGCTTGTGTACATACATCTTGCGCATTGGCGATGAGATCATGGTAAAGATGTTGCACCGTTTGCCTGACGGATCGCTGCGAGTCAGCTCTGTGAACCCTGAACCAAAGTACGCGGCATTCACGGTGCCAGCGCAAAACATGGACACTGTGGAAATATGGGGGGTCTATCTGGAGCGCAGTGGGGGTAGGCCCACAAAATGAGTTTGACGCGGAACTAAGTATTTGTGTGCCTGGAATGGTAACAATAGGTTCTTGACGATATTGAACCTATGGTTCTATATTTATCCACATCGAAGCCGCCCATCCCGGTGCGGCATCCTTGGGGGATCATATGGCACTCTCTCTGGCAGTATCCGGCCGTACCCAAACTGCGCAACAAAGCTATACCACGCTTGCCGTCCAGTATCGTGACGGGCTTACCCTGACCTATCTCTTTGACCGCTCCACCAGGATCGTGGATCTCATGGCCGCCATCAGCCGCGCAGGCCGGGTGCGGAAGGTGGTGCTGCCATGACCATCCCAACCATCAAAGCCATTGCGCTGGATACTTGGGCGGGTCGCCGGTATCACCCTGTCGAGGTGCTGGGGGTAACCCCCAAAAAGCTCTGGGTGCGAATACTGGCGCCAGATGGAGCCCTGCTACCAGGGCGTCGGTTCGCCCGGTGTGGCGATCAGGTGCTGATACCAAAACATGCGGTCTGCGAGGTCAAGCCGGCTCAGTATGCTGGCCATGTCGATGGCGAGGAGTGGGAATGATGGCCACGCACCCCCTAGCCGGAGTCATCCGCCGGCATGACGGAAAGCTGTTTCCCGTTCTTGGCATCAAGCGTGAGGATGATGCGCCCTGTCTGCATATCAAGGGTGCCGTCGTGGACTTCTGGGCGACCCCGGCCGAGCTGTATCGGCGTGGGTACCAACTGGTCATGGCCAAGCCTGCGGTGTGGGATCTCTGGAGCACAGTGATGTGTGGCGGTGCCGAGGGTCGTCTCGATAGCCATGCTTGGAGGCATGCCTGAGATGCTACTTGCAATAGTCCCATCATGGGACTAGAGTTCATCCAATGCGAGTGCTTGCCGTGTCTACCCTTCGAAACTTCTGGGAGCGCCATCCCGACGCCGAGCAGCCGTTGAAGGCTTGGTACGCGGAAGCGACGAGCGCGACCTGGACTCAGCCCGCCGACATCAAGGCGCAGTACCGAAGCGCCAGCGTGCTGCAGAACCGTCGAGTCGTCTTCAACATCAAAGGCAATGACTACCGGCTGATCGTGGCCGTTGCGTACAAGTTGCAGATTGTCTACGTGAAGTTTGTCGGCACCCACAAGGAATACGACGCAGTGGACGCAAAAACCGTTGAAACGGCCTGATTGGCCACGGAGGAAAGTATGGACATCCGCCCTATCCACACCGAAACAGACTACAAGGCCACTCTCCAAGAAATTTCCGTTTTGATGGACGCCGACCCTGACCTGGGCACGCCAGAGGGTGATCGTCTGGACATCCTGGTCACGTTGGTGCAGGCCTACGAGGCCAGACATGTCCCCATCGCTGAGCCTGATCCGGTGGAGGCCATTAAATTTCGAATGGATCAAAGCGGTCTGTCCGTCAAAGATCTTGAGCCGATTATTGGCAAGAGCAACCGCGTTTACGAAGTGCTGAATCGCAAGCGTCCGTTGACGCTGGCGATGATCCGTAGACTACACCAGAGCCTGGGCATCCCAGCCGATGTACTGATTGCGGAGACCTTGGCCGGGTGATCACTCTCCTGGCTCGCAGAGAAAGCTATACCAGAAAACCACGTCCGACGTGGAAATCTGGTATAGCTTTCTGCGTCATCCGCAAATACCGATCGCAACGGCGGCTGGCTATACCTGGGCAGATGTCAGTATAGTCTCACAACAAGGACTGCGGCGTGTTGGGCGCTATCGCTCCTTGTGCTACCGAAGCAGGGTTAATACCATGTCTCCCACTCTGTTTTTCTTGGTATTGCTTGCGGGGACGTTTTGGATGGGGCAGTTCATCTGGTTTCCTGATGGTGCTGGTTTTCTGGAATTGCTTCTCCGCGACGCCGCAGTCCCGAGCACAGCCAGCGAAATTTGGGCCATCCAATGTTATCGTGAGACGTTCGCCCCGGATTGCGGCGCAAAATGGCTCCAGCGTCTCCTGGTTCAAGTTTCTTGGGCTTCCTGGGTGTTCCTGTTTGCCTTGGCCGTGATGGGCACCCTGTCCGTTGCGAATCTCCTGCCAAAAACGCCCCTGACGACTTGGGTCTCCCTGGGTGACCTGCTGCTCTATGGCATGGCGATGACGCTGCTCCTGCTGCTGCTTGCCGCCGAGACCGTCCTCCTGTACCGCAAAGGCGTGCCGCTCGATTTCCGTTCCCGTCGGGCGCAATGGATAGGCGCTCATTCTGCGCCGGTCCCGGTATCGTCATTGGGGAAACTGCCTTGGTGGTTCTGGCTGGACAGCGGGATTTCGGAAACGATGGTGCGCGTGGCGGTTTTTCTTGGTGGATTCCTGGCTTCCGTGGCAGCGCTCTTCTATTTTTCGCATCTCAGCGCACCTACGATCATCACTGCGGGGAACTTCTGGGCTGCCCTGTCGCTTTGGGTTCTGACCATCATGTGGCTGGCTATTCCGCTGACCATTTGGCTCTCCCATCTGGACTGGACGCATCGTAATCGCGAAGTGCTCATGCTGTGGGCAAGCAGGCAGCGATAACTGTTACCGAGGGAGCATTCTGAGTCGCAGTCGCCCGGTTGGCCATGACCAGGCAGAGAAAGCTATACCATAAAACCACGTCCGACGTGGAAATCTGGTATAGCTTTCTGCGGAGCGTTGTCCCCGCCATCCACGGCCCGGAGCCCGCGCAACGAAGGGGCCACCAGGCCCCGGCGGTAGCGCGGGTTGTGGTCGGCAAGCTGGAACGTGTACCGGCTGGTCCGGCGCAAGCCGGGGCCGTCCACAAGGTGGTGGGAGGAGTGGGCAACGCGGACTATGGCGTTCCCCCGTTTATGATCCCGTGGGTGGGATCAATCCATTCATGACCGTCCACGCAGCAAGAGAGGTGTGGCAGACTGTGAAAGCTATACCAGAAAACCACGTCCGACGTTGAAATCTGGTATAGCTTTCTGCCTCATCCGGCGACCCGCCCACGGGAAACGACGAAAAAACAAAAGCTATACCAAAGCCGTGAGCCCTTTATCTTGCGTTCAACCAATCTTCGGAAATTTCCAGAAAATCCGTGGAAACGGGCAAAAGCTATACCAGAAAACGACGTCCGACGTTGAAATCTGGTATAGCTTTCT
>JBBIUH010000138.1:0-3549 GCA_037440305.1 Acidithiobacillus sp.
TTTCCTACTTTCGGATAGAGGCCAGGTATGGCGTTAGAAATCGACACACTTTTTGCGGTGCACTTCAGAATTAAAACACACAAAGTACTAGGTGATATTCTTATTTGCTATTTACAATGAACTTGTGGTGATAATTTAACACATTAGGTTATCAACAGCATAATAGGGCGGATAACATTGGGCCATCATAGGGTAACCGTACCCCTGGTGAATAGTTACACTGTAAGTACAGTAATTTACCATTCCATGGTATCCACGAGCGCCCAGCCCGCTTCGATCTCTTGCCAGACAAAAGCACCTGGTTTTGCACTGGCGCGGCACGAGCCGGACGCCCGCGTCCGGCGCAACAAGCCCCTGGATCGGCCAGAAACGCCCCTGAAAGCCATGCAAAGGGTGAAGGTGGGTTTTGGGGGGTCGCCTAAACAACAAAATCGCACTAAAGGCAAAACAGGGCCCTTAGCGATGGATCATGGCACTGATCCATCAACAGAAGAGTTATCCACCGTTTCTGTGGGCAAGCTTGTGCAGAATGCCGACAAGTCTTGGACCGAATACCCCGTTTTTGGGATGCTCAAAAAAGTGGCATCCCTACCCATCCCTAGGGTGATCCCCTATTATCCTCCCATGGAAAAACTGATCGCCCAAGACCAACAAAAGATTCTGGCCTGTTTGCAGAAGGGCCCCCTGACCTCTTCCGAGATCAGCCCGCGCATCCGCCTCAGCGTCTCCCGTGTGAACGAGCTCCTCCTGAATCTCCGCGCGCAAGGGGCAGTGCATACGTCCCGCTGTGCCAAAGGTAGCCGCGGCATCTCAGTGAACCTCTGGGAGCTGCGCTCACCTACCCAGCCGCAGGAATAACCTCCAGATTCTTGCCGGAAGCCCGGAAACCTGCGGGACCCCGCCCTAAAGAGGGGTCGCCTCAGAATTCGGAAAATAAAGCACGCTAGAGGGCTGGCGTGTCAGGTTGATGTCGTAGAAGTCGAGCGAAGAACGTCAGACAAGGCCAAAAGCGGCCCTAATCTGACGCCATACAGCCAGATGGCTTGACGCCCGATTAGGGCGTAATCCAACTGGACATGGCACAGCAGCCATACCCCCTGCATCGTCAGATTCCACCAACAGAGACCCTCGTCGCCGTTACAGCAGCCTAGATCAGCGTAAAACCAGCCACTACACGCCCTCTGGAAAGCACTAACGTGCTTTATTTTCCGTTTTCTGAAGGGACCCCAGACTGCCCGTTCCCGGGCCGGAAATGGGCATAGAATCGATTCGGTTGGTATAGGTGAGGGAAATGGTGCGCCAGGGACAAAAATCGCTTCTGAGGGCTTCTACAGGCGATTTCTGGAGACCACCCTGTTTTTGGGTGTCTTCTTCTGAGTGTATGGAGTTGTTCTTGGGCTATGGAAACGATTCTCCAACAAATCCATCAAGACTACGGGGCTCTTCTCGCCTGCCTGCTGCAGGGTGGCCCGCAGACGGTAGCTGAGATCAGTAAGCGTCTACGATCGTTGTCGCTGTTCATGCCGCGCAGCACCTCAAGGAATTTCGGCGCGTAGCGGCGCAGCGTGGCGTAGCTCTCACCGATGCGGTGCAGGAAATCAAAGTCTTCGGGCTGCGCGAGTTTCTGCGCTTCGGTGACGCTCTCGGCGAAGGTGTCCCAGGACATGACGGTTTCGATGGCGGCGAACGGATCGCGACCTGCCTGCTTGGCTTCGATCAGCGCTTGACCGATGCGCCCGAACAGTCGCACCTTGGCATTGATCGCCTTGCCGGATGCCTGGAACTGCTGCTGATGCTTCTTCTTGGCGTCGTTGAACAGCTTACCCAGGATACGGTCGTGCAGGTCAATGATTTCGTCAATGACGGTGGCCATTCCCTCGATGGCGAGCGCCACCAGGGTTGCGTAACGACGCTGTGCCTCGAACTTGGCCAGGTCGGCGGGCGTCATCTGACCGCCCTCGCGGGCGATCTTCAATAGCCGGTCTGATGCACCTGCCGCTCGATGCCGGTCGGCAGATCGAGCGCCTGCCACGCCTTGAGCCGTTCGATGTGTTCGAGCATGTGTCGCGAGTTCGGCTTGACGGGCGACTGGCGCAGCCAGGCCAGCCAAGTCGTCTTGCCGTTGTCGCGGCGTTTCAACAGGTCGTCGAGGCGGCGGCGATGCGCGTCTGCCAGCGGTTCGGCCAGACTGTCGTAGATGCGCTGATTGGCGCGGGTGATCGCCTCGGCGCAGACACGCTCGACGACATTGAGAGTTGGCAAAATGATGTGACGGTGGCGCAGCGAATCGAGGACGCTGCTGGCCAGCACAACGCCCTTGTCGGTCTGCAAGGCCAGCTCGGTCGTGGCATGGACAGCCTGCCGATAGTGCGACAGGCCGAATGGCTCCATGCCCATGTATGCCCGCAGTTCGAGCAGGTGTTCGCGCCGCGTTTCCTCCCGCTCGGCATACTGCGGCCAGCACGCTGGATCGAGGCGCAATTGCCGCCCGATCCAATGCAGCAGGGGCGTCGGCACCGCAACGTCTGGCAGCAGGCCCTGGCCGGGGAAGCGCAGCAAGCACAACTGCACTGCGAGTCCCAGGCGGTTGGCGTCACCGCGCCGCTGGCGGATCAGCGACAGGTCGGGCTCACTGAAGGTGTAGTGCCGGATGAGTTCGTCTTCGGCATCAGGCAACGCCAGCAGGCTTTCGCGCTCAGCGGCGGACAGGATCGAACGGCGGGGCATGCAGGTTCCTTCTTCTTGAAAACGCAGGTTTTTGAGAGGTCGCGTCGGCCATCGTGGTCAAGAGCGGCAATCAATGACATAGCGTTCTCAAAACTCAGTCTTGAAATGTTATTCTTGATTCATTACCTTCGCAATGAATATTGATAGATTCAGGAGACAGCCATGCTGATCGGTTACGCCCGGGTATCCACCCAAGATCAAAATCTTGACCTGCAACGAGAGGCGCTGACCAAAGCCGGTTGCGAGAAGATCATGGAGGACCAGATCAGCGGCGCCCGTGCAGAGCGACCGGGCCTTACTCAGGCGCTGGGAGATCTCCGCACAGGGGATACCCTTGTGGTCTGGAAGCTGGATCGGCTGGGACGTAGCGTGCGGAATCTGATCGACCTGGTCAGCAGTCTGCAAGCTCGGGGCGTTCAGTTCAAAAGCCTGACTGACGCCATCGATACGGGAACGCCATCGGGACGGTTTTTCTTCCACGTCATGGCCAGTCTTGCCGAGATGGAACGCGATCTGACCATTGAGCGCACCCGTGCTGGCTTGGAAGCCGCCCGCAAGCTCGGGCGTATGCCGGGGAGGAAACGACTGATGACGGAGAGCAAGGTGGCATCGGCCAGGAAGCTCCTGGATAACGGCACGCCACGCAGAGAGGTCGCGGAGCACCTCGGGGTATCCCTGCCCACTCTCTATCGCTGGATTCCAGGAGCACAGCGACCTTAACGGGTTTTATATTCCGAATTCTGAAGGGACCCCAAGTTCAGAACGCTACGGCCGCTGCAACCGGCTTAGCGTACGATTTTTTCCGTTTTCTGAAGGGACCCC
>JBBIUH010000139.1:0-3385 GCA_037440305.1 Acidithiobacillus sp.
GCCCAGTCTGCCAGTGCTGAGTTCCCGGTACGGGCGCGTTGGTCGCTGGTCAAGGAGGAAGCATGACGAGTGAATCTTTTTCTCTGGATACGGTGGTTGAAGAACGGGCCGCCGTCGATCCGGATTTTCAGCAAGGTCTGGATTGGCAGCAGACCGGTCATCCCGAAGAAGCGGCAGAAGCCTTCAGGCGTTCACTGGACGCGGATCCTGACAGCGCATTGATCTGGACGTTTTATGCCTGGGCACTGGCGGCATCGGGGGACAGTCATGGCGCAATTGCCGCCTGCCGACGGGCCATCGCCTGTGACGCCGAGTGGGGACAGGCCTGGAATGATCTTGGCGAATACCTCATGGATACCGGACGGGAAAATGAAGCCCTTTTTGTGATTCGGCGGGCGCTGAAATCCCGGCATTTTGATGCGCCGCATCTGGCGCAAATGAATCTGGCGCGCTATTACCTGCATCAGGGCAGCATGCGCCGTGCCCTGGCCGCTGCTCAGGAAGCGCAGCATTTGGCGCCTGGATTTCGTCCTGCCGAAAAGCTCGCGCAATGGATAGACGAACGCATGCAGGAATGGAATATCCGCGATTAGGATTTTTTGAAGGGCGTTTCGCGGCCATCGAGCAGGCGCTGAATATTACTGCGATGCCGCCAGAGGATCAGGATGACCAGCACGATAATCAGGGCATGCATACTGCTGCTGGCAGACCAGGCAAAAACAAGGGGTATCGCGCTGATGGCGGCCAGCAGCGCGGCGAGGGAGGACACCCGCATGACGGCAAAAACCACTATCCATACACCCAGCACCGATAATCCCAGTAAGGGCATCAGCGCCAGCAGGATACCCATGGCCGTAGCCACTCCCTTGCCTCCCCGAAATCCAAAATAAACGGGATACAGATGGCCGAGAAAAGTCGCCAGTGCGACGGCGGCTAGGATCCAGCCTTCCGCACCCAGCCATCGGGCGACCACAACGGGAATGACGCCTTTGATCAGATCGCCGCAAAGCGTCAGGGCTGCGGCCTTTTTGCCGCCGATGCGCAGAATGTTGGTTGCCCCCGGATTCCCGGATCCTGATTGCCGGGGATCACCCAGGCCCATGGCACTACCTACCAGAATGGCGGTCGCAATAGAACCGATCAGGTAGGCACCCACAATGAAAACAATATCAATAATGACAGACATGCAGTGCGTTGGCCCGGAAAAGCGCTATTATAGGCCCAGACGCGACGCCTTGTCGCACTTTTCGGGATGCCTATGGATATTCTTTTTGTGCGGGAGCTGAAAGTTGATACCCGCATCGGTATTTATGACTGGGAACGGCAGGTCAAGCAGACCGTTTTGATTGATCTGGAAATTGCCGCCGACACCCATGCTGCCGCCCAATCGGACAAGGTGGAGCAGACCATTAATTATCAAACGGTCTGTCAACGCCTAGTCAGTCACATCAGTGCTTCTGAAGTGGAGTTGGTGGAAACACTGGCCGAGCAGATTGCGGATATTATCCGGGGTGAATTCGCTGCGCGTTGGGTACAGGTGACGGTGCATAAACCGGCGGCGGTGCGGGGCACCCGGGATGTGGGGGTGCGTATAGAAAGGGGCAAGGATTAACTCAGACTGAAACAGTCTGCGTACAGGTCGTGGTCGTCCGCCCTGGTGATCTGCACGGCCAGGCGGTCACCGACCTTGAGGCCGCCCGCATTACTCAGGTGGACCACACCGTCTATTTCCGGCGCATCGCTGACCGAGCGGGCTATGGCCCTGCCCCCGCGTTCCAGGGCATCTACCAGCACCTCACGACGCTGACCCACATGCCGCTGGAGCCGTGCATGGCTGATGCTTTCCTGCACCCGCATGAATTCGGCGCGACGTTCTTCCCTGACTGCTTCCGGAACGGCACCCGGCAAGGCGTTGGCGGGCGCGCCTTCGACCGGAGAGTAGGCAAAGCAGCCCACCCGGTCCAGTTCAGCAGCGCTCAGAAAATCCAGTAGTTCCGAAAATTCGGCTTCGGTTTCACCGGGAAAGCCGACAATAAAAGTGCTGCGGATGGTTAAATCGGGCACCTGTTGCCGCCAATGGGCAATACGCTCCAGCGTTTTTTCGGCAGCAGCAGGGCGGCGCATGGCCTTGAGAATCCGGGGGCTACCATGCTGCAGGGGCGCATCCAGATAAGGCAGGATTTTTCCCTCTGCCATGAGCGGCAGCAATTCATCAATATGGGGGTAGGGGTACACATAGTGCAAACGCACCCAGACACCCAACTCTCCCAGCGCCGCACAAAGATCGGTGATCCGGGTTTTGATGGGGCGCCCATCGTGAAAGGCCGTGCGATATTTGCGGTCGACGCCGTAAGCGCCGGTGTCCTGGGAAATCACCAGCAATTCCTGGACGCCTCCAGAAACCAGGGCTTCGGCTTCCCGCAAAATATCACCGGGTTCGCGACTGACCAGTTTGCCACGCATGCTGGGAATAATGCAGAAACTGCAGGACTGATTGCAGCCTTCGGAAATTTTCAGGTAAGCGTAGTGCGCCGGAGTCAGGCGCAGACCCTGGGGAGGGACCAGATCGGTATAGGGGTCATGCAGCGGTGGCAATGCGCTGTGAATGGCCTCCAGTACCGCGCCAGACTGCTGGGGACCCGTAACAGCCAGCACCTTGGGGTGCACATTGCGGATAAAGTCCCCGTTATCCTTGGCGCCCAGGCAACCGGTGACGACCACCTTGCCATTTTCATCGAGGGCTTCGCCAATGGCTTCCAGTGATTCTGTCACCGCTGCGTCAATAAAACCGCAGGTGTTGACTACCACCACATCGGCATCGGCGTAATCGCCTACCAGCAGGTAGCCCTCAGCCCGCAACTGGGTAAGGATACGCTCGCTGTCCACGGTGGCTTTGGGGCAGCCCAGACTGACGAAGCCGACTTTCGGGGTTTTGCTGGAAGGACTATTCAAAAGGTATTACTCACGCTGACCACTCCGGGGACGGCGCCGACAATGCGTTCCACCACCTGTTTGAGATCTATGACCGCGTTGGGACAACCCGCGCAGGCGCCTTTCATGCGCACCCGGACATCGCGCTGGATGATGTCGACCAGTTCAATATCGCCGCCGTCGCGCATGAGAATGCGGCGCACGGTGTGCACGGCTTCGGCGACCGCCTCGGGGTCGGGCAGGGGGTCATCCGGACCATAACGCTTCTGGCGGTCCAGTCCACGGGCGGCCATGGCCTGGGCATGGGCAATTTTGGCTGCGGCCAGCGGGTCCTGCTCTTCCAGAGCATCCAGTTCTTCTTCGCTGTAAAAGCGGATGGGGGCTTTGCTGTTCATGGAATCAATATAACATGCGCCCGCCATCGACGACGAGGTTATGGCCGGTGGTATATTGG
>JBBIUH010000140.1:0-3352 GCA_037440305.1 Acidithiobacillus sp.
GAGAGGGGAATACGGACGCCTTGGACGATAATGCGCTGCAAGCGCTTTATGTGAATCTACTCAGTCAGTCGTATCAGGATTTTGTGGTATCTGACGCGGTCTCCGAGAAGGTGTTCAAAGTCTTTCATCAGGCCATGGGTGTCAGTCACGTCTCTCTGGAAAAGGTGGCGGTCAGCGCGCCGAAAGCGCGTTGACGGGCGGTCGCCGCGCCGGAATAAAATGCCACGACCGAGGCTGACTAACGGAACGGCGCAGATCATGGCGACAAGCGATAACAGCGCAGCGGTGCATACGGTGATGGCCTACCATGAACGGTCCAAGCATCACCTGAATCGCTATGCCGCCGGGCCGGAAGCGCTGGACTGGGACGCACAACCCAACCCCTTCCGCGAGTTCACCGGAAGCCCGCGGCGCATCCTACCGTTGCTGACGGACGAGACTGCCGTCACCTTCACCGGGCTGTCCGCCGCCACGCCCCAACCCTTCACTCTCCAGGCCGTCGCTCAGTTTTTGGAGCTTTCCCTCGGGCTGGCGGCATGGAAGGAATACGGCCCGGATCGCTGGGCGTTGCGCTGCAACCCGTCCAGCGGCAACCTGCATCCCACCGAGGCCTATCTTCTCGCCTTCGGGGTGCGGGGCATCAGTGATGGACTCTACCACTATTTGAGTCGGGATCATGTGTTGGAACAGCGCTGGTATCCCGATGCCGGACAGCACGGCTCAGGGGTGTATATCGCGCTGACTTCCATAGCGTGGCGCGAAGCGTGGAAATATGGCGAACGGGCACTGCGTTATTGCCAACTGGATATTGGCCATGCGCTGGGTGCCCTGCGCTACGCTGCGGGTACCCTGGGTTGGCACCTTCGCCTGCGCGGGGATGTGGACGATACCCGACTGCGCAGTCTCCTCGGCCTGGATCGTTCCCGCGATTTCGCGCATGCCGAAGGCGAGGATGCGGAGCTGCTGCTGGAAATCCTCCCAGCCGATACCATGTCCTCCGCCATCGGTAGTCCCGCTGCGCTGCCGGGGCAATGGCGGGGTCAGGCCAACTGCCTGGATCCCCACCCCCTGTACCAGTGGCCGGTCATCGCCGAAACGACAACCGCCAGCAGGATGCCGGTGCTCACTCCCGACCCGCTTCCGCCTGATCCTTGGCCAGCACGCAAAAAATCGGGGCATACCGCCGCCAGCACCCTGATCCGCCGTCGGCGCAGCGCCCAGCGCTTCGACCCGAAGACGGTCATGGCGGCTGACGATTTCTTTACCCTCCTGGATGCGTTGCTGCCCCGTTCCGCCCTGCCCTGGGATGTCTGGCCCTTCACCCCGCGCATCCATCCGATACTTTTTGTGCATCGCGTTAGTGGCCTGAGTAGTGGCCTCTATGCCCTGCCCCGCACTGGGGAGGGCGAACAAATGCTACGCATGACCCTCAATCCCGACTTCTCCTGGGAAGCAGTGGCTACTGCGCCCACCCATCTGCCCCTGCGGCGACTCTATAGTGGCGACCTGCGCAGTATCGCCCGGACCCTGTCCTGTCATCAGGCCATTGCCGCCGATAGCTGCTTTGCCGTGGCCTTTCTGGCGGAGTATGCCGACCCCCTGAAGAGCGGTGCCTGGCATTATCGTTTGCTCTACCAGGAAGCCGGGCTGCTGGGCCAGATATTGTATCTGGAAGCCGAATCCCTGAGTCTGAACGGCACCGGCATCGGCTGTTTTTTTGATGATGCCGTGCATGAAATATTGGGGATCAAGGATAACAGCCTGCAATCCCTTTACCACTTCACCGTGGGTCATGCCCTGCCGGATACGCGGATTGGCACCCTCCCGCCCTATGCCCACCGGGAACTGAACACTCACACCGGAGAAAACTCATGAATACCCGTTCCTTTCAGCGTATTGATGTGCATAAGGCCCGCGAACTCCTGCAAAGGCAGGACACCGTGTTACTGGATTGCCGCCATCCCAGCGACTTCCGGGTCGGACATATTGCCGGAGCTTCTCCCCTGGGCGATTACAACGCCGATGACTATGTGCTGAACATGGCCAAACATCGTCCCGTGCTGATCTATTGCTACCATGGCAACGCCAGCCAGATGCGTGCCCAACTCTTTGCCGATTTTGGTTTTGCGGAGGTATATAGTCTGGATGGCGGTTACGAAGCCTGGCGCAAGGTGCATACGCCCGCAAATCCGCAGCTCACCGAGGCGCTGCAATGCTGGCTGACGGCGCAGGAGTTTCCCGCCGCAGACATCCACGCGCGCACCCGCGACGGGGTGACGCCCTTGATGCGCGCCGCCGGCGAGGGCCATCCTGAACGGGTGGCTGAACTACTCGCCGCCGGTGCCGACCCGCACCAGCGCAACAACGATGGCAATCAGGCCCTCTGGTTCGCTTGTGTCAGTGAGAATCTGGACACACTGGACCTGCTGGTCGCGGTTGGCGCCAACCTCAACCACCAGAATGACAACGGCGCCACTTGCCTGATGTATGCCGCATCCGCTGGCAAGACGGCGGTAGTGGCGCGTTTGCTGGCATTCGGTGCAGACCGGAGCCTCCTTTCGCTCGATGATTTCACTGCACTGGATATGGTCGCCAATCTGGAATGTCTGAATTTGCTGCGCGAAACACCGAGGCGGGTAAAAGCCGCCACCTGAACAGGCATCATTATTGCTGTACCGGGTAACAGATGCCGTTTTGGCCATAACCTGACAAAGGAACAAAGATGCCTATCTTCGATTACCATTGTTGCGATTGCGACGCCGACTTTGAATTACTGGTTATGAGCTCAACCACCCCAAACTGCCCGCAATGTGGCAGCCAACACCTGGAAAAGCAGCTTTCGCGGGTGGCCGCATCCGGTCGCAGTGCTGGACTGATTGCGCGTGGTCGTGCGCAAGCGGCGAAAGAGGGGCACTTGAGCAATTTTTCGCCCGCCGAGCGCAAATCACTCTGACTCGCGGCAGACATCGTTTCACCCCCACCGACTTTTGGAACAACACCAGCGAGGACTTGTCATGAGTGGCTTTTTCATGGATTGGGATGGCAATTTACGAAGCGTTGAGGACCCGGGAGGCGGTTACGTTTGCGATGTCGACCTGCCGGCACGCTATGTCGCAGTAATGCAGGGCAGCATATTAGCCCATGAAGCGACCCTCTACAAAACCCTCACCGATGTTGAAAAAGCCGGAATCAAAGCGGAAGTGGTTCCCGGCTCTCATCCCTGGGGAAGCAAGAGAGACGGGTTTTAGTTCAGAATTTGCCAATGGCTTTAGCGGGGTCCATTGGGTGCAAAATCACCGGTATCCACTAGCACTTCGTCATTTTCAATCTTCAGCGGAAACTCCCTGAGGGT
>JBBIUH010000141.1:0-3239 GCA_037440305.1 Acidithiobacillus sp.
GAGCAGCGGGAGTACAGTTCGGAGAGAATCAAAACCAGAAAGGCATTGGGTATGCTTCAGAAAAACCAATGCCCCGCATCCTTGAGCTTTAGCGGGCAATCAGGATTGCGGGGCACCGTGGACCGAAGGGGGGCTGGAAACAGTCTAGCAATCGCTGGGCTGTTGTTCCAGTCCCCTCGGTCCCATCGTTGCGATGCGAGATCGGGGGGCGAGCAATGCACTGCTACCCGGTAACCACCAAGCAACTTTCCCTGTTCGCCCCGGAACGGCTCCCGCGCCGTCCCTACTGCACGGACCGCCTGTCTGATGGGGTATCCATTGCGTATATGCGCGGGCCATCGAGAAGCGGTATCTCCAGCACAACCCCCCGGCGCTGATTATCTGGATCGTCTTTGATTGAGAGTGTGCAACCAAATTGATGGTTCTTTGGTCAACTTATTTGAGGGGCAAGCGGGGCATAAAAAAGAACCACTCGACACTCAGGTGTGGCGCTACCCCAAAAACTCCTGAAACGTGCGCCCTTGATTTCCTGGCAGGTTCAGCCAGGCGCCAAACGCCAAGTTCAATGCCCTTTTCCTAGCATAATTCTCGAGGATTTCAGCGCGGCATCCCTCATCAATGTCGGTGACTCCATCGAAGTGTTCGATGATCTTGGCGTAGTTTGCATCGGCTTCCTGTACTGCGTCGCTGTGGCGAGACAGGGATGCGGCATGGATCGTGTAAACGTGGCGTGGCTGGGCGAGAAAATAGGCCGTGCCGCCGTTGCGGGCCAAGACCTCGTAATTGAAGGCGGAGTCCTCCGAAAATTTGATCTCATCGAGAAATCGCGTAGGCCCGATTATGTCACGGCGATAAAGGCCGGACAGCGGGTTATCGAAGGCGAGAAAGAACGCCATCGGCTTCAGGCCGAACTCGCGTGACGCATCCAGCGTGCCGAGCTGCGCATCACTCCCGTTCATGGCGATGCGCATGTTGTCGTATGCGATGCCGTACCGCAGTGCCATGGGCGCTAGATCGGCCAGCTTTCCCGGTAGAAATTCATCATCGCTGTCGAGCAGTGCAATCAGGTCGCCTTGGGCTACATCGAGCGCCACGTTGCGCGCCCGGGATGGCCCAGCACCCACACTACCCGTCGTCAGCATTTTGATGCGATTATCGATGTGATAATCCCTGTAATCCAGACAATCATCCGCGACGAGTAGAACTTCTACGTCGGCGCACGCCAAGTCCGCGCTGTAAAAACAAGATTGGAGTGCACGCCAAAGGAAAGCCGGTTCCTGGTAATACACCGGGATGATCACGCTGACGAGTGGTTTGCCGGCGGTTTTCTGTTGGTCGGCACGCTCTCGTATTCGGATATCGAGATATTCTGAACGTCGGATAGAAAGAGACGCTGACATAGGGATTCCTCCTTGCATTTCAATCTCTATCGGGTCTGATTCCCCGCTGTTTGCAGCGAAACCTAGCAAATAGCGGCTGAGGGAATACCCCGCAGCTTGCTGCGGGGATTTTTATTCAAAAGAATACGTCTGCAACACAATAAAATACAATCGTATTACAGAGCCAACGCATCGTACGTTCCGTGCGCCCTAATGTTGTAGACTTTATCTGGCATTCCTTCCCGCTGGTCAGGAATAGCGAATACCCAGACGTACAAAGATTACGATCTTTCGATCGAGGCCTCGGCATCCTGCTGGGGGGGGTAGTTAGGCATTTTGTTCGCGGCGCAACGAGTAGTATTCTCCCGAAAAACGCCACTCTCGGCGAGTTACCAGACCCCGCTGTTTGGTTTCATTGGTCCTATACATTCTTGGGATGTTCCCTATGGGTACAGTGGACCCGTCAGATCACGGTAGGGATACCCATTACTGGGCACCCCCCGCACAGATCCCGGCGTGCGCAATTCACGCACCGGGCTCCTACCTTGGGTGTTGCGGTAATTCGCTCACCGCACGCGGTCAAGCCGCTGGGACACACTTATCCGGCACTGTGTCCGGCGTGTGCGCAGCCTTTCCGCGTTCCCCTTGGCCTCCCCCCTTCGCTCCACCGGCTCCGCCGCTGCTCGCGCAGCCTTGTTCGTCAGCTTCATCGCTACTATGGGGGAGTCTGACTTCTCTGGCCCGTGCATCATCGGCTTCGTTGGACCTTTTTACAGGATATCCAGGATGTCTACACCGAGGATGACTATGAAAGCGATCCAAGAAGTACTCCGTTTGCATGCCACCGGCCTGTCCCATCGGCAGATTGCCCAGGCGTGTCGTCTTTCCAAGGGGGCTGTGGGGAAGTACCTCCATCTGGCTGAGCAGGCCAAGGTGACATGGCCCTTGCCCACCGGACTGGATGCCCACGGGTTGGAGGCATTGCTGTTCCCCCCCGCCAGCCAGCCACTACCACCTCCTATGCCGCACCAGATTTTTCCCTGATCCATACGGAGATGCGGCGCAAGGGAATGACCTTGCAGCTTTTGTGGGAAGAATACGTGGCAGGGCATGCCGGGCAGCGGGTCTATCGATACTCCCAGTTCTGTGCCCATTACCGGGCCTGGAAGGACGGCCTCAAGCGCAGCATGCGACAGACCCACATTGCCGGCGAGAAGCTCTTCATCGACTACGCAGGCCCCACCGTGCCGATCATCAACCGACATACCGGCGAGATCGCCACGGCGCAGATCTTCGTCGCGGTTCTGGGGGCTTCCAACTACACGTATGTCGAAGCGACCTGGAGCCAAAACCTCAGTGATTTCCTGGGATCCCACGTCCGCGCCCTGCGGTATTCCGTGGGTCACCCATCCTGCTGGTGCCCGACAATCTCAAGGCGGCGGTCACCAAGGCCTGCCGTTATGAGCCACAGATCAACCGCAGCTATCAGGAGCTCGCGACCCATTACAGCGCGGTGGTCCTGCCAGCACGTCCGTATAAGCCCCGGGATAAGGCCAAAGCGGAATTGAGCGTGCAAGTGGTGGAGCGCTGGATTCTGGCGCGCCTGCGTCACTTCCAGTTCTTCTCCCTCACCGAGCTCAACACGGAGATTCGCCGCCTGCTGGAGGACTTGAACCAGCGTCCCTTCAAACGCCTGCCAGGCTGCCGCCGCACGGCCTTCGAGTCTCTGGATCGCCCGATGCTTCAGCCGTTGCCAGCCCAGGACTATGAGTTCTCGGTCTGGAAGAAGGCCCGGGTCAATATCGACTACCACGTCGAATACCTCGGCCATTATTACTCGGTACCCTACCGCCTGACAGG
>JBBIUH010000142.1:0-3231 GCA_037440305.1 Acidithiobacillus sp.
GATGGGAGTGTCTCCCCGATAGCGGATGCCCACCTCGCCCTTACCCAATGCCTCATCGAGAAAACGGCGACCGAGATCGTCCACATCCGTGATGTCCAGCTTCCGGTTGGGGGCGCCCACTCGGTAGGCCGCCATTTCCTGCTCGATGGCCGCAAGTAGTTGTCCGCCCCGACGAAGCATCTCGGGGTCGTCCGGCAACGATGGCCCGGCATACGTCGCCATTTCCTCCGGTAGAGGAAGATAACCAGGACTGCCCTCAACCGCTACGGAACGACCAGCACTAACAACAGGAATGGCGATTGGGTTCATGTCATCACCTCGGCTACAGGAGAGATTTTAGTGGGTTTGCACTCCAGGAGCAGGGCGACTTCGCGCAGATATTCGCTCCAGTCCCGCATCCGCGATATGGTGCCAAGAATGGCACCCTGCCGTAAAAAGACCAGCGTCGGCCACACCGTCACCCCGTAGCGCGCCTGCAGTGATTTTTCCGCCTCGGCGGAGACAATCGCGGTCCGGAAGCGACCGGAAAAAATCGCGGCCAGTTCCGGCAGTATTACGGCCACATCGTTGGTCTCCGGATAACGGACGGGATCGCCTGCGAAAAACAACACGACAGTCCCGTTGTTGGCAAAGTCATCCACGGTCTCCTGGGTGATGCAGGGGAAGCCATAGTGCTCCACTAATCGCTGCAAATGGAGGGAGCGTACGGTACTAACATCCATATCCATCTCCTACTTTCATCCGCGTAAGTGTTCCGGGAGCATGGGCTCCCGTCCGGCCAGATCGGGGAAAAGGGCATCCTCCACCGCTTCGCCTGCCATGGCAGCAGCCAACGCGTCGAGAGCTGCGCTGATACGTTGCGCCTCCCCCTCTTCCAAGACTTCTCGTGCTGCGTCCATAAATGCCAAGATCCAAGTTCCCAGAGGCTGATCACCTACTAAGCGCATATCGATCCGCTTCCGGCCCAACCGTCCCTCGCACCAGGCGAAACCGGCAGTCATCTCCGAAACCTGCATGGGGATCCCCAGGCACATCTCAGCGCCCCCCACCAGTATGCCAGCTTCATAGTGGGCAAGGTTCACTGAAGGCGGGCACAAAGACTCCGGTACACACCCGCTTATCCGTCGACGAGATGGGAAACCCTGTTCCATGAGAAAACGGATGGCGACCGCCAAGCTGGGCTCCATCTGGCTACGCACCGGCTCCGTTAGACTTCCCCCGTAAGTATCGAGATCCAGAGGCTGAACGCCAATGAGCCGGACTTTGGCAGGATAGCGACCCGTAATTGCCGACAAGGCCAGTACCTCCTGAAAACCGGTTTGATGCAGGCTCATTTTCTTTACCCCCAGATAGCCGGGAACATCATGATCGTCCACCACTTTAAGGGTTCCTGCCGGTAAACCATAGTCGATGGCGTCAAAGATCACCAGGATATCGGCATCCTGTACAAGAGGGAGGAGATAAAGACCCTGTGTACCCCCATCCATGAGCTTCACTTCCGCCGGGAACTCATAGGCCTGGTGCAGGGCCTCCGCCGCGCGCACCCCGAACCCTTCGTCGGCCCACAGAATGTTACCGATGCCCAATACCAATGCTGCACATTTTCCCGAGTGATGCATGCGTTCTTCTCCCGTTCAGTTAGGACTTGCCGTCCCTGAAATAACACCAGCCGCTAACCATGGTACCCACCATGCTCTGCTGCGACATGATATCCTACCGGACCGCAACATAGACATGCGCAATGACAAAGATTACCAAATACCACATACCTAAATGGTGCCAGGTATGGACGTTCTGGCTATTGCCGAACAGCGGTATCACCCAACTGGTAAATAAGTCGTATTGCCAAGAGCCATAACCCGTCCCTTCTCCATAGAGAGCGAAGCCGGTGATGATCTGGAAGACGGCGCCCACCACAAACAAGCCAAACATTGCCGATTGTGCCAGTGGGTTGTGCCCAATATATTTTCGCGGTTTCCGATCAATAAAAAGGTACCACCGTATTTCATGCCATAATCCCTGCCACCACGCTTTTTTCCAGATAGGTACTATAAACAGCTCTCGCGCATAGGCGTTCCCTGCGAAAGCCCAATAAACGCGGAACAGCAAGCCGATGGTGAAGATATAGGCTGCAGTAAAATGCAAAAAACGGATATCCCCCATGAGGTAGTGGTTGCTCGGTTGGCCAATCTGGAGAGGCCACGGCGGATTACCAATGAGATAGCCGGTGATCATGAGTACCACAATGGCCGCAGCATTGATCCAGTGCCACAGACGAAGGGGTGTTTCATAGACATATACGGCTGATGCAGTTTGTAATGGTCCTTGACTGCTCATTTTTGTCTCCTTCTAACGCACCTGCACCTTGGTCAACTCTTCGCCGCCCGGTCCCATGATATGCGTGGAACAGGCGAGGCAAGGATCGAAGCTGTGCAGGGTACGCAGGATCTCCACAGGCTGCTCTGGATCGGCCATGGGTGTATTTAGAAGCGACGCCTCGAATGCTCCGATGTTGCCAGCCGGGTCTCTGGGGGAGCCGTTCCAGGTGGTTGGCACTACGGCCTGGTAGGCCTCAATGCGCGCGTCCCTGATATGCACCCAGTGTCCCAGAGCGCCCCGCGGTGCCTCGGCGAAGCCCACACCCTTGGCCTCCTTAGGCCAACTGGATGGCTCCCATTTCTGGATGTTGGCGGTACTGAGGTCGCCCGACTTGAGGTTGGCCATAAGCTTGTCATGGAAGTAGCGCAGCTTGTGAGCTGCCCACGATGCCTCCAGGCCACGGGCTACAGTCCGCCCGAGGGTGGAGAAAAGGGCTTCGAATGGCAGGCCCAAGTCGGTAAGGACCTTGTCCACTGGGTCCTTGAATTCCGCAATCCCCCTCGCGTAGCCAATGGTGAAACGGGACAGGGGACCAACTTCCATAGCATGGCCGCGCCAGCGCGGCGCCTTAATCCAGGAATACTTGGCACCCTCGTCGAGCTGCTGGATATCGGTCTTAGTCCCCTTGCTGTTCGGCCCCAGCTTGAAGTTCGGGTCGGTGATGCCCTCCCAGGGGTGGAGTCCTTCGTTCTCATTGGGGTAGCGGTACCAGGAATGGTCGACAACAGCAATTCTCAATATGGCCTGGAGCCTTTTTTTGCGGGGTAGCGCCACCATGTGAATGAATCGGTTTTTTGGGGTGCATGGCGAGCGCTGGACAAATCTATCCATTCACTGTATAAGAGATTGGGT
>JBBIUH010000143.1:0-3204 GCA_037440305.1 Acidithiobacillus sp.
TTATTTTGCATTCGCCCAAGGGGGAATGGCTTTCCAGTCTGGAGTTGAACGAAGACCTGGCATTGACCAGCTCTCCCGATATTTTGCAAGCCATTGCCCAGCATGAGGAACCCCAGCGTTATCTGTTAGCTTTGGGATATGCCGGTTGGGGCGCACAGCAACTGGAAGAAGAGCTGAAAGAAAACTCCTGGTTGCACGGTCCGCTGGATATGCAGGTCATGTTTGAATTGCCCGCCAGTGAACGCTGGCAGGCTGCCGCTCGCTTGCTCGGAGTGGATATGCGCCTGCTCAGCGGGGCGGCTGGCCATGCCTGAGGGCTCCGGGCCGCTTCTGGGGATTGATTTCGGGGAACGACGTATTGGTATTGCCGTATTGGGCGAATCCGGTTGGGCACCGCAGGGCGTAGCTACCCTGCGCAATGGTGAGAGCGGCCCGGATTGGGAGCGCTTTGCACGCATCCTCAAGGATTGGCAACCGCGCGCGATAGTTCTGGGTTTGCCCCTGAATATGGACGGTAGTGAAGGCTTGATGGTGCGCCGGGTGCGCAATTTTGCCAGGAGTTTGCAGCGTCGTTTCCCCCTGCCGGTGCATTGGGTGGACGAACGCCTCAGTAGCCACGCTGCCGAATGGATGCTGAAAGAACGTGCGCTTTCGGCGAAACAGCGCGCCGGGCTTTTGGATCAGGCCGCTGCCTGTGAAATTCTCCAGACTTTTCAGGATGTCGGAGCCATGCAATGAATGCAGACTGGGATGTGACAACACTGCTGGAAGGCATGGTTCGGGATTTGCGCCCGCGTGTGGACCCGGAGCAGACCGCCATGATTGGTATATTTACGGGTGGTGTCTGGATAGCCCAGGCGCTGCACCGCGCTTTGGGGCTGAAAACGGCGCTGGGGCAGCTGGATATTTCTTTTTATCGGGATGATTTCAGTCAGATTGGTCTGCACCCGCAGGTGCGGGCGTCGGATATTCCCTTTGCTGTGGACGGTCGCTCCATCATTCTGGTGGATGACGTGCTCTATACGGGGCGTACCATCCGCGCCGCCATGAACGAAATATTTGATTATGGCCGACCGGCTAGCATCCTCCTGGCCGTACTGGTAGATCGCGGTGGGCACGAAGTCCCGGTGGCGGCCGACATCGCTGCCCTGCGCCTCAACGCGGCGGCGGGTGGACAAATCAAACTCCGGGGGCCCGATCCGCTGCGTCTGGAATTGCTGACATCGCCAAGGACAGCTTCATGAGTCTTTCTACTTTCCGTTTTGGTGATGGTAATCCGCAATATGATGCCCAGGGTCGTCTCCGCCATCTGCTCAACACCGAAGGGCTGCGTGAACCCGAAATGCTGCAGATTCTGGATACGGCCGAATCCTTCCTCAGCATCGCGCAGCGCAGTGTCAAAAAAACCCCGACGCTCCGGGGCAAAACCATCGTCAATCTGTTTTTTGAGAACAGCACACGCACGCGGAGCACCTTTGAGCTGGCCGCCAAACGCCTCTCCGCCGATGTTTTGAATATTGCGGTCAGTACCAGCAGTGCCAGTAAGGGCGAATCTCTGATCGACACGGTGGATAATCTGATGGCCATGCAGGTGGATGGTTTTGTGATTCGCCATCCGGAAGCTGGAGCCGCGCATCTGATCGCCCGGCATCTGGGAGACTCGGCGCTGGTGATCAATGCAGGTGATGGCCAGCATGCCCATCCGACCCAGGCCTTGCTGGATGTATTCACGATTCGGCGTCTGGCCGGACCCATTGAAGACCGGGTGGTGGCTATTGTGGGTGATGTCCTGCATTCGCGGGTGGCGCGTTCCCAGATTCATGCCTTGTCGATTCTCGGTTGCCCGGAAATCCGAGTCATCGGACCACAAACCCTGGTACCCAAAGAACTCTCCGCGCTGGGGGTGCATGTCTACCACGACCTGCAGGCCGGACTGCGCGGTGTCGATGTCATTTGTGCCCTGCGATTGCAGAAGGAACGCATGGAATCCCATCGTCTGCCCAGTCTGGATGAATTCCATCGCCGCTTTGGCCTGACTCCGGAGCGCTTACAGTGGGCGCAGCCTGATGCGCTGGTCCTGCATCCGGGGCCTATGAATCGCGGCGTGGAAATTGCTTCGGAAGTGGCGGACGGTCATCAGGCCGTGATTTTGCAACAGGTTGCACACGGTCTCGCCGTGCGTATGGCGGTATTGACCCTCCTGGCGGGTGCTGCGGGCGGAGGCGAAAACCATGCGTAGAATCATCCGCAATGTCCGCGTCATGGATCCCGGCGATGGTTTTGATGCGATTACCGACCTGGCCATTGTCGCTGGAAAAATCGCTATTCGGGGTGCTGTTGCTGAGGATTTTCGGGCAGATGAAATTCTCGATGGTACAGGCCTGGTAGCTTGCCCGGGGCTTATCGAAAGCAGCCTACAGGCGCATAGTCCTGGTCATGGACGCGATGGCGATCTGACCAGCGAGTTGCAGGCCGCAGTGGCGGGTGGGGTGACGCAGGTCGTGCTGCGTCCGGATACCCAGCCCGTTGCCGATACCCCTGCCGTCCTCCGGGAGCAGCAACTGTTGGCTGAAAAGCTGGCTCTGGCGCGGGTGCAGGTCAGCGCGGCCCTGACAACGGGCTTGCAGGGGCAAGCCTTAAGTGAAATGACGGCACTTATGGATGCTGGGGCGCGGGTGTTCAGTCAGGCCAAGCAGCCTGTCCATAGCGCCGCCCTGCTGCGTCTGGCCCTGAGCTATGCGGCTGATTTGGGACTGCCGGTAATGCTCCATCCCGAAGACCCCGAACTGGCCGCCCATGGCGTGATGAACGAAAGCGGGTTGAGCCTGCGGCTGGGCCTTCCGGGGCGCACGCCCGTGGCTGAACAGGTGGGCATCCAGCGGGATATAGCCATTGCGGCACTGAGTGGCTGCCCTCTGTTTTTCCCTCATCTCAGCACGGGCGGCGCTGTTGCTGCGGTAAAAGCCGCCCGTAAGCGTGGTGAGGCGGTGCGCTGCGGGGTCAGCATCCACCACTTGTTGCTCAGTGAGCAGGATGTCGGGTTTTTCAACGTCCATGCCAAGGTGTTGCCACCGTTGCGCTCTTTGGCCGAACGGGATGCCCTGCGCCGGGCCGTGGCCGATGGCGGTGTCACGGCCATCAGCAGCGATCATAGTCCCTGGGGGGTAGACCGCGAGAGCATGACCTTTATTCAGGCTCCTTTCG
>JBBIUH010000144.1:0-3049 GCA_037440305.1 Acidithiobacillus sp.
TTGCAGCGCGCGGCCTTGATCTCAGCCCGAAGAGTGCGCCCAACCCGGCCTGCGCGACGGATCCGGCACGGCCTTGTCGGCACCCGCTCACCAATGAGTTGGAGAACCGCCGCCTGCTGGCCCACGAACAGGCGGTGAAGGGGCACTTCGCGGCCATCATTCCGGCGCTGAAACACCTTGCCGCCCAGCAGTATGAGGCCGATTTTCTCGAACGCGCACAGCGCGTTGCCTGCGCGGATCTTGGCTTCATGGTGCCCGCTGGCATTCTGGAGGATGCCTGGATAGCCAACCTGGATATGCGCGCGCTGTATGGAGCGTGCGTCATGCACACCATTCGCCTGATGGCGGAGCAAACGCAGGCCGAGCCGCAGCATTCAGAGGAAGTGACTTCGTTCTTGCTCGACTGTGGCTACCACGCGGTGGATATCACGCCGTGCTCGGACGGGCGTCTGAAGGGCCTGGTGCGCTACATACTGCGCCTACCCGATGACGCGGTGCGCAGCCGCAAGGCTTACGCCGGTGCCATGTTCGACGTGGAAGCCAACGTCAAACGCTGGATCGAGACCGAACTGATGCGCTATCGCGAAGGCCGTCCGGTGTCTGCCGATGCGGGTACGCGGTACTTGAAAATAGTGGTCTACCACTGGAGCAGTTCCGACCCCGCCCACGAGGGTTGTGCGGCGCATCACAGCAACGAGAGGGATGCAGCAGAAGCAGGCCTGGGGCGGTTGCGTGAATTCCGTCAGGCCATCGAAAACAGCTTCTGCTGCGGAGCCTCGGTGGACACCTTGCTGATTGGGGTCGATACGGATACCGATGGCATCAAGGTGCATGTGCCAGATGCCGAAGGCGAAATGAGTTTGTATCGCTGGGTCAGCAACCTGACGTTGTACAAGGAAACGGTTAACGAGGATGCCAGTAGTGCGCGACTCAAGGTCTATCAGGCGATTCAAGCCGCCAGCGCTACGGACGGCTGGGGTACAGGCAACGGCGAGCCGCACGAAGGTATGCGTCGGCTCATCGCCACGCTACTGATCAATAACCTGTCGCAGATTGAATATGTATGTGGCAACTGGGGTGGCCGTTATCCGGACATTGGTCATAACGAGCGATTCATCAGCGTGGGGGATGGATTTGAGGAATTTCAGGTACGCAACCTGGCGTATTTCGTGTACTTGCACACGGTGGAAGAAAGCGCGCCAGATATGGACGTGGGTCTGCAGATTTTTAATAAACTGAATGTCCAGCATGGACTGCCCGTGCCAGTGGCGATTCATTTCCGCTATGACCGTCGCGTGCCTGGCAGTCGTGAACGCACTGTAGAACGCTGTCAGCGGGTCAAAGCCGCGATCGAGGCGCGCTATGCGGAATTGCATCGGCAGGGTTTGCTGGTATGCGGCATGACCGTGCAGGACAAACCCTCGGGCAGCCCGATCGAACCGGTCGAGGCGAATGGCGCCTCAGCATTGCGGAGCGCACGATGAAGATTTGTCAGGTGGAAAAAACCCTGGTTTCGACCAACCGGATCAAGGAAATGGGGCACCGCCCACTGCTGGTGGTAAAGGAAAAAGGCGGTGCAAGAAGCATCGCCGTGGATGCGGTGGGGTGTGTCACTGGCGACTGGGTGATTTGCGTGGGATCGTCTGCAGCGCGCGAAGCGGCAGGCAGCAAAGACTTTCCGAGCGATCTTACCATCGTCGGCATCATCGACCACTGGTCGGAAGATTAGGATATCCAATATGGACATTATGCGCGTCGTCTCTGATCTCGTGGCCACCCGGCGAATATCCGGGCTGCAGAATGCATCGCTCCGGGTACTCACCGATGCGAAAGGCAGGATCAGCGTGGCCGCCGACCCGGTAGGCGTGCCGCCAGGCAAATGGGTGATTGCCGTGAGCGGTTCGGCGGCCCGTTACGCTGCGGGAGATTACCGGATACTGACTGACCTGACCATCGCCGGGATCATTGATCATTGGGACCCCAGCGGTAGCCAGACAGGGAACTAACCATTTTTTTAACCCAAAAGGAGTAGTCGAAATGGCAAACGTAAGCGGAGTGGCACTGGGTATGATCGAGACGCGCGGCCTGGTGCCGGCGATTGAGGCGGCGGACGCGATGACCAAGGCGGCGGAAGTGCGCTTGGTGGGTCGCCAGTTCGTGGGCGGCGGCTATGTCACCGTGCTGGTGCGCGGTGAGACCGGCGCGGTGAATGCTGCGGTGCGGGCCGGGGCGGATGCGTGTGAGCGTGTCGGCGATGGCCTGGTGGCCGCCCACATCATCGCCCGCGTACACAGTGAAGTGGAGAATATTCTGCCCAGCAGCCCGGTGGAATGAGCAGTATTACTTGAGTCAACTGAACCAGAGAAGGAGTAATGAAAATGGCAAACGTCAGCGGAGTGGCACTGGGTATGATCGAGACGCGCGGCCTGGTGCCGGCGATTGAGGCGGCGGACGCGATGACCAAGGCGGCGGAAGTGCGCCTGGTGGGTCGCCAGTTCGTGGGCGGTGGTTATGTCACCGTGCTGGTGCGCGGTGAGACCGGTGCGGTGAATGCGGCGGTGCGGGCCGGGGCGGATGCGTGTGAGCGTGTCGGCGACGGACTGGTAGCCGCCCACATCATCGCCCGCGTGCACTCAGAGGTAGAAAACATACTACCGAAGACGCCCGATGCCGGTGACAGCGGGCTGGATGGCGTGGTCAGCCAGTCACTCAGCTAGCGCCGGCGTGGCCATGGCGAACGATCCGCGAATGACGGGCTACCTGATGCGCGCGCTCAGTGCCGAGATGGCCGCCGTGCAACAGTATCTCACCCAGGCCAGCCTGACCGCGATGTGGCAGTTGAAGGAATACAGTAGCCGTTTCCGCCGTGATGCGGAAGAAGAACTCGGACATGCACAGCAGTTGATTGAGCGCATGTTGATATTGGGTATTGCTTCCAATGGCACGCAACTGCCGCCCATTCGTCCGGGTCGATCCCTGGAGGAGATGCTACTGATCGATCGCGGGCTGGAGATCGACGTGATCCGCCTGTACGAAGAAGCGGCCCACT
>JBBIUH010000145.1:0-2943 GCA_037440305.1 Acidithiobacillus sp.
TCCTTCATTTCGCCCCCCTCAATCAACGGGGCAATGGCCGGATGCGCCTTGAGTTCTTCGAGGAGGGTATAGGGCGCGATGCCCGCTTTTTTGAAGTCGGACAAGAGGCAACCGATGCCCAGCGTGATGGATTCCTTGTTGGTATAGAGGAAGGCGGTGCCGACCATGCCGTGGGTGACGGCACCGGCGATTTCAATGACCACCCCTTCGTTGCCCTTGATGTTGAAACGGCTCTGGACGACCTCCTCGGGCAGAAAGTGAATTTCCTTGACCGCAAGCGCGACGTTTTTGGCTTCAAGTTCGCCATGGAACCCGGCTTTTTTGGCCAACAGCGAATTGACGCCATCCGCCAGGATCACCACATCGGCATAAATATCACCCCCCTCACGGTCGGTACGGACGCCGATGACCTTTTTGCCTTCCTGGATGAGCTCGGTGACCGTCGTCTCGCAGATGACCAGGCCGCCTGCGGCCTTGACTTTCCCGGAGAACCACTTGTCGAAGGGCGCCCGGAGGATGGTATAACGATTGGGCTGGTCACTGTTAAAGGCATCCGAGCGATAGTTGGTACCGATGAAGGATTTTTCATCCAGCACCCACATGCGCTGTTCGATGACGTGGCGCTCCAATGGGGCGTCGTCGCGGAAATCGGGAATGATGCGCTCCAGCGCGTCGGCGTAGAGAATGGCCCCCTGGACGTTTTTGGTGCCGGGGGTTTCACCCCGTTCCAGTTGCAATACGCTCAGACCCGCCTTGGCCATGGTATACGCGGCTGCATTACCGGCGGGGCCGGCACCTACCACAATGGCATCAAATTTTTCGGCCATGTCATGACTCCTGTAATTAACCGGCCCGGCGGTTCACAGCCAGACGGCTGCGAAAAGTGTCGGTGAGGACGGGAAGGATCTGCACGGCGTCGCCGACAATGCCATAAGTGGCAAAGTCGAAGATGGGCGCATTGGGATCGTTATTAATGGCGATGATGACGTCGGAGGCTTCCATGCCGACGCGGTGCTGAATCGCCCCGGAGATGCCCGCGGCAATATAGAGCTTGGGACGCACGGTCTTGCCCGATTGCCCGACCTGACGGTCAGCGGGTAGCCAGCCGGCATGGGTCACCGGACGCGATCCGCCCACTTCGGCGCCGAGCACGGCAGCCAGGTCCCAGATCAGGCGAAAGTTCTCGGCTTTGCCCATGCCCCGGCCGCCAGCCACGATAATGTCGGCATAGGTGAGCTGAGCCTGCTCCTGGGCTTCGTCGGGGATGAACTCCAGGACTTTGGCGATAATGTCGTCTTCCTGCATCTGTAGGTTTTCAGAAATGATACGACCGCTGCGTTCTGGTACGGCGTCTGGCATGGCCATGACCCGGGGGCGGATGGTGGCCATCTGCGGGCGGTAGTTCAGGGTCTGGATGGTGCAGAGCAGGCTGCCGCCAAAGGTCGGACGGGTGGCGAGCAGTCCGCGATTGTCCGGGTCGATGGCGAGTTCCGTGCAGTCTGCGGTCAAACCCGTGAGCAGAGTGGTGGCCACACTACCGGCGAGATCGCGGCCCAGGGTGGTGGCGCCGAGCAACAGAATCTCCGGCTGATAGCGGTTGACGAGGTCAGTCATGGCCTTGGTGTAGGGTTCGTTGCGATAGTCTGTGAGAATGGGATCGGCCACGATATAGGCGACATCGGCACCATAGGTGAAGGCGCTACGGGCAGCGTCACCCAGTTCATCGCTGCTGCCGCCGAGGATGACGGCGCCCAGTTCCACATCGAGAATATCGGCCAGCTTGCGCCCTTCGCCGAGCAATTCCCAGGACACCTGGTGTACCTGGCCCCGTTCCATTTCGACAAACACCCAGATCCCCTTGTAGGCCGCCAGGCGGGGATCCAGCTCCAAGCGCTTTTTGCCTTTGGGCTTTGCGGGTGCGGCAGTGTTCTCGCTCATGCGAATGCTCCTTGTGCGTTTATGGGGTGATCAGGCCGAGTTCCTGCGCCATGCGCGGGTGCTGGCTGCTGAGAATATCCAGGATGGCGTTCGCGGTGCCGCTGGCGTCCAGATCGGCGCCGATCATCTGTGCCTTCACGGCCCTGGGCTTGGGGGTGAATATCTTGCTGACCACTGTGGGCGAGCCCTTGAGCCCGATTTTGCTGACATCTTCAATACCGGCACGGTCTTTATTCCATTGCGGCACGGTAAGACGGACCGAGCGGA
Source organism: Acidithiobacillus sp. (assembly GCA_037440305.1). GTDB lineage: Bacteria > Pseudomonadota > Gammaproteobacteria > Acidithiobacillales > Acidithiobacillaceae > Acidithiobacillus. The sequence goes on from JBBIUH010000145.1 coordinate 2,206, forward strand.
ACATATCATCCATGCTCGCGAAGCGGATCTGGTTGCTGCCTTCCAGCATGGTGATCAAGGCGGGCAGACGGGTCCGGATTACTTGCACACCGCCTTCAGAGCGTCGCTGTACGGTGATACTGCGCTCCTCAAGGTCCAATGCGTCGATAGCCGATACGTAGGTGAGGAGTTGCAGGCCCAGGCGCTTGGCTATGCCCGGTCCGACCTGCGCGGTATCGCCGTCAATGGTCTGCTTGCCAGTGAAAACCAGGTCTACGGGATGTTCCTCACCAATTTTGCGGATGGTCTGTGCCAGGGCGAAGGAGGTCGCCAGGGTGTCGGCACCGGCGAAAGCGCGATCGGTCAGGAGTATCACGTCGTCGGCACCATAGGCGATGGCCTTGCGCAGTGCGTCTTCCGCTTGGGGCGGCCCCATGGTCAGCACGGTGACGCGCCCACCGAAGCGGTCTTTGAGGCGCAAGGCCTCTTCAATGGCGAAAACGTCGAAGGGATTGATGATGGCGGGTACACCCTGCCGCATGATGGTATTGGTGACCGGATGCACTCGGATCTGGGCGCTGTCGGGAACCTGTTTGATACAGACGACAATATGCATGGCGTACTCCTGTTATCGATCTGTCGGTGATCTGAAGATGCTGTTGCACTGATCTAAGCAATCTTCATTCCAGATACGACTGTCTTGTTAATTTCAAGATAAACAGTCTTTTGGATAAAATGCACCAGAAAAACAACGTAAGC
>JBBIUH010000146.1:0-2872 GCA_037440305.1 Acidithiobacillus sp.
TTTTATGCGGAAATGGCCGCTGTGTTGGCGCGGGTAAAACCCGATACTGCCAGGGAGGATATGGAAGATCTGTTGCGGCTGGATTTCCGGGTTGCCGAAGGGCCGGAACCGTATGCACTGGCTATCGATCTTTCCCGGCGATACGGGCATCATCTTTTTGATACCTTGTACCATGCGCTGGCTTTGCTTCATCCGGACGGTACGCTGGTTACCGCCGACCGGCGATATTTTCTCAAAGCGCAAGGGCAAGGACGAATCATGTTGTTAGAGGATTTTTTGTGAAAATGATAACGGCATGAAACTCCTGCTCACCGGCGCCAACGGCTTCGTCGGCCAGTATGTGCAGGCGGCACTGCCCTGTGTGCCCTTGCCCGACGGGCTGGACCTGCGTGACCGCACGGCCCTGAGCGCCGTGGTGACCGCCATTCGGCCCGATGCCGTCCTGCACCTGGCGGCCCAGAGCTTCGTGCCGGCCTCATTCGAGAACCCTCGTGAGACCTTCGACATCAATCTCACGGGCACCCTGAATCTGCTGGAGGCCCTGCATGGTGCGGGCTTCCAGGGGCGGATGCTCTTTGTCGGTTCGGGCGATATCTACGGGCAGGTGCCCGAGGCAGCCCTGCCGGTGCGCGAGGATCAGCCCTTGCGTCCCCGCAACCCCTATGCCGTGAGCAAGGTGGCCGCCGAGGCGCTGTGCTATCAATGGAGCCAGACTTCCGGCTTCGAGATCGTCATGGCGCGCCCCTTCAACCATATCGGCCCCGGCCAGAGCCCGCGCTTCGCCATCGCCGACTTCGCCAAACAGGTCATGGAGATTCGCCTGGGCCGCCGCGCGCCGGTCCTGCAGGTGGGCGATATTGACGTCACCCGCGACTTCACCGACGTGCGCGATGTGGTGCGCGCCTATGGCCTGCTGCTGGAGCGGGGCGTCAACGGGGAGTTCTACAATGTCTGCTCGGGGCAGGAATATCGCATCCGCGACCTGCTGCAGCAATTGATCGCCATGGCCGGTGTCGAAGCCAGCATCGAGCAGGACCCGGCCCGCCTGCGCCGCGCCGAACAGCGGCGGATGGTCGCCAGTTTCGCAGCCTTGCATCGGGACACCGGCTGGCAACCGGCGATAACCATTGAGCAAAGCCTTGAAGATCTATTGAACGACTGGGAGAAACAACTGAAATGACGAAACATGCCCTCATCACTGGCATCACCGGCCAGGACGGTGCCTATCTGGCGCAATGGCTGCTGGGAAAAGACTACACGGTCTATGGCCTCATCGCCCGTCGAGGCACTGATACCACCGGCCGATTGCACGAACTCGGCATTGCCGATCAGGTGCGCCTGCTGGACGGCGACCTCATCGATCTGTCCTCCATGATTCGCGCCATGGAAAAGTCCCAGGCGACGGAAGTCTATAACCTGGGCGCACAGAGCTTTGTGGCCACTTCCTGGGATCAGCCGATTCTGACTGCCGAGGTTACCGGCACCTCCGTTGTCAAAATGTTGGAGGCCATCCGCATCGTCAATCCCCAGGCACGTTTCTATCAGGCCTCCACCAGCGAAATGTTCGGGCAGATTCAGGAATCCATCCAGTCCGAACGCACACCCTTTCACCCCCGCAGTCCCTATGGCGTCGCCAAGCTCTATGGCCACTGGATCACCGTCAACTACCGCGAGAGCTTCGACCTGCATGCCTCCAGCGGCATCCTCTTCAACCACGAATCCCCTCTGCGCGGCACCGAGTTCGTGACCCGCAAGATTACCCTCGCCCTGGCCCGCATCCGCCACGGCCTGCAGGATGTGCTGGAACTCGGCAATCTCGATAGCCAGCGCGACTGGGGTTACGCGGGTGACTATGTGCGCGCCATGTGGCTGATGCTGCAGCAGGAGCAGCCCGATGACTATGTCATCGCCACCGGTGAAACCTGGACGGTGCGCACCTTCGTCGAGAAGGCTGCCGCCCATGCCGGCTTCGATCTGGAATGGCAGGGCAAAGATGAAAAGACCCAGGGCATCGACCGCAAGAGCGGCAAGGTCATCGTCCGTGTCAATCCCACCTTTTACCGCCCCGCCGAGGTGGACCTCCTCATCGGTGATCCCGGCAAAGCCCATCGGCAATTGGGCTGGAAGCCGGAAGTGCAGTTCGACGCCTTGGTGCAGGTGATGACCGAGGCCGACTTGCGGCGGGTGGCGAAAGAGGCTGTGGAATGAACCCGCTGATCCCCGTCATCCTCTCTGGTGGTGCTGGAACACGGCTCTGGCCTTTGTCGCGCCAGAGCCATCCCAAACCCTTCCTGCAACTGCCCGATGGCGAGACGCTGCTGCAAAAGACCCTGCAGCGGGCACTGGCCCTGCCTGGCGTGGAGCGTTTTCTGACGGTCACCAACCGGGAGTATTACTTCCAGACCCGGGACGTCTATGCGCAGGTGCCCGGAGCGACGGAGCGGGAGGCTTTTTATCTCCTGGAGCCCGTGGGCCGCAACACGGCACCGGCGATCGCCGCCGCCGCCCTGCAGGCGTTGGAGATGGCGGGGCCGGAGGCGCTCCTGTTAGTCCTCCCCGCCGACCATCTGGTGCAGGATCAGGTCGCCTTTGCCGGCGCTGTCGCCAAAGCGCAGCGATTGGCCGAGCAGGGTTGCTTGGTGACTTTTGGCATCACGCCGGGCTGGCCGGAAACGGGATATGGCTACATCGAGGGCGGAGAGGCGCTGACCGAAGGGGGAGAGACCCTGGGCCTAGTGGTGCGCCGCTTCGTGGAAAAGCCCGATGCCGCCATGGCTGCCGCCTTCCTGGCCCAAGGCGATTACACCTGGAACAGCGGCATGTTTTGCTTTCGCGCGGAGGCGTTCTTGTCCGCCCTGGCGAGCGTTCAGCC
>JBBIUH010000147.1:0-2789 GCA_037440305.1 Acidithiobacillus sp.
GAGGATGGTCCACTCCAGTGCAGCGGCCTGCCTGTCATGCGTTACAGTGCAACTCAACTCCACGCTGAGTTCGGTGAGGCCTTCACCCTCATATCGCACGAGAGGGAGGCGCACCACACTCCGTTCGGGGCGACCCAGCAATTCACGTATTGCTATTGCCGCAAATCAGCGTAAACGTTCAGCCAACCCACCCTTGCGGGTTGGCGCCGATCAGGCTAATGCAGATTTTTTCCAGTTCCAGGGTAGAAGTTCGTGGAGCCGCTTGTTGGGCCAAGTGGGGAGCTTTTCGAGCACGTCGCAGAGGTAAGCGAAGGGCTCGACGCCGTTGAACTTGCAGGTTTCGATGATGCTGTAAAAGGACGCGGCACGCTCGCCACCGGCATCATTGCCAACAAATAAAAAATTCTTGCGACCAATGGCCACGCCCCGCAGCGCCCGCTCCACCGGGTTATTGTCGATGCTGAGTTGACCTTCTTCAAGGTAGAGGGTGAGCGCCTTCCAGCGCTTCAGGGCATAACCGATGGCTTTAGCGATGCCACTTTTCGGCGCCACCTGCATCTGGGTTTCGCTGAGCCAGGCCCGGAAGGACTCCAGCAGCGGGCCGGCCCGTTGCTGGCGGGCTTCGGTTTTCTGATCGGGCGGGGAGGCTTTGATGTCGGCCTCGATGGCATAGAGCTTGGCAATCCAGACCAGGGCCTTCTGGGCTACCGGACTCGGACCCCGCTGTTCCACGTCATAGAAATGGCGCCGCACATGCGCCCAGCATCCGGCTTCGAGGATCTTTCCTTTGCGGTAGAGGGCATCATAGCCTCCATAGTCATCGGTCTGGAGGATGCCTTTCCAGTCGCCCAGGAAGTGTTGCGCGTGGATCCCCTTGCGGTCCGGGGCATAATCGAAGACCACGATGGGATGCGGGGCATCCGCCTGACTGCGATACACCCAGAGATAGGCTTTGTCCGTCTTGCCGCTGCCGGGGTTGAGGACGGGCAAGGGCGTCTCGTCGGCGTGCAGGATGGTGCCCTCCAGCAAAGCCATTTTGCAGGCTTCAGCGAGCACGCTGATCCAGTATTCGCCATGGCCCAGCCAGCTGCAGAGGGTGGCGCGGGAGATCGGGACACCCGCCCGCAGGTACTGGGTTTCCTGCCGATATAAAGGCAGGTGATCCACATGTTTCGCCGTCATCACGTGGGCCACCAGGCGCGCCGTGGGCAAGCCCTTGTCGATCACCTGTGCCGGTAATGCCGGACTTGCAATCGTGCCACAGGGGCGGCAGGCCAGCTTGGGGCGGACATGGCGAATCACCTGGAAGCGTCCGGGGATATAATCCAGTTTTTCGCTGATTTCTTCCCCGACGGTTTCCAGGAGGCCACCACACTGCCCGCAGGTGCAGGTCAGAGGATCGTGATGCACTTCCACCCGGGGTAAGGTGTCGGGCAGCTGCATGCGCCCGGGGTGGCGGCGGGACGGACGGGATGGGACGGTAACCGGTGTCTCCTCGCCGGGGCGGGAAGCCGTCACCGCCGCACTGTCTTCCAGAACGGTTTCGAGAAGGCTTTCCATCGCGGCGATTTCGGTATCCAGCGCTTCTTCCCAGAGACTGATCTGGTCAGGAGAGAGTTTTTCCGAACGGCGACCGAATCGCCAGCGCTGCAGTTTGGCGATGGTGCTTTCCAGGCGGGCGATGACTTCATCCCGATGGGTGATGGCCTCTTTTTGTTGAGCGATCTCCGCTTCCTGTTGGGCGATATGCCGGGCGCGTTCTGCCCATTCCGCTTCTTTTTCTTCCTGCTTTTGCAGCAGGCTCAGCACCAGATCGCGCAGCGCTTCTGGCTCTGTAGGAATAGGGGTGGAAGTCCTTGGATTCATGGAAGAATGGTACCCAAAAATGGGTATTTATGCAAGCAATTTCCGTCACTTATAGCAAGGTAGGCAGGCATTTCTCCAGGGCCGGCAACGGGGTCCACGGCCGCCCCTCCACCAGCATCGCCCACTGCGCCGCCGACAGCTCTACGGCACCCGTATCGGCTCTGGGCCAGTGCAGTCGCCCCTGATCCAGACGGCGGTAGATGAGCCAGAAACCCAGACCGTCCCAGAGCAGCAGTTTCAGTCGATCACCGCGGCGGTTGCGAAAGACGAAGGCGTGGCCGCAAAAGGGATCCGCTACCAGTACCCCCTGCACCTTAGCCGCCAGCCCATCAAAACCCAAACGCATATCCACGGGTGCTGCCGCGAGCCAGATGCGGCTGCCCGGACTCAACCACATGGGCTTTCGAGGATGCGCACCAGGGTGTGCAACCAGCCAGCATCCACCGGCGCAGTCAACTTCAGGCGGCGGCCCGATAGCAGGTGAATTTCCACGGGCGAAACAGACGGCTGGACCGGCGCTACCGTCACCGGCAAAAACCCCTCGGGCACAGCGGCCATCGGCCACGGCTCTAACGCATCGACAAAGCGCTTACGCCAGTAATGCAGGGTGGCTACCGCGATCCCTTCCTGTGCACAGTAATTCTTGGCGGAAAGACCGCTTGCCTGAAACCCGTCTACCTGTTGCCGCCAATAAGCGGTCTTCTCGCCCTTCGTCATAGCCATCCCCTCCTCGCTGTATGCGGGTCAGGATCGCTCAGGCCAGAAAATTTGGGAAGGTGGGTTGCTTAGACGGTTACAAATCAGCATCCTGATCTGTGGTCTAACTCGGTCTCTTTAGCGCGGTAACTGCATGGTCACGCAATGCAGGCTGCCGTGCTGACGGGCCAGTTCGATGCAGGGGATCGGGATCACTTCACGGTCAG
>JBBIUH010000148.1:0-2772 GCA_037440305.1 Acidithiobacillus sp.
CGCGAGGAGTTGGCGGATCAGCGCGTCTTTCTGATCCGAGGTCAGCGTCAAAAAGTCGGGAAGTTCGTGCATGGGATAAAGTATCTTCGCTAATGGACTGTATGACAAGAGCATGCTAAATAGTCACGTTTTGCCATGATAAAGATCAGGCACGATGGCGCAAAAACCCGCCCGGGCAAGACGTTCAGCGACATCCTGAAAGTGCTGGTTGACGCCAAAGGCTTCGATGAACACGACTATGGCTGGGTGTGGACCCGCAGTGCTGGGGCGGGCATACCAGGCCCGTGGACCGTTTTCCAGTTGAATCCATTCAGAGGTAATCTGCGACATGATATTTCCTCGCTGCAGTCAGAAAGCAGAAAAAGGGGCGAAGCCAAAAGTTTCAAAATGCGTAGCTGCGGCTTTATACTGGGCAGCGGTCAGGCGGCCAGTGATTTGACATAAAGTTGTAGCTGGCGCAGGCAACGCTGGTAGGCTTCGACAGATTGGGCATTTTTGCCCAGGCCGACGCAGCCTTCAATAGCGGCAACAATGAAGAGCGCTACTTCTTCCGGTTCGACATCGGCGCGCACCTTGCGGGCAATTTGCCCATCGGCCAGGGCGGTTGCCATGACCTCGACCCAGCGGTCCAGAATCTGTTGCAGGCCGCAGCGGAATCCTTCATCGAGAGGACTCATCTCCTGAATCAGATTGTTGAGGGGGCAGCCATAACGGATCACTGATTCGTCAGCCGTGTTGATTTTTTCTTCGAGAATACGCTGGAGGCTGGCTAAAGGGTCATCGTGCTCGGTAAAAGGCGCGAACCAGCGCGTCGCCAGTTGCGGCGCGATAACTTCTTGGATCACGGCAAGACCGAGGTCGCGCTTGGTGCTAAAGTGATGGTAAAGAGCGCCTTTGCTTACCGAGGTGTTGGCAAGGATGCGTTCCAGGCTGGCAGCCTGAAAGCCGGATTCCAGAATTTCGATGTAAGCGGCACTCAGCAGACCGCAGCGCGTCTGCTCCGGGTTGCGGGTTTTTCGTATCGGTTGCGGCATCATATGCTTGCAAGATACCGACCAATCGGTATCTTGTCAAGAAATTCGTGTGAGTTGCCGCCACCGCATGGGTGATGCGGTGGCGCGTTGGCCCCCTGGATCAAAGGCGTTACACTGATCGCCTGGGGTGCGAATTGGGGGCTGGCATGAAGGCGTCAATAGATTTTCCGCGGCAGGGCGACAAGCAGAATTCTGCCTTTTTTGAAGAGTGGCTGGGACGCTTGCTGGAAGACCGCGATCGTCAGGGTCTGACCGAAAATATCGGGCGTATTGATAGTCTGATGATTACGGTAGAGCCGGGGCATTCTGCGGCCTATGTCGGTGATCTTTGCCTGATGACGCCTTATGACTACCTGGTCACCCTGGAAACGGAGCAGCACTCGACCCACATCCTGCGCATCGATATGCATGCCCCCGATGTGCTGGTCCGCGAGGTGAAAGACCCCAACCTGCACGGTATTTTCCGCAGCCTCAATGAGGTTTACCCCATCGGGGCGCAGCGGCCAAACTCCCGCTATATGGGTGAGATCTTTCAGGTTAAAAATCTGCACGCGGTGGTGGAGACGCAGAAGGCCCGGGAAATCCGCTTCTTTAATCAGGAGCAGATCCGGCAGATGGAGTTGCCGGGGAATATGGCCATCGTCAAACCCTCTCCTTATACCCACAATATTGTCGGTTACTGGGAGCGCCCCGATAATCATATCCGCGTTTATTCGCTGGGTGTGTCGTCCATTCGGGAGGACATGCAGGTGGCTTTTGAACAGGCCAAGGCATTGCGTGAAAAACTTGGTCTCGACAGACTACTCCTGCCCATCGACCATTTGGCAACCCGGGTGTACAGCCAGAACCGGGAGGCGGCGATTCTGGAGTATCTGACCCTATCCAGTTATTATTACTGGGGTTCTTATGATATTCCTGATCAGAACTCGTCCACAAATGTTACCAAGAATGTGCATTTTGCCAATGAACTCCATAGCCCTGCCAAGGTTTTTACGGCAGCCAATCACCAGTATTTCTGCAATCATCTGACTCGCAAGCCTTCGCCCACCGAGGCCTTTGTACGAAACTTTGGGCCGCGTTTGCACCATCTGGCGGTGGCGGTGAAGGATGGACACACCGGGGATCAGATCAATATCGACTACGTGGTAAGCGCCCTGCGGAATTGCGGGCAGCAATTCCTGCTGGAGGTGGTTGGCTCAGAGCAGGAAGGGCTGAAGCAGATTTTCTCCAGTGCCTCGGAGCATTCCTCACTGATTGTGGAGTATGTACAACGCTTTGGAGGTTTTCAGGGCTTCTTCACTAAGGAGAATGTCGCCGACCTGACGGCGGCGGCGGGGGCGGATGAGGCCCTGCGCAGCCTGGATGCGGCGGCGCGTGCCTGAGCTGAGGAGCGCTCAGAGGCAGCAATTCTCAATATGACCTGGAGCCTTTTTTTGCGGGGTAGCGCCACCATGTGAATGAATCGGTTTTTTGGGGTGCATGGCGAGCGCTGAACAAATCTATCCATTCACTGTATAAGAGACTGAAGTTTCACTGAATTTCACATTTTGCTGATCGCCAAAGCTCAAGCCACCATACGCATCAGCACCTTGGTGAATGATTTATGGAGGGGTTTGCAAAGATTTGGCCAAAGCCCCAGAAAATGGTCGGAAAGTGCTTCGTCCGCGATGAGTCTACGGACATCAGAGAAGGCGAAACTGGTCCGGCCTTTGACGATATGGCGGCGCTCGGGGTCTGC
>JBBIUH010000149.1:0-2758 GCA_037440305.1 Acidithiobacillus sp.
GCCCCTCGCTCACATACGCCTTGAGCAATGGCTGATAGCCAGAAAATCCGCGCTGTGGTGCGATCTCTTTCAGGGATTCCACCACGTCTACCGGTATCCGCAGCGTGACCGTGGTCATGGGGCGCTCTTTGTTCAGACGGGTTTTGATACGTTCAGGAATACTCATAATCTTGCCTCTCATCATTCGTCAGCTTGCGGGCCGAAATAATGTAGAAGGGCGATGTCACCATCGCTAATTCGGGTAGTAGCCAGGGGCTGATGTCCAGATGGAGAGACCGCTGTAACCAACGCGCCCATTCGTTTATTTCCGGAGCCCTGCCCATATTTTGGGCCTCTGGGTCTGTGAAAAGCCGGGTCCCTTCCGCTCAGGGAAGACTGGTTTTACCCTGCCTGTCGCAAGTGCATATCCACATGAATATCAGCGAACGGACAACGCACCCCGCCGCTGGTCGTGCGCTCTATCAGTCCGAGTTCAGCGAGCACCAGCACGTCGTCGTGAACGCGACGCACATCCCGGCTGACCCGCCGGGCCAGCTCCCGGATGGACACTTCCCCCGCACTCATGATCTGACGCACCAGAGACCATCGTAGCCCGGTCAGTCGGCCCAGGAACACATCCGGCGATTCAAAGTTCAGGGTTTCCCCCTGGTAGGTTTCCGCCTGCGCGGCTTTACCTGCAGCGCGTAGGGCTGCCTTCCAGTCCGGTTGTACGGTAATGGTCAGTGTTCGCATTTCCATTGTTCCACCTCCGCGATGAAATCCTCAATCAACTGGTCCACACTGGTGAACGTATATTCATTTTCCTCGCCGGTGACGTGACGATGGTCGCCCTTGCCGCGCTCGTTGTCATAGCCGATGACCCTTGTGCCGTTGACCACGTAGACCAGCCGGTACTTGAAGCAGTGCCCACATGGCGGCACAGGCTTCGGTACGCGCCACACCACCATCTCCATGAGATCGCCATTCGGCGCAACATCCTTGAAGCTGGTGATCAGGGTGGCTTTCATGGAGGCTATCATGTAATTCCGTGGTGGTGATGTCAATAATGACAACACGCATGATCATGTTTCTGGGCCATTACGGTACGTGTGGAATGCGCGGCAGATAGCCATCCTCCGCCTTGCCAGAGTGCGGCAGACCGGGCTGTATTTTGCCGCCCGTCTCAAAAAGTCGGCTGGTGGCCTCATGACGGAGGTCGTGGAAGGTGATGCCGCATGCCGTCCTGGCAGCGCGGTTATTGACCTGTCGGCGGTGGCGGCGTAGAAGGTCAGGAAATAGTCTTTATTCAGGAAGGCGAAAACATGGACCTACAGGAAACTGTCGAAAGTCTGCGCAAGGTCATTGAGGGCGCACTAGCTCCCAGCATCCGCGATATGCAGATGCGCTTGGACGGCTTGCAGAAAGACGTGCAGGAACTGCATGGAGAAATCCGAGACACGAACGCCAAGATGGAGCGGCTGGAGATTCGCATGGATAATGGCATGGCCGACTTGCGCGGCGAGATTCGCGGCTTGAATGGTCGCTTTGATACTCTTATTACGGCCATTCTGAACATGCGGCAACCGTCCTACCCGGATTCCGTGCTTTCTCGATTGGAACATCTGGAAAAGGCGTTTCAAGAATCCAAGGCCAGATAAGGACCTCACCCCAGCATCTTCGCCAGATCCTCAGCCCGCAGATGCGTATAGCGCTTGAGCATCTGCAAGGTCTTGTGCCCGGTGATGGCCGCCACCTGCATCGGGTTGAGGCCCTTCTCAAAGAGGCGGCTGGTGGCCTCGTGGCGGAGGTCGTGGAAGGTCAGCCCGGTGATGCCGGAGCGCTTGCAGGCGGCGGTAAAAGAATGGGATATGTCCGTACCTGGGAACGCCTTGCCGTTGATGTTACGTGGTAACGCTTTCAGGACAGCAATGGCGCGACTGGACAGTGGAAAAGCCCTGCCGCCAATCGCCGATCTCGATACTCTGCGAGGTCAGCGCCGCGAATTCGCGATAAGTGCAGTTTGGCGATTTTGTCAGTCTTGAGCGTGCCAATGCGGTACAGTTCAATCTTGCCCGACTTCTTCAGGCTGGAGACTTCCCTGCCATAACGGTCCAGAGCATCGGCCAGCGTTGTACAGCCCGCATCACTCTGATTTTGCCACAGCCCGCGTTCCATGGCCGATTCGGTGAGCCGTGCCCACGCCTCGGCATCACGTTTCGTGCGGAACGTCTTCGACCGGCTTGGATAACCCTTCTTGCGCACGATGGCTTGCCAGCCGATCGTGATGCCATCTTGATCTTCCCGTGGAGTAACTATTCACCAGGGTACGGTTACCCCATGGTGGGCTGCGGGGTTTCTCCCTGAAAGGATTGGACCAATGCGTGCAGCAGGTCGACGCCCTGCTTGCGTAGGGTTTCCAGATAGGATCGGATCGTGCAAAAGGCGCTGGCACCATCGAAGGTTCGGAAGCACCCGGAGATCTTCTGTTTCACCTTGGGCATTCGCACCGCCTGTTCTGCGATGTTGTTGGTGAAGGGCACCTCCGGATCAGAGAGAAAACGCAGGACATCCTCACGATATCTACGCAGGCGTCGCAACAGATTGGCCGGAGCAGACTGGCCCTTCTGTAGTGATCCATCCTTGCGTTTCTTGATCGGATGAACCCGGTCGCCCTGGTCCAGTATAGCGGTGTAGTCTGCGTTGATTTGAGCCATCCGGTCGTCGGTGAGCGGTCCATCGGCCACTTCCCGATTAGCTGCAACAAGCAGGTCGATCATGT
>JBBIUH010000150.1:0-2755 GCA_037440305.1 Acidithiobacillus sp.
TGCGGTGGACCTCAAGCTGACCCCCGCGCAGGAAACGGATCTGAAAAACTGGCGCACCCAGCAGGAAAAAGCCATGCCGACCTGGCGTCACGATATGCTGGTCCACAATACCGCATTGCGTGATGCGTTGCTGAATGGTGAGTCGGGCAGTGCCATCGCCCCCTTGCAGGAAGCGGTCCTCAAGGATCATGCCACGATGCTCGAACATGGCATCCAGCAGGTGAATTATCTCCACAAGATCCTGACGCCGGTGCAGTGGCAGAAAACCACCGCATTGTACAAGGAAATGGGGACCAAGCGGGGACCCTGGGGCAAGTAAATGGCGGAGGGCGGCAAAATCCTGCTGGTCGATGATGACCCCCGGCTGCGCACTATGCTGGTGCGTTACCTGGAAGGGCAGGGTTTTGTCGTCCACGCCGCCGCCTCCGGCGTGCAGATGGATCGCCAATTGGAGCGGGAATACTATGACCTACTCTTGCTGGACGTCCTCATGCCCGGCGAGGACGGCTTCAGCATCTGTCAGCGCCTGCGGGTGCAGGAACCGCACTTGCCTATCATCATGCTGACTGCCCGAGGTGATCTCAGCGACCGGGTGCAAGGCCTTGATGTGGGCGCCGACGACTATCTTTCCAAGCCTTTTGAGCCGCAGGAACTGGTTGCCCGTATCCGTGCCGTCCTGCGGCGCAGTCAGGATCTGCGCAGTAGTGATCCAACCCCGGGGGTACTTGTTTTCGGACCCTTCCGCCTCGCTCTCGGCAGCCGCAGTCTCTGGCGGAATGACGAGAAAATCTCCCTTACCGACAGTGAGTTTTCCATTCTGCACGCGCTGGCCAGTCATCCCTGGCAACCGCTCTCGCGGGACCGTCTGCTGGCCATGACCCACGGCAACGACGACGCCACACCGGGTTCACGGGGTATTGATGTGTTTATCTCGCGCTTGCGACGCCTCGTCGAAGACGACCCCGGCGAGCCACACTATATTCAGACCGTTTGGGGGCGGGGTTATGTGCTGGTACCCGATGGCGGGGACGCCACGCCCGGGGAAGAAGGCGTTTTACCCGGATGAAAAAATCGCGCCTCTGGCCGGATACGCTTTTTACCCGTATGTTCTTTATCATCGCCGGACTGCTGCTACTGAGTCAGCTTGCGGTGTACTGGTTTTTCAATATCTATCAGGCCAACCCGCAGGCCGAGCGTCTGGCGCAGAACTGGGCGCAAATGCTGACCCTGAGTGAAACCCTTAGCCCGGCCCAGCGTCAGGCGACGGCGTCCGAACTGATGCACCAGGGACTTCGCATCGTTCCTGCCGGTGCGGTGCGCGGCCACAATCCCCGTATGCCGGTATTGGCAAATGCCCTGCAACTGCTGCACCGCATGGGCTGGCCGCAGGCACAACTACGCATGGACGACAGGCGTCGGGTGCTCTGGTTGCAAGCCCGGCCCGATGCAACCCTGGCGCTGGCCATGCCCACGCCCCATCCACCGGGGCTGCCGTTGCCCTGGTTCAAGCTGGCGGCGATTTTGCTGCTGTCCTGGCTGGGGGCATATCTGGCGGTACGTCAAGTGACCCGGCCCCTCACCCGGCTCATGCAGGGGGTGGCACGTTTGCGTGGCGGCGATATGCCGACGGATCTGCCTGAGGCGGGTCCGGCCGATTTGCGGCGCCTGGCCGAACGTTTCAACCAAACCCTGCGCGATTTGCATCGTCTCTGGAAAGAGCGGGAGATGGTGCTGGTGGGGGTCTCTCATGATCTGCGCACACCGCTTACCCGCATGCGCCTGAGCGCCGAATTTCTACCGGCCGAGGAGGAGGCCCGTGGCGAAATTATCGCGAATATTCAGGAGATGGATAAGGTTATCCACCAGTTTCTGGATTACGCCCGCAGCGGCGAGCAGGAGCCGCTGGTAGCGACTGACCTGGGGCTCTGGCTCAAAATGTTCATTCTGCGCCAACCGGCTGGCGTGGTGTGGCACCCCCCTGCGGCGGATCTGCCGAAGCTGCCCATACAGGAAGTGGGTCTGGCCCGCGCTCTGCAAAACCTCATCGACAATGCGCAGTCTCATGGTGGCGCACCCATAGACGTCAGTGCGGAACCTACGGCGGACGGCGTACTGATCCGCATCCGCGATCACGGGCCGGGCATTGCGGAGAGTGAACTGGAAACCGTGCGCGCGCCTTTCGCACAAGCCGGAAAGGGCGGCGGGGTAGGACTTGGGCTGGCCATCGTCGAACGGATTGTGGCCTACCATCACGGGCAATTCGCCCTGGCCAACGCCTCGGGTGGCGGCGTGGAGGCGCGCATAATCCTACCGCAGTCACCTTAAACGGGTGACTTCAGGACCGGGTAGCGGCTGCGGGCGGGCAAAGCTTACGGAGATTGGCGACTTCGGTGGGGCTGAGGTTGTGCCACTTGATGTTGCCGCACTGCCCGCTGATGGGACCCTCCAGGGTGCCTTCCTGAGAAATGGTCTTGCCAACGGGAAAGTTCGCAACGGACCGAGTAGAGACTGTGGGTGATACCAGTTGCACTGTAGCCGCAGCATCTGCGGGTGCCTTGGCTTGCACCCCGGCCTGCCGGTTCTGCCACCAGAAGAACAGCACCACCGCCACGACCAGCACCAACAGCAGCACGATCAACCAGCGCCAGCCATGCGTTTTTTCGGCTTCGTCCATCCGTTGTACCCCCGCCTGTAAGCTCTTCGTTCAGACTGTAGCAAGAGCCGGAGAGGAATGCCAAAGTGTCGGGGCGGCGGC
>JBBIUH010000151.1:0-2707 GCA_037440305.1 Acidithiobacillus sp.
CATAATGCCTGATCTCCGGCATCATGGCCGTAAGTGTCGTTGACCGGTTTGAAGGCGTCCAGATCAAGCATGCAAACCGCCAGCAGGGTGTGGCGACGAATGGCGCGGGCCATGGCCTTTTCGATCTCGACATCCAGGGCGCGACGATTGGGCAGGCCGGTGAGAGCGTCCTGCATGGCCATCTGCGCCATCTGGTCGTGGTCCCTCTGCAATTGTTGCCGGGAATCGTCCAGGTTGAGCGCGAGGGTGTTGATCCGGGCGCCCAGGCGGATGATGTCGTTGCGTTCGGCTTGGGCGAGAAAACCTGCCGGGAGCCGATCCGCGTAGTGTCCCGTGCTCAGACGTTCCACGAAATCCTGAATCCTTTGCAAGGGACGGTAGAGGCTGCGCCGGGCGAACCCTGTGCTGAGGAGCCAGGAAAAGAACAAGATGGCGGCGCCGACGATGGCGCCCATCCAGGCGCGGGTGTTGGCACCAGCCAGCACCTGACGCAGGGGTTCGGCCATCACAATTTCGAGTTTTGCCCCTGATCCCGTGGAGACCTCTGCGACCGTCAGCAGATGTCGTTGCCCTTGGGGGTCGCGGCAGATCTTCATGGTGCCAGAGAGGGGCAGACCGCCTTTGCAAGACGGTAACGGCGCCAACGCGGGATCCGCCAGAATGATCTGCTGGCCGTGTAACAGCCAGAAGCGTTCCTTCTGTTGAGTTTGTACAGACTTGATCTGTGCCATGAGCCAACTGACACGCAGCCCCGTATTGATGGTTCCCATAATGTGTCCTGCGGCGTCGCGCAGCGGATAGGAAAGCGGGATGATCCACTGACTGCTTAGCGGACCCTTGCGCACCGTCCCAATCCCAAAGTGTCCTTGGAGGGCGGCGCGAATATGGGGCGTGAGCCCGAGCGGCGTCGGCTGTAAGCCGGTAGAAGCGCAATCCACGACGCCACGCCGGTCGCTGCGCGCCAACAGGGTGTAACGAAAGGCAAAAGGTGCGGTCATCCGTGCGAGGTAATCACTACAAACGGCAGGGCCTCCATCGCGTACGTTGGGCTCCAGCGCGATGCCCTTGAGCAAAGCCTGTGCAGCACGGAAACCGGCCTGTAGGCGTTCACCCGCCATTTCGCCGTTGTGCAACTGCTTTTGGGTCGCGTCCGTGTAGGCCTGCTGGTAATGGGCATAAATATCCCAGCCCAGCAGCAGGGCAACCGGGAGAAACCCCAGGAAGGCAATCCGGCCCATTTTTGCGGCAAGGCTATGCTGGCTACACAATGGCCACCTCAACCCAAGATTCATGAGACTCTAACGTCCAAACCGCCTCTACAGGCCGAACTGCCGCTGCAAGATCGTCTCGGTCGCATCACGCAGCGAACCGTCTTCTGCGGCACACAATTCATGCAGCACGTGGAACGGGATTCCCGCATCCCAGAGGGAGAACGCGCAGGCCATAATACAGGCCCCCGTTCTGCTGCCGACCAGTCCCCATTCATCGACCTCAAATTCGCGAAGCGCGGTGATCGCGGACTGGTCCAGCCCGTACCCTGGCTTGTCTACGATCAGGGAATGTCCCACATCAATGACCGCTCCGCCATCATGGCCCTCCCCCAACCTGTGCCGAAAGAGGCTGTCGGGCAGGCTGCAAAACCGAGTGGCTACAACGATGGCATAATCCCGTGCGACATCCCGAATACCTTCAACAAGGTCGGCATCGGGGGAAAACCCAAATTGAAGGTCAATGACCACTAATCCGTTGCGTTGTGACATAACGAGCCCTTTGAAAGCAATCTAAAAAAATCGAATGAACGCCCATGGCATGACCATCGCTCTCACAGAGGCCACCACCACGGTGCTTCGCCTTACTGGCATACAGCTCATCCTCAAGTAATATAGTCGTTTTTGGCTGACTCGCAGCCCTTCGCAGCAAAAAACTTTCATTACAGCAACGTCGCTTTCGCCGCTCCCAGCCCGGCACCACCTGGGGCCGAGCAGCCGGAAGAGCCGTGCGTCATGGTAACGGTGCTGGAGGTATAGCGGCACCGAAAGCATTATCCCGCGGGGGCAACTATAATGATGAAATCATTAGCATTTGGCAGGAGGGGTTTTGTCATGGGCAGGCCAATAAATCTTTTCGAGTCACTGGTGGAAGATGTACTGCGACAGTTCACTGATGATGAAGAAGAGCTTTGTGACGCCATGGCCATGGCGCTAAATGGTATACAGCCCCATTATTACTGCAGACCAGAAACCATATCCATGATGAATGCTGCGGAAATGGAGGATTGCCGATTCCAGGCGGAAGATTCGGCTAAGAAGGCGCTGACTTATGTGCGCCATTACCCCAAGCCACAAAAGTTGTAGAGTCCACATGCACCCATCGGCCTCATCGTTCCCAATGTCAGCCGGGCGCCGGTGGGGTATCTGCCAAAACACCCCAGCCAATGGCCGGTCGAGGCTTATTCCGTCAGGGTTTGGGCGGTCCGAAACGCTGATAGAGCAGCTCGGCGATGTGCTCGACTTGATCTTCGGGGATAGGTGCACCGAAGCCATTTTTCATCTTGTTTACCTCCAGCTTCCGTGTGGCCCATTCGATGAAACCGGTATGCGGGTCGCGGGCAAGCTCCACTGGCTGCACGCGGCCGCGACACAAACCCTGACCTGGGTGGGCATACATACCCGCCGTGGCCAGGAAGCTTTTGATGCTTTCGGCATTC
>JBBIUH010000152.1:0-2704 GCA_037440305.1 Acidithiobacillus sp.
CCCTGTATCCAGGCATTGGTTCCCGTCAGAAAAAATGACGACAGAGCGTCCCGCTGATTACGGTAGCGAGGCTAATGAAAATCCCGGGAGCGTGTACTCAGTGTACCCAGCCAGGGACTGAGGTCCTCCATGGCGTCAGCGATAAAATGAAGACTGACACCCTGGCGCTCCAGCCGGCCGCCAATACCCAGCAGGCGACCCTGCAGCAGTGGTCGCCGCCAGCCTTCGACCCTTTGCGGCCAGACGATGACATTGATCATACCGGACTCATCTTCCAGGGTCAGGAATACCGTACCGTGGGCTGTACCGGGACGCTGCCGGTGGGTGACCAGACCGGCGAGACGATCCGGGCGGCCGTGGTGCTGCATGCGCACCTCGGCGATACTGCGATAGCCACTTTGGCCGATCCGCGTGCGCAGAAAATGCAAGGGATGGGGACCGAGACTCAAACCCAGTTGCTGATAATCGGCGACACAGGCGGCAGCAGGCGTTTCGACGGGGAGGGCGGGTGCATGCTCCGGTATGACCGGCATTGGCAATACAGTGGGTGCGGGCAGGCTGCCCTGCACCGCCCACAGGGCCTGATGACGGTCCCCCTGCAGGCTGGACAAGGCCCCTGCACGTGCCAGTCTGTCCAAGGTGGTGGCGGACAGGTCAAGGCTATGACGGAGTACTTCGCTGTGCAATGCACCGCCCTGCGCTCGCCAATGCAGGAGTTTTTCTGCCTCTTTGGGAGACAGGCCTTTGATCAGACAAAGCCCCAGACGCAGCACGCCATCCTGCACCTTACAGTCCCAGTCGCTGTGGCAGATATCCACGGACAATACCTCAACGCCACGGCGGCGGGCCTCCTGCACAATCTGGGCGGGGGCATAAAAACCCATGGGCTGGCTGTTCAACAGCGCGGCGGTGAATATGGCCGGATGGTGGCACTTGATCCAGGCAGAGGCGTAAACCAGCAGGGCAAAGCTCGCGGCATGGGATTCGGGAAAACCATATTCAGCGAAACCTTGAATCTGTCGGCAAAGGCGCTGGGCGAAGGCCTCGGAATAACCATGCTGACGGAGGCCACTGATGAGGCGGTCGCTGTAAGGGCCAAGATGCCCCTTGCGTCGCCAGGCCGCCATGGCTCGGCGCAGGCCATCGGCCTCGTCGCCACTGAAACCGGCGGCCTCGATGGCGATCTGCATCACCTGCTCCTGAAAAATAGGGATTCCCAGGGTGCGCTCCAACACTTTTTTTACTTCCGGGCCGGGATAGCGCACCGGCTCCAGCCCTTGGCGGCGGCGCAGGTAGGGATGCACCATATCGCCCTGGATAGGGCCGGGGCGGATGATGGCGACTTCGATCACCAGATCGTAAAAACAGCGGGGTTTTAGGCGCGGCAACATGCTCATCTGCGCCCGCGATTCCACCTGAAAAACGCCCAGGCTCTCGCCGCGCTGGAGCATGGCGTAGGTCGCCGGGTCTTCGGCGGGAATATCGGCCAGGGTCAGATGCAGAAGGCTCAGGGCGCGGCGCAGCGCACTCAGCATCCCCAGCGCGAGTATATCGACCTTGAGGATACCAAGTACGTCGAGATCGTCCTTGTCCCACTGAATCACCGTGCGCTCTGTCATAGCGGCGGGTTCGATGGGTACCAGGGCATTGAGGGGGGTCGCAGAGAGCACCATACCGCCGACATGCTGGGAGAGATGACGCGGGAAGCCGACCAGTGCATTGACCACGGTGATCAGGCGCTGGATGGTCGGGCTGGCGGGGTCGAAGCCCTGCTCCTGCAAACGCTCCGGGCGAATCTGGTGACCATCCCACCAGGCCAGACCCTGGGTGAGGCGCTGAATCTCGACCTGCGCAAAACCAAGGGCACGGGCGGCATCGCGCATGGCGCTGCGCGGCCGGTAGTGGATGATGGTGGCGGTCAGCGCGGCATGATCCCGCCCGTACTGCTGAAACACGTACTGGATGACTTCTTCGCGGCGCTCATGCTCGAAATCCACATCAATATCCGGCGGCTCGCGGCGGTCGCGGGAAATGAAGCGCGCGAAGAGCAACTGCATCCGGCTGGGATCGACTTCCGTGACACCGAGGGCGTAGCAAATGACCGAATTGGCCGCCGAGCCCCGGCCCTGACAGAGGATACCGCGCCCTTTGGCGAACCGGACGATATCGTGGACGGTCAGGAAATAGCTGGCGTAATCCAGTTCCCGCACCAGTGCCAGTTCCTCTTCCAGTTGCGCAGCGACCGCCGGAGCGATGCCTTCGGGATAATGCCGTTGCAGGCCTTGCCTGGCCAGTTCGGCGAGATAATCGTCCCGCTGCCGGCCTGCGGGACAGGCCCCGTCGGGGTAGCGATAAATGAGACTATCTAAAGAAAACTGACAGCGCTCTGCCACCCGCAGGGTTTCGGCCAGCAGCTCTGGGGGGTAAAGTTCTGCCAGTATGGAACGCGGGCGCAGGTGACGCTCGCCATTACGGGCCAGTGCCCAACCCAAATCTGCCAGCGGACGCCGCAGGCGAATGGCAGTGAGCACATCCTGCAAAAAACGACGGCTGCGCCGGTCCATGTGGACATCCCCGCAAGCCAGACAGGGAATATCCAGCGCCCTGCCCTGCTCCAGCGCCTCCCGAAGTTGCGCCGTATCGTCACCGCTACGCAAGAGCTCGACGCCGAGCCAGACATTTCCGCCGCCAAGACAATCCTTTA
>JBBIUH010000153.1:0-2630 GCA_037440305.1 Acidithiobacillus sp.
GATTCTCCCGCTTCAACTGGAGGATAGCCTCCTGAATCTCGGCCGCCAGTTTCGATTGCCCCTGATCCCGGCGTGGACGGGGAGACAGACCGTCGATGCCCTCTTTACGCCAGGCGTAGTACCAGCCTGCAATGGTCTTATGGCTCAGACGGCTGCGCCTTGCACCGGGAACCGCGTACTCCCGCCCGGCCAGTTCCCACAGGGTCTTCTGGAACTCCCCGCGTTGCAGGGGGCGACTGATGAGGGGGCCGAGTACGGACAGGCGGAACAGGGCGATGGGGTCTATCTGGGTCATGGTCATTCCTTGCAAAAAAAAGGGACCCCCATGCCACCAGAATGCGCTCTATGATGGCAGTGACCAAAGTGTGTGGGGTCGCCTTTTATGGGGAAAGCACCCGTTTCGCGGGGATCCGCTGCATCCGCATCATGGGACGCTGACGGCGTGATGATCGAGCCAGGTCATGATGGCGGAAAGGGACATCTGCCGCAGCGCCGACACCCAGAAATCGGGCCAGCCCAGCACCCGGCCCCAATCGGGAAATGCGCTGCGCAGGTGAAATTCAAAGTCTGCACCGCGCCCCTGCAGCCATCGCCACCAGCGGCGGCAGGTGCTGCGACAAGGCGGCGTAGTGCCCAACAGAGTCGGGAGGCTGCTGATTGCATAGAGAGAAAGGCCTGCCCACAACAGCAGCAAGACCATCTGCTGCAAGGCCCAACCGTACCAGCGCCGTGGCGCGATGCAGGAAGGCAAACGGGAACAGGTATGCCCGCAGCCGCAGCAAAAGTAACGGGGAATCGGAACGGGATTCTCCTGCCCAGAAGTCGTCCGATCGGCCTTGCGGGTGTAGTGGCCATGATGCCAGGGATGGCCAAGACCACAGTGCGGGCATTGGGTGGGGCGATAGCGCTCAGGATCTCTGGCCAGGGTGTCACAGTGATGCTTCAGGGTGGGGATATCAGCTACAATCCGATACAAGGGCGGACCTCCTATGGGTTTGGTTATCGCGAAAGCCTAAATCACTTCCCACGATAACAAAGGAGATTCCGCCCTTTCTACATCCTCTGCGTCCCACTCTCTACAAGAAGCCGTTCTCCAAACCCCTCCGAATGACCGTGGGATAAAACGCCGCCCTCCTACTCAAATTACGAAGGACGTAACACCGCTGAACCCGCATCGCTATCAGGTCATCTACCAGGCCGATACCGACTTCGGGCGCATCGATATCTACCGGGGACTGGCCCGGGACCTGGGGGTCGAGCCCAGCTACCGACGTGCGCAACTGTGGCGGGATATCAAGGAACGGGTGCATGATCTGGTCGACAACAAACAAGTGACCCCCGTATGGATCATCGATGAGGCGCAGAATCTGCCCACGGAGTTCTTCCGGGACTTCCCGGCCTTCCTGAACTTCGCCTTTGACTCTCGAAGCCTGGTCACCGTCTGGCTAGTGGGGCACCCCCACCTGGCCCAGACCCTGGAGCGGGCACCCTATGCGGCCCTGGCCAGCCGCATTCAGGTGCATATCCGGCTCAAGCCGGTAATCGAGCGGGAACGCTTCGCGCTGCTGATCCAGCACGCACTGAAATCTGCCGGTTGCCAGCATACCTTGTTGACCGATTCCGGCATGGAGATACTGCGTCAGGCTTCCAAGGGCTTGCCCCGTCAGGCGGGCAGCATCCTGACCACCGCCATGCGGCTGGCCGTACCTAAAGGACTGAACCATCTGCCGGATGACCTTCTGCGGCAGGCCATAGAGGAACTCCGATGAACCCCTTAGAGCTCTTGCTACCGGACAACCTCTCGGACGAGACCGCCACTGCGCTGTGTGACGTGCTTCATGATCTGGCCTTTGTCTGTGACAGTCGCTATATGGCTCAGGTCCTGCGTTACCGGGAGCGGCAGCGCTCCGGGCCGGATCCGGAGCACCCCTGTCGTTCGTTACCGCCCGATCCGTAACTCCATTTTATCCCCCGTTAGCAAAGGGGCGTGTTTCTCCTAAAATAATGGAGAACACGCCCCGCTTTTTACCGCCGAATAGAGCGGGACAAAGCGTCGAAATTAACGTGGTGCGTAACACCCGATGACGATACCGTCACGGTCTTTTCTGGGTCGGATGGATGCCATTTGTTTTGCCCCTTTTCGGATGCCTCACTTGGGTACAGTTGGGCAAAAGTTGGGCAAAAAGTCAATAAGACGAAAAAAGCACCTAGCGATGTTTGCTAAGTGCTTGTTTATTTGGTTGGTTGTGAGGGGATCGAACCCACGACCCGCTGATTAAGAGTAAGCTATTTCTTGGCGTTTGTTGGTGTCATGCGGTGTCAATGGCTATCATGGCTATGAAATAACGTTTTGAATCTAATGTCTATTATCTTGTAGTTGGTGTCAATGGTTGCCAATGGGCATCATGAGAGCGCATCATGAATTCTAGCCAAACTCTAGCCAGAGTTTGGCCAAGGAGAGTCAAATATTGGTAGTGGGGTATCCATACAAATGCGGCGATTTAGCTACGCCAAGGATTTGTCGGTGTCGGCACATGCAGCGACGGCGGGGCTGCGCGGCGCACGCCGGGCGGCACTGGCCGATCTTGCCCAGCCTTTCTTGGCTTTGGATTGGCCACGAGATCGCGAAA
>JBBIUH010000154.1:0-2625 GCA_037440305.1 Acidithiobacillus sp.
ACAGGACCGTGAAACGCTGCAGCGCCTATGATAGTTGAGGGCCTCCCTCCGCGAAAGTCGGTCACCGCCAGACACCTATACCCAGCAACCCCGCCTCTTTACACAGAGACGGGGTTGTTTTTTGTGGATTGGCTGCTGGAATGCCGGGTTCTTCCCGCACGCGAATTTAAACGACCTGCCCCGCTGCCTGTCCGGATGCCCAAGCCCACTGGAAGTTGTAGCCGCCGAGCCAGCCGGTGACGTCGACCACTTCGCCGATGAAATACAGGCCCGGCACCAGCTTAGACTGCAAAGTGCTGGAGGATAGTCCGTCGGTATCGACACCGCCCAGCGTGACTTCCGCTGTGCGGTAGCCTTCGGTACCGCTGGCGGTGATGGGCCATGCGTTGAGCTGACTGCCGATCAGTCTGAGCTCCGCGCTGCGGTATTGACGCATCGGCCGACTGTCAAACCAGTGCTCGCAGAGGCGCTGCGCTAGCCGTTTCGGCAGCGCGTCGCCGAGCACGGTTTTAAGTGCGGCGAGCGGCCGTGCTGTGCGCTGTTTCAACAGCCATTCACCTACGTCCTGGTTCGGCAACAGGTCAATATGTAGGCTGTCTCCAGGTTGCCAGTAGGAAGAAATTTGCAGGATAGACGGACCGCTGAGGCCACGATGGGTGAACAGGAGGCCCCCGCGGAAACTCTGCCTAGCCACACTGGCTTCCACGCCCGGTAAGGTGACGCCGGCCAGATCCTTATAATGCGCCTGATGGCTACCACTCAGCGTCAGAGGCACCAGTCCAGGGCGGGTGGGTAGCACGTCGTGACCAAACTGGCTGGCGATTTCGTAGCCAAAGCCCGTGGCACCCATACTGGGAATGGACAGGCCGCCGGTGGCAACTACCAGTGCTTCGGTCTGCACCTCGCCGCGCGTGGTGCGCAGGCTGAAGCCCTCAGTTGTTTTGTGAACGCGTTCGATGCCGTAACTGGTTTCAATCGTCACGTCGGCTGCGGCGCATTCGTTCAGCAGCATCTGTACGATCTGCCTGGAGGAGCCATCGCAGAACAACTGGCCGAGTTCTTTTTCGTGATAGGCGATGCCGTGTTTCTCCACGAGTGCGATGAAGTCTGCGGGTGTATAGCGCGCCAGCGCGGACTTGGGGAAATGGGGGTTGCTGCAGAGGTACTGGCTCGGCGTTACCCCGAGGTTGGTGAAATTGCAGTGGCCGCCGCCGGACATCAGGATTTTCTTACCGACCTTGTTGGCATGATCGACCACCAGTACGTGCCGTCCGCGCTGGCCAGCCGCGATCGCGCACATGAGCCCGGCGGCGCCTGCACCGATGATCAGCACATCCACCTTCATCCGTTCACCGCGGACTCAATGCGTGACATGGGTTTTTATTTTTGTTAATCCCATTATTTTTTATTGCCTTGCTTATACGACTCGAACATTTGTCTCGGATCCATGCTGCAGGGTAACCCCGTTCAGAAAAATCGGCTTCTTCTCGTCTTGTTGTTTTGCCATGATGACGAATATTTGTACATTATCAAAGAGGATTGTTGACTTGTCGGCGCCCATCCTGCCCACCCATACACGCGCTTCCTTGACAATACCAACCGGTCGGTCTTAGATGGGGGTTCACGCTGAATATTACGGAGACCGGTATGGAAGTTATTGTTGCGGTAAAAAATCGTCGTGCCGTAAAATCCTTTGATCCGCATCATAAAATGTCCGATGAAACACGACAGGTGCTATTGGAGGCAGCGGTATTGGCACCCAGTGCGTACAACATTCAGCATTGGCGGATCGTAGACGTGCGGGACCCTGCGCAGCGGGCGGCTATTCGTGAGGTGGCCTGGGGCCAGACGCAGGTGACAGATGCTTCAGCGCTCTATGTGCTGTGTGCCGACCTCAACGCCTGGCAGGAGGAGCCGCAGCGGTACTGGGCGACATCGCCGCAGCCGGTGCAGGACTTTGTGTTGCCAAAGCTGGATGAATATTATCGCGGCAAGCCGGAGATAGCGCGCGATGAGGCAATGCGCACTCTGGGCATCTTCGGCATGACCCTGATGCTGGTGGCGCAGGACCTTGGTTACGACTCCTGTCCCATGGACGGCTTTGATTTCGACGCGGTGGCAAAGATTATTCGTCTGCCGGCAGACTTTGCCATCGGCTATATGGTGGCGGTCGGCAAGGGTACAGGTAATGCTTGGCCGAGTAACCGGGAACCTGTGGAGAAACTGGTATATATCGATCATTTTTGAGCCCTGGGCGGATCGTCGCGGAGGAAAATGCTCTATACTCGTAACTCATTATACCGAGCAGGTGACCACCTGCGGGAGAGTTAAGAATGCCTGTCAATGAAGGAACTACGGATCGGATTATCCGCGTGATTGTAGGGTTGGCCATTATTGTAGTGCTGGCGGTTTTTCTGCCGGGCGCGAACAAATGGTGGGCGCTGGTGGGTTTTGTGCCGCTTATTACCGGGCTTACCGGTTTCTGCGCGCTGTATACCTTGCTGGGCATCAAGACCTGCCCGATGAAGCCGCGAGCAAAATCCTGATCCTCTGAGTGCTGTTTCCCGGTACTTCCGGGCGCTGCGTAGGAAAGCGCGGCGGCGACCGCGCCTTTCTTGTTAAATA
>JBBIUH010000155.1:0-2618 GCA_037440305.1 Acidithiobacillus sp.
TTGCTGCGCGGGGGCTTTATCCGCCGCCTGGCTTCCGGCTTGTACACCTGGATGCCTTTGGGTTTGCGCGTATTACGCAAGGTGGAGCGGGTGGTGCGTGAGGAGATGGACCGTAGCGGCGCGCAGGAACTGCTGATGCCGCTGGTACAGCCCGCCGAGCTGTGGCAGGAGTCGGGGCGTTGGGAACAGTACGGCCCGGAACTGCTGCGCTTGCGGGATCGTCATAATCGCGATTTTTGCCTGGGACCCACCCATGAGGAAGTCATCAGCGATCTGGTGCGACGGGAGATTCACTCTTACCGACAGCTTCCCGTCAATTTCTACCAGATTCAGACCAAGTTTCGTGATGAAATCCGCCCCCGCTTCGGGCTGATGCGCGGACGTGAGTTTATCATGAAGGATGCCTATTCCTTCCATATGAATCACGCCTCGCTGGAAATCACCTATCAGACCATGTATGAAGCCTATCAGCGGACGTTCACCCGCCTCGGGCTGAACTTCCGTGCGGTGGAGGCGGATAACGGGGCTATTGGCGGCAAGCGATCCCATGAGTTTCATGTGCTGGCAGATTCGGGGGAAGACGCCATCGTCTCGTGTCACCACTGCGCGTATGCCGCCAACATGGAAAAGGCCCAAAGTCGCCCGGAACCCGCCGGCACGGAGGCGCCGCTGCTTGCCGGGCAGGTGCAGACGCCGGGCATCCGCACGGTGGCGGAGCAGGCGGAACATCTGGGCATCAGCGCCGCCAACATCGTCAAGACCGTGTTGGTGGTCGCCGACGGCAGGATGGTCATGTTGTTGTTGCGCGGCGATGACGAGTTGAATCTGATCAAGGCCGGACATGCCCTTGACGCGCAGAACGTGCAACTGGCCAGCCCGGAGGAAGCCGTATCGGCCACCGGCGCACCCGTGGGCTTTATCGGCCCCAAGGACTTGCTGCTGCCTATCCCCATTATGGCGGATCACCGCGCCCTTGGCGTGGCCAATTTCAGCACCGGCGCCAATGCGGCGGAACTGCACTGGATCAACCTGAACTGGGACCGGGATTTGCCGCGCCCGGAAGCGGCCGATCTGCGCAATGTCCGCGCCGGGGATGGCTGCCCCCATTGTGCCACGGGCACTTTAAGTATCCGTCGCGGCATCGAGGTGGGGCATGTCTTTCAACTCGGGGAACGCTACAGTAAGAGCATGGGTATTACCGTGCTGGACGAGACAGGCCGCGACGCCACAGTGACCATGGGTTGCTACGGTATCGGTGTGTCGCGGGTGGTGGCGGCAGCGGTGGAGCAGCATTTTGATGATCGTGGCATCACCTGGCCGGTGGCTCTGGCGCCCTTTGAAGTCGGCATCGTCGCCATCAATGCGCGCAAGTCGCCGGAAGTGGCCGCCGCCGCTCAAGCCCTGCATGATCGCCTGGAGGCACAGGGCTACAGCGTCCTACTCGATGACCGCGATGAGCGTCCGGGGGTGCAGTTTGCCACCATGGATCTGATCGGTCTGCCCCATCGCATTGTGGTCAGTGACAAAGTGCTGGCGCAGGGCGTTTGGGAATACCGGGCGCGACGCGCCACCGAAAACGTGCTGCTCGACGAAACGCAACTCATGAACCACCTGCGCAAGGAGCATCCCCGTGGATAAATCACCCGTAAAGACCCTCGTAAAGCATATTTTGGTGGCCGTCGATTTTTCGCCGATGGCCCTGTACACCGCGCGGATGGCGGCGCAAGAGGCCCAATTGCACGGCGCCAGCCTCACCTTGCTCCACATTTTCAACCCGCAAATGCTCAATCTGCAGATGCCGGAAGAAATTCTGCCGCCGACCCTGGATCTGCGCGAAAAGCTGCTCCACCTGGCCCAGGCCGAGATGGAAAAGCTGCGCCAGGCCGTGGCCGAAGGCGGAATCACTCCGCGGGTAGAACTGGCGGAGAGTGGGGAAAATATCGGGAAGGCGGTGATTGCCTTCGGCAAGACCCATGCCGTGGACATGCTGGTGGTGGGTAGTCATGGCCACGGCGCCATTGGCCGGTTGCTGCTGGGTTCTGTCGCCAATGACATTGTCCATTACGCCAGTTGTCCGGTGCTGGTGGTCAAGCACCAGGAGGACTGAAGTAAAATCCTAAGGCTGGGGCGCAGACTTCCCGGTGCCTGCCATCTGCGCGGCCCAGCCACTCACCGCTGTGACAAAACGTTCACTTGCCCCGGCCATGGCCACGGCACCACCCTGCGCATTCGCACTGGGAAGCGTCCCGGTGAAACGAAAACTGTGCTGGGCAGCCACCTGATAATCAGCAGTATTCACCAGCGTCGCGGTACCGGCGACCAGTGCCTTGCCCGCCTCCGGCCCGCTGAAATTCACCACGAAGTCCGTCAGTCGGACCTGCAATAGCCATGTCGCGGTACCACTGGACTGCCCCGCCAAAACCGCCCGCCACTGGCCGGAGTCTTCCAATTGATGTTGCAAGCGGCTGGCAATCATCTGCGGCGGGGTGCTGACCCAGCGGGCGTCCCGGTAGGTCAGCAGGCGCTGTGGCTCCTGATAGAGCAAATGATACTGGTAGGCGTCCGTTTTCAGCCAATGCGCGGCGCTAACGCGAGCCAAGCGCAGCACGGGCAGCGCC
>JBBIUH010000156.1:0-2538 GCA_037440305.1 Acidithiobacillus sp.
ACGGCTTAGAAGGCCGTTGCTCTATCCGGTTGAGCTACAGACGCAAGGGATAATCCGACAATAAATCGTCCGCGCCATTGTAGAGGACCGGTGGCGGTCAGGGAAGCCGGAGCGTGCCCCTTTTCGCTGACGGCTGCCAGCGTGTATGGTTGGTGTATCAGCCGATCGGAGCAGAGCATGGACAAGCGCTTTACCCTGGAGAGCAGTTTTCCACCGCAGGGCGACCAGCCGGAGGCCATCCGGCTGTTGGTGAAAGGCCTTGCTTCTGGTGAATTTTTCCAGACACTGTTGGGGGTGACCGGTTCGGGCAAGACCTTCACCATGGCCAACGTCATCGCCAGCACCCATCGGCCCGCCATCATCATGGCGCCCAACAAGACCCTGGCGGCGCAGCTCTACGCGGAGATGCGCGCGTTTTTTCCCCACAATGCGGTGGAGTATTTCGTCAGCTATTACGATTACTACCAGCCCGAGGCCTACGTTCCGTCCTCCGACACCTTCATCGAAAAAGACGCCGCCATCAATGACCACATCGAGCAGATGCGCCTCTCCGCCACCAAGGCCCTGCTGGAACGGCCGGATGTCATCATCGTGGCCACCGTTTCCGCTATCTACGGTCTGGGTGATCCGGCCTCCTACCATGGCATGATTCTGCATCTGCGCGAGTCTGCCACCATGGATCAGCGCGCTATCCTCAAGCGTCTGGCGGAGATGCAATACAGCCGCAATCCTTTGGAAATGAAGCGCGGCACCTTTCGCGTCAACGGCGATGTCATTGATATCTGGCCCGCAGAAAGTGAGGACGAAGCCGTTCGGATCGAGCTTTTTGGTGACGAACTGGAGCGCATCTCACTCTTTGATCCCCTGACCGGCAAGACCATCACCCGTTTGCCGCGTTACACCATCTACCCCAAAAGCCACTACGTCACCCCGCGCGAGACCATTCTCTCGGCGCTGGACGCCATTAAAGATGAACTTCGCTCGCGTCTGGACGACCTGCGCCACGCCAACAAGCTGGTCGAGGCGCAACGGCTGGAGCAGCGCACCCGCTTCGATCTGGAGATGATGGCCGAACTGGGGTATTGCTCCGGCATCGAGAATTACTCCCGCTACCTCTCGGGACGGGTGCCCGGTCAGGCGCCACCGACCCTGATGGATTACCTGCCCAAGGACGCCCTCCTGTTTATGGATGAATCCCACGTGACCGTCCCGCAGTTCGGGGGGATGTACAAAGGCGATCGTTCGCGTAAGGAAACCCTGGTGGAATATGGTTTTCGTCTGCCCTCGGCGCTGGACAACCGGCCCCTGATGTTCCCCGAGTTCGAGTCACTCATGCCGCAGACCGTGTTTATTTCCGCAACACCCGGCCCCTACGAACTGGAGCACTCCGGGCAGGTGGTGGAGCAGGTGGTACGGCCCACCGGTTTGGTCGATCCGGCTGTGGATGTCCGTCCGGCGAAAGGACAGGTCGATGATCTGATCAGTGAAATCAACATCGTTGTGCGTACCGGTTGGCGCATTCTGGTGACGACGTTGACCAAACGGATGTCCGAAGATCTGACCGATTATCTCCATGAGCTGGGTATCAAATGCCGCTATCTCCATTCCGATATCGAGACAGTGGAGCGGGTGGAGATCATTCGCGATTTGCGCGCAGGGGTGTTCGACGTGCTGATCGGGATTAACCTGCTGCGGGAAGGCCTGGATATGCCGGAGGTGGCATTGGTCGCCATCCTGGATGCGGATAAGGAGGGCTTCCTGCGCTCGGAGCGGTCGCTGATTCAGACCATCGGGCGCGCCGCGCGTAACCTGCACGGACGGGCCATTCTCTACGCGGACAGCGTCACCAAATCCATGGCCCGGGCCATAGCCGAAACCGACCGTCGCCGGGATAAGCAGTTGCAGTTCAATGCGGCGCATGGCATCACCCCGCGCGGCATCATCAAGCCAGTGTCAGATATGATTGAGGGTGTCTATCGGCGCAATGCACAACCCACCGCGCGCGCGGCGGAAAAAAGTGCGGATTATCGCGTGCTCAATGACCCCCAAGCTGTTGCTAAAAAAATCAAGGAGCTGGAGGAGGCCATGTACCGTCACGCCCGCAACCTGGAGTTTGAACAGGCGGCGGCGCTGCGGGACGACATCAAAAAACTGGAGACCCGTCTGCTGGGTACCGATCTGCCGGTATCTCTGGAAGAGGACTGAGGTGCGATTCATCAAAACAAAAACACGCCCTGCCACTTGACGCCACATAGGGCATTGCCTATTCTGTAAACCAACCGGACGGTATGTAATGACAGGAGAACATGATGATGAAGGCTAAAGCCTATGCTGCGCAGACTGCCCGTAGTCCATTGGCGCCCTACGAAGTCCTGCGTCGTGAGCCGGGTCCTGATGATGTACAGATAGACATACTCTTTTGCGGCGTCTGCCATTCCGATTTGCACACCGCCCGGAATGAATGGAAAAACACGCTGTATCCCTCCGTTCCCGGTCACGAAATTGTGGGCCGCGTCGTTGCCGTCGGTAAGGATGTCA
>JBBIUH010000157.1:0-2441 GCA_037440305.1 Acidithiobacillus sp.
GCACCTGGCCGCCGCAGGGAGACGTTGGCGTCACAACGGAAGGAGCCTTCCTGCATGTTGCCGTCACAAATATCCAGATAACGCACCAGGGCATGCAGTTTCTTGAGATACGCCACCGCCTCAGCCGACGACCGCATATCCGGCTCCGACACGATTTCCAGCAGCGGCGTACCCGCACGATTCAGGTCGATGCCAGACTGACCGATAAAGGCCTCGTGCAGGGATTTACCGGCGTCTTCTTCAAGGTGAGCACGGGTGACACCCACACCCTTTTCCACACCGTCAGCCAGTTGCACCGTCAGCGTCCCCTTGCCGACGACGGGCAGCTCGTATTGGCTGATCTGATAACCCTTGGGCAGGTCGGGGTAAAAGTAGTTCTTGCGGGCGAAAATACTGTGCCGGTTCAGCTCCGCGCCAATCGCCAGCCCTAAGGCGACAGCCTTATCTACCGCTGCCGCATTGAGGACCGGCAGGGCGCCTGGCATAGCCAGGCAGACCGGGCAGGTGTGACTGTTAGGCTCCGCCCCGAAAGCGGTCGGACAGCCGCAAAATATTTTGGTGGCGGTATTGAGCTGGGCGTGGACTTCCAGGCCGATGACGACTTCCCAGTCCATACTCAAGCCTCCCCCGCCTGTAAGGACGGACGCGCGCGATGCCATTGGGTTTCCTGCTGATAACGATGGGCCACATTGAGCAAGAGATCGTCGGCGAAGTAATCCCCCATCAACTGCATGCCGACAGGCAACCCGGCCGCAGTGAAGCCACAGGGAACGCTGAGCGCGGGAATGCCCGCCAGATTCACTGCGATGGTATAAATATCCGCCAGATACATGGCTACCGGATCCGCGTTTTTGGCCCCCAGCGGAAAGGCCGGGGTCGGGGTGGTCGGCCCGACGATCACGTCCACTTCCGCAAAAGCCCGCCGGAAATCCTCGCGAATCAGACTGCGCACCTGCTGGGCCTTGCGATAATAGGCATCATAGTAACCCGCAGAGAGCACGTAGGTGCCCACCAGAATCCGTCGCCGCACCTCCGCGCCAAAGCCCTCATACCGGCTCTGCTGATACAAATCAGTCAAATCGGCGGGGTTCGCCGCCCGGTGGGTGTAGCGCACGCCGTCAAAACGGGCCAGGTTGCTGGAGGCCTCCGCCGGCGCCAGGACATAGTACGTGCTCACCGCATGGGGATTATTGGGCAGACGAATCGACTGCACTGCGGCACCCTGCCGGGCGAGATCCGCAATACCCGCCTGCACGGCGGCAGCCACCTCGGGGTCAAGACCTGCGCCGAAAAACTCCTCCGGGACCCCCACCCGCAAACCCTGCAAGGGACGATCCAGGCCGCGTAAAAAATCGCTGGCGGCGGCCGGGTGACTGGTGGAATCGCGCGGGTCATGCGCCGCCATCACGTTCAGCATCAGCGCACAGTCCTCGGCATTACGCGCCATGGGACCGCCCTGATCCAGACTGGAAGCAAAGGCGATCATGCCGTAACGGGAGATTCGGCCATACGTCGGCTTGATACCCGTGATGCCACAAAGGGCGGCTGGCTGGCGGATAGAACCGCCAGTATCCGTACCTGTCGCCACGGGGATCAGCCCCGCCGCCACCGCAGCGGCAGAGCCACCGGAAGAGCCACCGGGCACCATACCGGTATGCCAGGGATTGCGCACCGGACCAAAATAACTGGTCTCGTTGGAAGAACCCATAGCGAATTCATCCATATTCAGCTTACCCAGCATGACCATGCCTTCTGCCGCCAGCCGCTCGACCACTGTGGCGTTGTAGGGCGCGACAAAATGCTCCAGCATTTTTGAACCACATGTGGTGCGCACCCCCGCGGTGCAGAAGATGTCCTTATGGGCCATGGGAATGCCGAGTAAGGGACCATCCTCACCAGCCGTACGCCGCGCATCCGCCGCCGCGGCGGCGGCGAGGGCTTTGCTCTCGGTAACCGTGACAAAAGCATTCAGTACCGGATTGAGGGCGGAGATCCGCTTTAACAGCGTCGTGGTCAATTCTACGGAAGAAAAATCCCGCTCTTGCAGGCCCTGGCGGAGTTCCCGCAGGGAGAATTCGTGGAGTTCCAAGTGTAGCTCCTACTCGATAACTTTGGGGACGAGAAAAAGCCCGTGTTCAGCCGCCGGAGCACTGGCCATAAGCACCTCACGCTGATCTTGATTGCCAACCGTGTCCGGGCGCAAGGGCTGATCCAGATCCAGAGGGTGGGCCATGGTCGGGACACCCGTCGTCTCAATCGCACGCAGTTCTTCCACCAGCCCCATGATACGTTCTAACTGATCCGCCACTGCGGGTATTTCTGTCTGCGGCAGCGCAATACGGGCCAGATGTGCCGTGCGCCGCACGGTATCGTGATCGAAGGCCATGATTATGGATTTCCCTTTTTGCTCTCGTGACTCTGGGCGGCTTGGTCTGGTGTGC
>JBBIUH010000158.1:0-2374 GCA_037440305.1 Acidithiobacillus sp.
CTAGCCCACAAGATGCTGCGCATCATCTACTTCATGCTCTCGCAAGGCACGTACTACCGGGATGCCGACACGGACTATGAGGCACTGAGTGTGCAGCGCAACGCTTCCCGCTGGATCAAGAAACTGATCAAGTTCGGCTATCTGCCACAGCATCAGCCAGCGTAAAGCGTCACCATCCCGTCTATATGGCCACACGGGGGTCAGGGATTGGCGTGCCTGTACCGCCGCTTTCTTTCACATTAACCCTGGAATGCCAAGCCGGGCTCCCATTGCCGGCGCTGCAGATCCCGAAGATCGCCGGGGATCCCTGCTGGGAGGCATTGGAAAGCGGGCAGGCCGTCATTCAGTCCGTGGATGATCCGCAGGCGCCGGAATGGATCAAGGCCTTGCGCAACCGCATCGAGGAAATCGGCATCTTTCCTTTCGGGGCGGAGGATCTGCGCGGTGTAGGCCTGATTGGAGTGCGACAAAAGGGCTACTTCCATCGGGTGGGATCGGCCTATTTCGACGCCTTTGCGCATCTGGGCGAAATGGTATTACTGCTGCGCAACCAATCATTGCGCGACCCCCTGACCGGTCTACCCAATCGCGGCCTCTTTCGGGATCGCCTGGACCTCGCGATAAAACAGACCCTGCGGACTGATCGTTTGCTGGGGGTAGCGTTCCTGGACCTGGACGGATTCAAGGCAATAAACGACCGACTAGGCCATGGCGTCGGAGACCAATTACTGCAAACTCTGGGCCAACGGCTGCAGGCGCAGTTGCGAGCAGGGGACACTCTCGCCCGCATGGGGGGTGATGAGTTTGGCCTGATACTTCCGAATCTGGAGAGCGTGGACAATTTCGAGAAGATCGGCGAGCGACTGCTGGCCGCCGTCCGCGCACCGATGGACATCCAGGGCGAAGCCGTCAGTGTCTCCGGCAGCCTGGGGGTGACCCTCTATCCTCTGGACGACAGCGATGCCGACATGCTGATACGGCACGCCGACATGGCGCTCTATGCCGCCAAGGATGCCGGCCGGGACCAGTTTTATCTGCACACCCTGGCCCTGGACGATGTCGTACAGGCCGAAGCGTCCATGCGCATACTGCTGGAACAGGCACTGAACAACCACCACCTAGTCCTGCACTATCAGCCCATCGTCTCCAGTGCCGGTTTGGTCTCGAGCGTGGAAGCCCTCATCCGCCTGCAGCATCCGGAGCAGGGACTGCTTGCGCCTGCGGCCTTTTTCTCCGCCCTGGATCATCCTCGCCTCGCGCGTCCCATCGGCCTCTTCGTCCTCGAAACGGCCTTGCATCAAGGGGAGACCTGGCAACGGGATGGGTTGTCGTTGCGCCTGTCGGTGAACATCAGCACGCGTCATCTGCTCGATGCCCGTTTTCTGGAAGACCTGCGGGAAGCGCTGGCCAGGCATCCGGGCTTGCCCCCGGAACAGGTAGAGATCGAGATCACCGAGTCGGCCCCCTTGCTCGACCTCCAAGGCGCGCAGGAAATCTTGCACTCCTGCCGCCGCCTGGGGATACGCGTTGCCCTCGACGACTTCGGCACCGGCAACGCTTCCCTGACCTACCTCCAGCAACTCCCCGCCCATTACATCAAAATCGATCAGAGCTTCGTGCGCGACATGATCAATGATCCAAAGGATCTCGCCATCATTACAGGGGTGATCACCACCAGCCGCATGCTGGGCCTGGACGTGATTGCCGAGGGGGTAGAAACGGCAGACCACGCCGCCTTGCTGACCAAGATGGGCTGCAGCCATCTGCAAGGATATTTCCTCTCCAAGCCGCTCCCAGCCGAGGACATTCCCGCCTGGGTCGCCCGTTTTCACCACGCTCCCCGGCTGGAGGATGCCTTGACCACCATGGACGTCCTGCCGCCAATCCTGGAAGCGCACATCCTGCGTGTGCCGGAGTTCCTCCGCGCCCTGCGCCAGGAAAACCCGTTCCCCACCCACGTCCTGGAAGAGAATGCCGATGAGTATTGCCATCTGGGGCGGTGGCTGCGGGGGGAAGGCGCGCTCCTATTTGGGCAGTCACCGGGTTTTTCTCGCCTCCTGACCAGTCATGAACGGCTGCATCAACTCGCTCGCGCGGCCAAGCATCTCCTGGACGCAGGAGATAAGGATGGTGCCTTGACTCAGGGATCGCTGCTGGAAGAAGAAAACCGCTTACTGTTGGAGCAACTGCAAGCCATGACGGGGCAGCTGGCAGTACACACACCGTAACGCCCCGCATATATCCGCCAAACCAACGTCTGATGGACACGCCCCAGATGGCCCGCAAGGCCAGTATTTGCGGGTGCCAGCTTGCGGTTGTTGGACAGAACCCGCTATAGATGGGTTGTTGGACGATCTTGTCCTACTTTCTCGCC
>JBBIUH010000159.1:0-2323 GCA_037440305.1 Acidithiobacillus sp.
GGAAAGCGACTCGCCGCGCCATCGTAGGAGCCGCCGCCGAAATTGCCAGGCGTAAGATAAATGACAAAAAATGGGCAGTTTTATGAGCAGCGGCGCAGACACCCCCAATCAAATAGCCGTACTTGAGGCTACCATCATGCAGCTAGAGAGCGAGATCGCGCAACTGGAAGAACGCCTGAAAATGGCAGAAGAGGCCCTTAACGCTGCATCGGCTAACGAGAAAATGCTACTCGCGCGGGTGCGGGAGATGATGGTGAATGGATGGATAGAAAAATGAAAACCATGCACCTATTTGCAGGAGCAGGAGGAGGATTACTTGCAGACCTTATTATTGGACACGAGCCAGTTGTCGCAGTCGAATGGGACGCCTATTGCTGTAAAGTCCTGCATGAACGAGCCGCAGACGGATGGTTCCCTAATTTGCACGTGTGGGAAGGAGACGTTCGGATGTTTGATCCATCCGAATACGCGGGACGAGTGGATTGCATCGCAGCGGGCTTTCCTTGCCAGGACCTTAGCGTTGCCGGAAATAAAGCGGGTATCGGACCAGATACCAGAAGCGGTCTCTACCGGGAAGTCCTGCGAATCGCTGGCATCGTTCGACCGCGATTCCTGTTCATGGAAAACGTCTCGGCAATTCTCTCCAGAGGTCTTGGAACCGTCCTTGGAGACTTGGCCGCGCTCGGGTATGACGCAAGGTGGACATGCTTACCGGCTTCCGCTGTCGGTGCCCCGCACTACCGTGATCGATGGTTCCTGCTTGCGGAACGTGCCGACGCCGACGGTGAACGGAAACTACAACAAGAAGGGGGCAAGTCCTACCAGTGGGGACGGCTTGGCGACTTGGGTGAGGAAGACGTATCCGACGCCCTTGGCATGCGATGCCAAGAAAGGGTCGCGACCGGACTCGGCAGGAAAAGCCAGATTGAGGGGGTTCAACCCGACACTTCAGCAAACGATTGCGGAGCTAGAGGGTGGTGGTCCGTTGAATCCCGAGTGGGTCGAGTGGCTCATGGGGTGGCCCATTGGTCACACCGAATCAAAGCCCTTGGAAACGGCCAAGTCCCCGTGCAAGTCGCAGCCGCGTGGGTGATGCTTGGAGGGCCATTAGGCTGATCTGTGCCGCTCCCAAAAATTCCGACATTCCACCCCGCACCACCTGCGCCCGTCCTCGACCGGCTCGGCGCAGTACAGACAGCGGCCCGTTGCTTGCGGGCCCTCTGGCTTCCGGTATTTCAGCGCCTCGTCGCGGTCGAGTTCTTCCAGCTGTGTGGCGCGGTCAAATTGGTCCATTCGATAATCCTGTGCTATGCTTTGTTTGTCGGTGTTGCGAATATGCTTGATGCAAGAGACAAGCCTGATTTGCGTCCGAAAGGCTTCTGATGGCCCGACTCGCGATATAGCAGCATATGGGCATCGACGATCAGGCCCGCTGGTACAAGCCATTAAAAGCTCAAGGCCAGCGGGTCTGATTTTATTCGCCCAACCCTTCCAGATAATCCCGCAGATTGTCCACGCGATTTGTCCAGCCATCGAGGAACACCTGCTGCGATGGATTCTGCTGTACGTCCGCAAGATACCAGTCCTCGCGTAGTTGCAGGTATTTGATAACCGTAGGCCATACCTGACACTTCGCCGCAGCGGCCAGGGTGATGGGCCCTATATCGCCGTCCTGCACCACGCCAAGGGCCGATTGAAGGGTAAACGCTGCACCACCGACGCCATGATTCACGCACCAGTCGAAGTGACAGACGCCGAGCTTCACGGGCAACTGGTCGCAATGCCCAGCCTGCCAGTACATACCCAGGTAGATGGTTTTTGCCATCGCCAGCGCCAGGCCAGATACCGGAGAAGTCGCCAATCCCTGCGCCTGACAGTACTCATCCCACGTTGCCTGTGTGATTCCGTAATTCGTTGGCCCTCCACCATCTGCAGGGTTGTCAGAATAGCCGCCCTCGGCGAACAAGGTGAACTTGAGCGCCAGTTCAAACGCATCCATCAAAATCTCCTTTTCATTGTGATAAGCGCCCCATCCGGCTGCTCGAGCTGCTGGCGACGGATTACCTGATTCCACTGCACGCTACTGCTCCATGACAGCCGCGCGTCATGCACACCGCCGATGCTTGGCAGGAACAAAGGGCGCACACCAAGACTGAGATGCGCCCAGAGGATGAGCCAGAGGGTCACTTCGCCGCTTGGTATGCCTTCAACGCGGCGCCCAACGCGGTGCCCATAGCAGTCCATTGCTCTTGCGTGGCAGGTTTTGCTGCATTGGCCTGTTCTGTCGCTACGATCTGCGCGATGGACTGCGCCAGCGCTAAAG
>JBBIUH010000160.1:0-2314 GCA_037440305.1 Acidithiobacillus sp.
GGGTACGGCACCATCCAGCGGCAATTCCCCTTGCCCCGTTCTCTCGCCACTGTTCCGCGCTCGCACGGCTTCGCCGAGACGGGCCAGCGCTGCGGCCAGGGCATCGTCCAGCGGCACGAGGCCGCTGCTACGGTCCTTTGTGGTGGGCTTGGTTGGCATTAATTCTGTATTTCTGCAAAGCCAGAATTACGCTGTTCCGTATTTCTGGTTAAGAAGCTCCCGAACTTCGTCCGCAATCTTGGTGCCATTCATGGCGCATTGCGCCTTGATACGCCGATGCAGGTTCTCGGAAATATCGATGGTCAGGCGCTTCATCTTTTCCGGTTCACCGGCGCCGCGGCTCTCCACCCAGGCATCAGCGCCGGTCGGCGTGGGCTTGTTGGTGGGCTTGGTCCCGATAGCAATTTTCTTGGTCATTTAGCGTACTCCATCAACTCGGCTGCAACGGCCTCGATTTCTGCCGCTGCCGGCCCGTTGGCGTCCGTCTCAAAAACAGCCTGCCCTTGCGCCGCCGCCTCGGCAAAGACAACACGCTGCGTCACTGTGGACCGCAGGACATGTACCGGATAAGCAGCCAGGGCTTCGCGCACGTCGCGCCCGATAGCCGTGTTTGTAATTATACGATTAACCACAAACACAGATTTAAGCGCATCCTTGTAGACCCGCGCTTCGTCTACCAGTTTCACAACCTCTTCGGCCGCCCAAATGTCATAGGGCGACGGCTGCACAGGGATCAGGACGATATCGGCGGCCATGATCGCCGAGCGCGCCAAGTCGGTGACACGCGGCGGGCCGTCGATGACGATGTGGTCATAGCCCTGGCCGATCTGACCGATTTCCTTGTGGATGGACGGCCGGGGGAAGCCAACGACTGAGAACAATGGTTCGCTCTGGCGAGCGGCCGCCCAATCGAGCGCGCTGCCTTGTGGGTCAGCATCAATCAGCAGAACCCGCGGACCATTGCGGGCCAGGCTTGCGGCTAGGTTGACGCTGAGGGTCGTTTTTCCTACCCCGCCCTTCTGATTCAAAACTCCAAGAATCATGTTTTCCCTCTTTTGTATTGTCGTATATACGACTTTACAGAAAAACTTAAACACGTCAAGCCGTCCGATAACGGGCACAAAATCCTCACGCGGCGGGATTCAGTGCCATGGCCAAATATCCATGCTGCAGGCGTCGATGGACAATAGGGCACCTCGAAAAACCCCAGATTCTCAGTCGCCGCGCAGGACTGGCCAGTTATATATCAATGCGATACGAACGGACATTCTCGCGGATGACAGGTTTTTCGAGGTACCCAATAGTGCTTGATAATTATCCCAAACGTTCTTAGGATAAGCCATGCCCAGCATTGATCGCGTCGGCGCGGTACGGATTACCATCTATCTGAATGACCATCGTCCAGCTCACGTGCATGCTGTGAAGGGAAGATGCAAGGCAGTATTGATACTGAACTGCCCCTTCGGGCCACCAGGGATCCTGGAGAATGTCGGATTTTCACGGGCGGAGATGCGGCGCATCTTGGAGCAATGTCTGGCGCGTATCACCGACTACTGCAAGCAATGGGAGCAGCTACATGGATCTAATAGACAGCATTCTTGAGCGCGATTGGAACCAGGCAATCCAAAGAGGCACGGCCACGCTGGAGGCAGGGCCAATGGCTTTGGCCGCTCACTATGATCCTGGCACCGGGAAGCTGGTGGTAGAACTGAGTAATGGTGTGGATCTCAGCATTCCCCATACGCTACTCGAAGGCATGGAGAATGCCTCGCCAACCGACCTTGAGGATGTGGACATAGAAGCAGGCGGGCTAGGTATCCATTTCCCACGCCTGGATGCCGACCTCTACGTTCCTGCCATAGCTAGGGGTGTACTGGGCACCAAGGCATGGATGCGAAAGATCGGCCAAAAAGGCGGCGCCAGTCGAAGTGCCGCAAAGGCAGAAGCAGCTCGCCACAATGGGCGGTTAGGTGGTCGCCCCAGGCGCAAAGATACTCAGGCGCTATAGTGTCCGCCATGAATACCGAATCTCGACCTGTCCCATCGAGTTGGCCATCACCATCTGGCCAAATATCCATGCTGCAGGCGTCGTCGGTGGATCTGCGCGGCGAGCGTCTCTGCTTCTTCCGGGCCGTTGACGGCTACGTACAGTTCCCGGGTCGGCCGATTCCCGATCCGCCCCCAAGAGCGCCACAGTTCCCAATCGCCCCAAAGATCCTGCCGTAACGTCAGGCGGTAATAGCGGGCCTGACCTTTCTCCGGATTCCGTTTCTCCCAGGTGCGGGTCCACCAGGCCTCTACCTGGTAGCCGATT
>JBBIUH010000161.1:0-2173 GCA_037440305.1 Acidithiobacillus sp.
TCAGGGAACCAGCAGAGAAAGTCTGCGTAGTTCTTGGGGTAATCCTTACCGGCCACTGGCCGACGTTGCAGCTTCGGGCTCTCCATCCGAAAATGCTAGCATCGCCGCATTTGTATGGATACCCCACATAAGTTATCTCTACCAACGCTTCCGAGAGCACTCGCGTCAAACGACCGCGCCATCGTGCCACACAACGATGGTGCGTTGACCACTTCCCTTCCGGTCCCTAGAATAGACGATATCTACGTGGGAGGGGACCCCCTCCCTTTTTTTGCATCCTCTTGTTGGCGAGGTGGGGCGTGCAGGCGGTCCTGGCATTAGCAGACGGCAGCATCTATCGCGGTAAAGGCTTTGGTGCCACCGGATTGGCAGTGGGTGAAATCTGTTTCAACACCGCCATGAGTGGTTACCAGGAGATTCTTTCTGATCCTTCTTACCGAGGGCAGATTGTCACGCTCACCTATCCACATATTGGCAATACGGGTGTCAATCCGGAGGATATGGAAGGTGCCCGGATATTCTGTTCTGCCCTGGTCATACGCAACCGGCCGCGCACGCCCAGCAGTTGGCGCAGCACGCAAGACTTATCCGACTTTTTAAAAACCCATCAGATTCCGGGCATCGCCGAAATAGATACCCGTGCCCTGACCCGCAGACTGCGGGATAGCGGCGCACAGAATGCCGCCGTCCTCGTCGGAGACGCGGTCAGCGATGACGACGCCCTGGCCGCGGCGCGTGCCTTCCCCGGCCTCCTCGGTCGTGATCTGGTGCAGGATGTGAGCTGCCGGGAGACATACGCCTGGAATCTCGCCAGCGGCGCTCCCGATCAGGGCTATCACGCACAACCCATCACCCGGACGCAGCGCCATGTGGTGGTTTACGACTTTGGCACCAAACAGAACATCCTGCGACTGCTGGCTGATCGTGCCTGCCGGGTCACGGTCGTGCCAGCCCGCACTGCGGCTGCCGAGGTGATTGCCCTGCTCCCGGACGGTGTACTCTTCTCCAACGGCCCCGGCGATCCTGCGGCCCTCGACTATGCCGGAGAGGCCATGCGTCAGATCATCGCCGCAGGCATTCCCACCTTCGGGCTCTGCCTGGGGCATCAGTTACTGGGGCTGGCCCTGGGTGCCAAAACCCTCAAGATGAAGTTCGGACACCACGGAGCCAACCATCCGGTCAAAGACCTGCGCAGTGGCCGGGTACTGATCACCAGCCAGAATCACGGTTTTGCGGTGGATATGGATACCCTGCCGGATTGCCTGATTGCGACGCACACCTCTCTATTTGACGGTAGTTTGCAGGGTATGGCACACCGAGACCTACCCGTCTTTTCCTTTCAGGGACACCCTGAAGCCGGGCCCGGCCCCCATGACGCCAGTGTGATTTTTGACGACTTCGTTCACGCCATGAACCAGCACGGAGGCCGTCACCATGCCTAAGTATCAGGATATCAAAAGCGTCCTCCTCATCGGCGCTGGCCCCATCATTATCGGCCAGGCCTGCGAGTTCGATTACTCCGGCGTCCAGGCCTGCAAGGCGCTACGGGAAGAGGGTTGCCGCGTCATTCTGGTCAACTCCAACCCGGCTACCATCATGACCGATGCGCAGACGGCGGACGCCACCTACATCGAACCCGTCGAGTGGCAAACGGTCGCACGTATCATCGCCATGGAACGCCCAGACGCCATCCTCCCCACCATGGGTGGTCAGACCGCGCTGAACTGTGCCCTGGACCTGCACCGGGAGGGAATACTGGAGCAGTATGGCGTCAAACTGATCGGGGCATCCGTGGAGGCCATCCGTGAAGCCGAAGATCGCGGCCTGTTCAAAAAGGCCATGGAAGAGATCGGCCTGGAAGTAGCACGCTCCGCCTTCGGTCATGACATGGAAGGCGCACGCCAGATCGCGGAAGACGTCGGCTTCCCGGTTATCATCCGGCCCTCCTTCACGCTGGGCGGCACCGGCGGCGGCATTGCCTATAACCGCGAGGAGTTTGAGGACATCGCCGCACGCGGCCTGGAAGCCAGCCCCACCCACGAAATCCTCATCGAAGAATCCATCATCGGCTGGAAAGAGTTCGAGATGGAGGTAGTCCGCGACCGGGCGGACAATTGCATCATTGTCTGTTCTATCGAGAATCTTGATCCCATGGGTATTCACACCGGGGACT
>JBBIUH010000162.1:0-2153 GCA_037440305.1 Acidithiobacillus sp.
TCAGGGAACCAGCAGAGAAAGTCTGCGTAGTTCTTGGGGTAATCCTTACCGGCCACTGGCCGACGTTGCAGCTTCGGGCTCTCCATCCGAAAATGCTAGCATCGCCGCATTTGTATGGATACCCCACTAATGTTATGTGGAGCTTTGATTATACCAAGACGGTTTTTTGGAATAGCGCTAAAAAACGCAAAAAAAGTACGCTTATCGAAAAACACTGCAAAAAAATCCGCTATCTCCGGCCATGGGCGTCCGTCGCACCGGAATCCGCCTAAGAAAGCTCGGGACCTATTCGGTCCCAAGGCAAAAGCCAAGGGAGCTATGAGACTGAGCGCATGGGCGAAGACGCAAGGTGTGACTTATCGCACCGCGTGGGAATGGTTCAAGCTGGATCAATGACGCTGGTTACCCGGTTGATGATTTCGCGCGTGGTCTGCTGGTCCAGCGTCTCCACGTACTTCACGTCCGCCGCCCTGGCGTGCAGGTCGAAGGTACGCATTTGATTACAGACGGCTACGCCCGTTGTGTCGTGTCCGGCGATGGCCACGGTCAATCCGTTCTGTCTGGCCTGATTGCCACCACCGGTGATGGGTACACACGTAGCGAGGCCCAGCTTGTTGATCTCGGTCGGCGTAATGACCACGAACCGGTGTCGATCTCGGATTTCGTTTCCTGCTGTTGGGTTGGGATTGATCCAGTACACATCGCCGGGGGACGGAATCTTCCGGCCGATCAAATCAACTCTCTCCCGGCAGGCTCACCGTCTCTGGCCCAGGCGGTTTCATCGGCAAGGACCTGCAGATCCTGCTTGGTGACGCCAGCGAGCAATTCTTCCAGGTTATAGCGCCGCCGCTCACCGCGTGCTGGACGCATGATAACGGTGTTCTGAGAGACCACGACGCTCAAATTCTCACCAATACTGGCATCCAACTGCCTCAACACTTCTGCGGGGAGCGTAATCACAGCCGCACCGCCTTGCTTGCGAATCTTTGTGACCAACATTGTAGGTGCCACCTCTTAAGCCCATCGACACTTCAGCAGTTTAGAGCAGGTGTGACTTTAGTGCAACCAGGCACCGCTTTACCCAAGAAGCGCGGAAAGCCCCGCCATGGTGATTGGCCATAAATCAGTGCCCAACCGACCTCTCCACCATCGCGCAGGCCTTCGCTACCTGGGCGAAAAGCCGGGCATCCCTTGGCAAGCGGAATGAACGAGCCGCGTTTCCGGACTGCATGCCGGACTGCAGATCCCCGAATCCGCGTTCCCAGAAATCCATGATCGCCAAACGCTCATCATCCTGTTCCGCAGCAATGCGCCTCAGCCGATCCATGGATTCCTCGTCGTCCTGGCCAATGAAGAAGCAAAGCCCAGGACGCCCATGGCGGCCAACCCGTCCGCGCAACTGCACCAAACTCGCTATTCCCATCCGGTCAGCATTGGCCACAATGATGACGTCCACACCCTCGATATCCACACCGACCTCGACGATGCTGGTGGCCATCAGAATGGGAAAATCGCCTTTCCTGAATCCTTCTAAAACCAGTTTCTTTTTTTCATCCGGCAGATGACCATGCAACACCTGCACCTTACCCGGAAAAACAGATTCCCAAAGAGGCGCCGCATCCTCTAAAGTCTTGCCCAGACGCAACGCGCTTTCCCGAAACAGGGGCAGGGCAGGGAGCACCCCGCTACGGCATAGCCGGAGGAAAGACCGCGTTCCGCGATACTCGCCCTTTACCTGATCCCAGAAGTGCGAACGGTCGGCCAAAAAAACTGACCCGGCTGGGCGCTATCATAAAGCAAGGCGGGATAGGCAAACATCCCAACATTATCCAGACTGACTTGAACATTCCTGGCGGAAAATTGCTTGTTGAGCCGATAGAAGCGACATCGGGCACCAGCGGAAATAAGCTTGGCTTCCTGCAATATCACGGGACCCATGCGCTTCATATCCATGGATTCTTCACCTGGCCGGCAGGGTTGCACCCCGGCATGGGGTAACGCCTTCCTCTCATCCTATAATGCCCAGGCAGCCGTCGATGACCAGACCATGCTGGTGGTGGCTACCGGCGTTAGCCAGGCGACGAATGACAAGGAGCAGGTTATCCCCATGTTGGATACGCTGCAGGCGCAGGCAGCGACAACGGGGCCGGTAG
>JBBIUH010000163.1:0-2054 GCA_037440305.1 Acidithiobacillus sp.
TTTTCAGCAGGAAGACCCACCAACCAGGCTGTGCCTGATAAAGTCCGTCGTGGCGCAAACGACGCCAGAGCATAAAGGCGTTGACCAGCGCCGCCGTACTGGTCGCCAGAGCCAGACCCAATTGCTGTAACGGCCAGGCCAGGATAAGACTGATACCCATGTTGACGGCGACACTGATCATACCGAAACGTACCGGTGTGCGTGTGTTCTGATGGGCGTAGAAGGCGGGCGCGAGCACCCGCGCAGCAATGATCGGCAGGATGCCGAGGCCATAACCTATCAGGCTCAAGGTGCTTTGCCGGGCATCTTCCGCCGTATAGGCCCCATAACGAAACAGACTGATCAGCAAAGGCTGCGCGAGAATGAGCAGACCGACGGTAGCAGGCAGGCCAATGAGCCAGGTCAGGCG
Organism: Acidithiobacillus sp.; assembly: GCA_037440305.1. Lineage (GTDB taxonomy): Bacteria > Pseudomonadota > Gammaproteobacteria > Acidithiobacillales > Acidithiobacillaceae > Acidithiobacillus. The sequence goes on from JBBIUH010000163.1 coordinate 410, forward strand.
CAAGGCCCAGTCCAGCGTTTGCGGGAATTGCGGCGAGCGCTCCGCCGCCTGCCGCGAGAGCAGAGGCAGCACCACCGTCCCCAGCGCTACTCCAAAGACGCCCAAAGGAAACTCCACCAAACGATCGGAATAATACAGATACGAGACCACATTGCCTCCCACTAAAGAGGCGAGAATGGTGTTCAGAAACAGGTTGATCTGTGCTACCGATGCGCCAAAAGCTGCGGGTCCCATCAGCCGCAGTAATTTGCTCACACCGGGGTCGCGGCGGCGCAGGCGCGGCCAGCGCAGGTGCCCGACCCGTTTGAGTGCGGGCAGTTGAAAAAGTAACTGTACCACGCCGCCGACGAGTACACCCCAGGCTACTGCTACGGCGGGTTGTTGCAGGTGCGGCGCCCAGAGGACGGCTGCGGCGATGATGCTGAGATTCAGGAAGACCGGCGTAAAGGCAGGTACCGTAAAATGCCCGTAGGTATTGAGTACACCGCCGGCTAGCGCTACCAGTGAAATAAAGAAAAGGTAGGGGAAGGTGATACGCAGCAGCTCTACGGTGAGGTGAAACTTGTCCGGATTGGCCGCGAAACCGGGCGCGATGGCATAGACAACGGCACTGGCACTCAGTATCCCAACGATGGTGACGACCGCCAGGATAAGGGCCAGCCAGCCTGCCACGTCGGCGACAAAAGCCTGAGTCTCCTCGATAGAGCGTGTCGCCCGATATTCCCCCAGCACTGGGACGAATGATTGAGAAAACGCCCCCTCACCGAACAGACGCCGGAACAAATTCGGGACACGGAAAGCCACAAAAAACGCATCGGCCATTTCGCCCGCGCCAAAGAGCCGTGCCAGAATCACGTCGCGGGCAAAGCCCAACAGGCGCGATACCATGGTGTTGCTGCCTACCTTGAGCACGCTGCGCAAGGGGTGGTGGCTGCTCATGGCAAGGTAACCGTCAGGTGGAGAGGGCTCATTGCCCGATTCTGGCACGCTGCTGGGGGCGCGCCAAGAGCACACCGCAGCGTGCCGACAAGTAGTGTATCCATATTACACGGTGGTTTGGCGTTGCTCAGGTCGAAATCATATCCTGCATAAGTTCCTCAAGTCCCTCTTCCAGGGTTACTTGCGGTCTCCCCAAGTGCTCAAGCATAGCCCCGTTTTGCGCGACTGACTGGCGGATGTCACCGGGAATGTCGGGCACATGGCTTAGTGCGACTTCGCCCCCGAGGATATGTGCCATGACCTCCGTTAGCCGTCGGATGGTGACAGCCTGTCCCCCAGCGACATTCAGCACCCCGACGTAATCACTAAATAATGCGGCGACATTCGCTCTCGCGACATCACGGACATGGATAAAGTCCCGCTCCTGTAAGCCATCGCCACGTACCGTCAATGGCCGACCCACGAGAATCATGTGAATAAATTTCGTAATTACCCCGCTGTAGGGAGAAGCTGAGTTCTGTCGGGAACCATAAACATTAAAGTAACGAAGCCCAAGCTGCGATATACCGTGCAAGCGTGCATAGAGGGATGCGTATTCCTCGTTAATGATTTTCTCCAATCCATAAGGGGAGATGGCACTGACCGGACTGGTCTCCCTGATCGGCAATTCGACAGGTTCGCCATACACTGCCGCGGATGACGCATA
>JBBIUH010000164.1:0-1940 GCA_037440305.1 Acidithiobacillus sp.
CGACGCACATGCGCCCAGCATCCGGCTTCAATGATCTGTTCCTTGCGGTAGAGGGCATCATAGCCCCCATAGTCATCGGTCTGGAGGATGCCTTTCCAGTCGCCCAGGAAGCGTTGCGGATGGATCCCCTTGCGATCCGGGGCATAATCAAAGACGACGATGGGGTGCGGGGCGTCCGCCTGACTGCGATACACCCAGAGGTAGGCCTTGTCGGTCTTGCCGCTGCCGGGATTGAGCACCGGTAGCGGGGTTTCATCGGCGTGCAGGATAGCCCCTTCCAGCAAAGCCATTTTGCAGGTTTCAGCGAGAATGCTGATCCAGTATTCCCCCTGACCCAGCCAACTGCAGAGGGTGGCACGAGAGATCGGTACGCCCGCCCGCAGGTACTGGGTCTCCTGCCGATATAAGGGCAGGTGGTCCACATGTTTCGCCGTCATTACGTGGGCCACCAAGCGCGCCGTGGGTAAGCCCTTGTCGATCACCTGTGCCGGTAATGCCGGACTTTCGATGGTGTCGCAGGGGCGGCAGACCAGTTTGGGGCGGATATGGCGAATCACCTGGAAGCGTCCGGGGATATAATCCAGTTTTTCGCTGATCTCTTCCCCGACGGTTTCCAGGAGGCCACCGCACTGCCCGCAGGTGCAGGTCAGGGGATCGTGATGCACTTCCACCCGGGGCAAGGTGTCGGGCAACTTCATGCGCCCGGGGTGGCGGCGGGACGGACGGGCTGGGAGGGTAACCGGTGTCTCCTCGCCCGGGCGGGAAGCCGTCACCGCCGCGCTGTCTTCCAGAACGGCTTCGAGGATACTTTCCATCGCGGCGATTTCGGTATCCAGGGCTTCTTCCCAGAGATTAATCTGGTCCGGAGAGAGCTTTTCCGAACGGCGGCCGAATCGCCAGCGCTGCAGCTTGGCCAGAGTGCTTTCCAGGCGGGCAATGGTCTCATCGCGCACAGCAATGTACTGGTCTTTTTGCGCAATTTCGGCATCACGCAGGGCGATAGCCTGTTCCTGTTGGGCGATATACCGGGCGCATTCTCCCCATTCCGCTTCTTTTTCTTCCTGCTTCTGCAGCAGGCTCAGTACCAGATCGCGCAGGGCGTCCGGGCTGGTGGGAAGAGGCATGGGAGTCGTTGAAAGCATGGAAAAATAGTACCAGAAATGGGGTCTTTATACAAGCAATTCCAGCCACTTAGAGCAGTGTAGGCGTGCATTTTTCAAGGGCTGGTAACGGTGTCCATGGGCGACCCTCCACCAGCATCGCCCACTGTGCGGACGACAGCTCTACGGCGCCGCTATCGGTTCTAGGCCAATGGAGTCGCCCCTGATCCAGGCGACGATAAATAAGCCAGAAGCCCAGGCCATCCCAAAGTAACAACTTCAGTCGATCCCCTCGGCGGTTGCGAAAAACAAACGCGTGACCGCAAAAAGGATCCGCTGCCAGTACCCCCTGCACCTTGGCCGCCAGACCATCAAAACCCAAACGCATATCTACGGGTGCTGCCGCCAGCCAGATACGACTCCCCGAACTCAACCACATGGGCTTTCCAGGACCCGCACCAGGGTCTGCAACCAGACGGCATCCAACGGCGCCGTCAGCTTCAGGCTGCGTCCCGACAACAGGTGAATCTCCACGAGCGAGGTGGAAGATCGAGCCGGAGCCAGAGTGACCGGCAGAAACCCCTCGGTCCCATGCACCATCGGCTGCGGCTCTACCGCATCGGCAAATCGCTTGCGCCAGTAATGGAGGGTGCCCACAGCGATCCCTACCTGCGCACAGTAATCCTTGGCAGAAAGACCGCTCGCCTGAAATCCGTCTACCTTTTGCCGCCAATAAGCGACCTTCTCGTCCTTCGTCATAGCCATCCCTCCTCGCTGAATACGGATCAGGATCGGCCAGGTCAGAAAATTTGGGAAGGTGGGTTGCTTAGACGGTTACAA
>JBBIUH010000165.1:0-1635 GCA_037440305.1 Acidithiobacillus sp.
TTTCACCGCGGCCATCACCCGCGCATGACCACGGCCGGGCATTAGTCGGGGGCCATCCAGTCCCAGAGGCGCCACCACCAGGCGCAGCATGAGGCCATCCCCCGCTGGGGACAGTTCGGCGCGCAAATGCGGATCCGCGTCCATTTCACGGGTGGCCGTTGCGTGGTCGGACTGTATCTGAAAATGACTGGCCAGCGATTCCAGGGTTTCCTGTAATTCAGGCTGGGCTTCTTCCGGTATGCTGAGACTGCCGGACATGAGTTGGACGGCGTGGCGCTGAGCCGGGGTAAACTGCACCACACGGATCCGTTGCGGGGAATCGCGCACCACCGTAATGGAGCGCAAGGCTTCCTGCTCACGTTTTTCCGGACTGCCTTCAGGATAGTAGCCACTGCGGGCATCCGGCGCCGCTCGCAGGCCGGGGCGCACTTCCAGAACATATCGCTTCCCGTCGTGAGTGACTTCGATGTCGGGTGTGCCGGCCACCACATCCACGGGACTATCGATCGCGTCAAACATCACCACGGAAGGGTGTCCAATGAGTGCCATGATGGCAGCGGCCCGATCGATGAAATAGGCGCGCGAGCTCCCCTGTCGGGCATGAACAGCCAAGACAACCTGCGCATCCCAAGGCTCCAGGCGATGGCTGTTGGCAAGTTTGGCCAAAGCGACGGGTTTCGGTGCGCTCCAGCCGCGTACGCCCCGTTTCTGTTCCAGGGGCTGGATTTCTTCTACCGCGCCGTCGTTACTCAAGGTCACCGCCCACACCAGGCGAGTGGCCTTGTCCGATGGAGCCGGTGTCACTGCCGAGGTACCCAATGCCCGCAGCGACGCGAGAACGGTTTGCCAACTTTCCGCGCCGCTACCGATAAAGCAGTTCTCCGGTGCCGTGCCCCCGCCATAGACCACGTCGGCCGCCGTCAGTTGGGCATCCAGCCAGGTGAAACCGCACGCCTGCAATTGTTGATGGGCGCTCGCAATGGCCCTCTTGCGAAGATCCTTTCGCCGTTTGTCGGTCGCGGAGGGCACGACTTTGGCCCCCAGCCAGGCCCGCAACAGGGCGAACCATAACAAAGCCAGCGGCGAATCTCCGGTGTAATAAAGGGCATCGCTGATGAGTGCCGTATCTCCCAGCCGCACGTCAATGGCATGCACCCATGCGCCCCACGGATGCAAGGTGCTGGGATTACGCGACCCGGATTCCGTGATGCAGAATTTTCGGGCTAAAAGCAGGTGATTCGGAGTTTGTTGGGCCAGCAGGCACAGAGGATACATCCAGAGGATGCTGTCCGGCAGCAGTTGCTTGTGTGCCCTCGTTTTCTGCCGCAAGGTTTTTAGTGCGGACTCGAACAGGTTCTGCGCGGTCGCCCACTGGCCTTCCTGGACCAGGGCACAGGCGCGCAAGGCTTCCGCCTCGGGGTTCTCGTCGTCTCTGAGCAAGTCCCGCAGGTGCCCCAGGTCCCCACGATGCAGCAAGGTTTCCGCCAGTTGATAGCGCAACATTATGGGCATATGGGGATCCGTGGGTTGCGCCATCATCCATTGAAATGCGGGTAGTGCACCGGCATCCCAATGATGGGCAAGGACACTGAGTGCCAAACGCAGAAGTTCGTAGCGCAACTGCCGATCAACCAT
>JBBIUH010000166.1:0-1612 GCA_037440305.1 Acidithiobacillus sp.
GACGCGCCCCTGGTGCAGACGGCAGCTACGGCGGCTAGTATTGCGTCTGGGAACCCTGAGATCGCCGCACTGACGGGAGTTGCCTTGGCTCTGGCGCAGTCCATCGCGCAGATCGTAGCGACAGAGCAGGCCAATGCAGCAAAACCTGCCACGCAAGAGGAGTGGACCGCTATGGGCACCGCGCTGGGAGCAGCGTTGAAGGCGTACCAGGCGGCAAAATAATACAAACGCTTTGGTTTTTGGAGTGACTTTAGGAGATATGAAAATGGAAAAACGGATTGATACAAAGGTGGTATTTCTTACGGCTATGTCTCGTCAGGAGTACCACGATTACCGAGACTGGAAGTTGCCCGATGACCAGAACGGAGAGGATATAGGTTATTTGGTGGAGGACTCAAAGGCAGGGTATAAGAATGACTCGCGGCACGATGGCCATATCAGTTGGTGGCCAAAAGATAAGGCTGACCAAACGTACACGCGCAGCGAAGGGCTGTCATTCGGTCAAGCGCTAGAAGCCCTTGAGATTGGCGAAAAGGTGTCCCGCGAGGGGTGGAATGGCGTCGGTTTGTGGCTCGAGCTTCAGCGGCCCGATGAGCATAGCAAAATGACGTTACCCTACATCTACATTAACTATCCGCCAAATGCCAAAACGACGCCGGGCGCAAAGTGCCCTTGGTTCGCATCTCAGACGGACATGCTCGCAAAAGATTGGCTCGTTGTGGAATGACCCTCTGGCTCATCCTCTGGGCGCACCTCAGTCTTGGTGTGCGCCCTTTGTTCCTGCCAAGCATCGGCGGTGTGCATGACGCGCGGCAGTCATGGAGCAATGGTGTGCAGTGGAATCACGCGATCCGCCAGAAGCAGCTTGAGCAGCCGGTTGGGGCGCTTATTCAAATTTCGCGCCGTTTTTGAATTAGCAGGAGAAGTTATTATGATCGAGACGCCACCTATCGAGGAAACCATAGCCATTGAAAACAGCGAAGGTTTCCGATCCGTCGCCTATTGGGACCCAATAGGCCAAGTCTGGACGGCGGGTTACGGACAGACCGGGCACGGCATCACCCAGGGCACAGTGGTCACCAGGCAAGAGGCTACGCAGTGGCTAATAGAGGACGAAGATGCGCTCATCGTCGGCTTGCGTGACAACATGGCATGGACGCTGCGATTGTCAGCCCCCCGCTTCGGCGCACTCGTGGATGCCGCGTACAATCTCGGCCTGTCTGGCCTGCTCGGTTTTCATGAGGCGCTGACCGCCATGCAAGCAGAGGACTGGATCGGCACTGTGCGGGGATTTCGGGCATCGTTGTGGTATCAGCAAGTGCCGCACCGGGTGGACGCCATCAGCTACATGGTGGTGTTCAATGAATGGCTCGAGAACTACGCGGACGCGGACCAGTTGGCGCTTCTGACACGGGCCATGCAAAACGATGGCTGACAATCTGCGGGATTATCTGGAAGGGCTTGACGTTGGACCAGTTTGACCGCGCCACACAACTTGAAGAACTCGACCGCGACGAGGCGCTGAAATACCGGAAGCCAGAAGGACCGAAACCTACGGGCCACTGTCTGTACTGCGGCGAACCGGTCGAGGACGGGCGCAGGTGGTGCGATT
>JBBIUH010000167.1:0-9038 GCA_037440305.1 Acidithiobacillus sp.
CTACCGAGTGGGCGCCCCCAACCGGAAGCTGGACATCACGGATGTGGACGATCTCGGTCGCCGTTTTCTCGATGAGGCATTGGGTAAGGGCGAGGTGGGCATCCGCTATCGGGGAGACACTCCCATCCGGGCAGAAGAGTCCATCTTTGCAGGATTATGGCGGGTCCAGTATCTGCGCGAAGATGGCTCGCTCCTGCGGGATATGCTGGAGGTAGGAGATATCCCGCGCATGGCCCGGGAGATGGCCTTTGCCACCGCAGCGGATGTGGCGCTCCCCGATGCCGGGGCGCTGCCCCCGGGGATAGGGAACGCTCCCCACGTACTCGCGGAACTGGTGGCTAGGGTGCGGGCATTCCAGCCGGGCGATGCCTCTCATGTGGTGAACCTGAGTCTTCTGCCCATGAGCCCGGAGGATTTCTCCTGGCTGGGAGGCATGTTGGGGGAAGGGCCACTGGCCATCGTCTCCCGCGGCTACGGTACTTGCCGCATCCGCAGCACGCGGCTGCATTATATGTGGTGGGTTCAGTATTATAACTCCAGCGACCTGCTGATTCTCAATACCCTGGAGGTCACTGACGTACCTCTGGTGGCATGCGCCGCCCAAGAGGACGTGGAGGATAGCGTGGCGCGCATACGAGAAGTGGGGGAGGTGTACATGTGAGCACGGCGAAGATCACCTTTGAGGGTTCCTACCTCGGAAATGACGAATGCTTGTCTGTTGACTCTCGTCTGGAGTGCAAGATTTGCTGGTATGTCTACGATCCGGCCGAAGGAGACGACGTATGGCAGATCCTGCCAGGCACGCCATTCGCCACCCTGCCTGAGCACTGGCGCTGTCCTCGGTGTGACGGCGATAAAGCGCAGTTCATGATAGTTCGGGAAAGGTGAGGGCATTGAAGATGGGGCCGGGTCACGGCGAAAGCCCCTTATTGGCGACCCGGCACCTGGTGGATGCTTTCCAGCGCGCCGCACATGCTGCGGCCCGTTCCGCGCTGGATGCCCTCTTTACTCCCCCTGATTCGGAGCCAGGGCGGTTGGCCTGCCCGCTGTCGCGGCGTGGTTTCTTGGGCGGCAAATGGACCGGAGATCGGCCTCCATGAGGGAATCGTGGGAAGGCCTCGAAGGAGGGATTATGGTGGCCGTACACCTGGCGCGGCGGTATGTTGCTGACGTGACGGTGGTCTCGACCCGCCGACCGGGGCTTTGCAGGGTCTTGGAGGGCATGCCGGTGGAAGCGGTACCGTCCAGGGTCTCCCTGTTGTTCCGTGTTTGTAGCGCGGCCCAGGAGCATGCCGCACGCACGGCCTGTGAGCAAATTTCTGGCCTGCCGCCAGCACCCGGAGAGCAGACCTGCCGTCAGGTCCGCGTTATCCTGGAAACCTTCAGAGAGCATGCTTGGGCAGCCTGCGTAGAGTGGCCTAGACATTTGGGCATGGCCCCTGACGTTGGGGCCTTCGCCCGCATTCGCAGTGCGCTGCAGGCTATTGGCGCGGGATTGACGGACTGGCCGGACAAGCGGTTGGAGGAAGAGAAACTACGGGTGCTGGCGCAGACTGTTGACCGAGCGCTCGCTTTGGGGGGGAGGACATGGGAAGGGCCTGCGGCGTTGCACTCTTGGGCTATGCTTGGCACTTGTCCGGCTGCCCGTTTTTTGCGAAAGGTTTGGGATGAAGATTTGGCCGAATTCGGTCGTTGTCCGTTGCGGCCCGTGCCGGATATGATGGCCTGGGACCTTGATGGCGCACTGGCAGCGGACGTGGGCAATCGCTTCGTGAGCCGTCCAGAATGGGAAGGCGAGGCTTGCGAGACCGGCCCTTTGGTGCGGATGTCCGGCCACCCCTTGGTGGCGGAACTATCGCAGCGGTATGGCAACGGATTGCTGACACGGCTTGTTGCGCGGCTCGTGGAACTGGTAGGCCTGTCAGACTGTCTGGGACAGTTACTGAATGGCTTGTCCAGTAATAGCGCTTCGCTGGGGATTGGGGGAAACAGGGTGGGCCTGGGACAGGTGGAGGCGGCGCGCGGGCGGTTGGCGCATCGGGTGAAAGTGGAGGGTGATCGGGTGAGCCGTTACCAAATCTTGGCGCCGACGGAATGGAATTTCCATCCGCGCGGGCCGCTATGGCGGGGATTAGTAGGGAAGCCCGCCGGCAATGCGGATATTCTGCAGCGACAGGTGGGTTTTCTGGTCGTTGCCCTGGATCCCTGCGTGGCGTTCACCGTACAGGTGACTTGACCATGCATGAGATGGCATTGTGCGAAGGCGTGCTACAGGCGCTGGAGGAGCAGGCCGAGATTCAGCACTTCGCCCGTGTGCATGCGGTATGGTTGGAGATCGGCGCCTTGGCCAGCGTGGAACCGGAGGCGTTGCGCTTCAATTTTGATGTGGTCACGCAGGGCACCCTGGCCGAGGGATCCCGTCTCGAAATCGTGACGGTGCCGGCACAGGCGTGGTGTCTTCCCTGCGGCGGAAAGGTATCCATCCGGCAATATTTCGATGCCTGCCCCCAATGCGGCAGTCATCAGCTTCAGGTCATCGAGGGCGAGGAATTGCGTATTCAGCAATTGGAGGTGGAATGATGTGTACCACATGTGGTTGCGGCGGTGGTGAGGTGAAGATCGAGGGGCACGATCACCATGGCCATCCCCACGATCATCACGAGGATAACGGGCAGCATAGGCATGGAGACGAATTCCAGCCGGCCCACGTCCATGCACCGGGCATGGACGGGCGGCGCATGGTGCGGATCGAGCAGGACATTCTGGCCAAGAATCAACGCCACGCCGACACCAACCGCCGGTATCTGGCCGAGCGGGGTGTTTTTGCCCTGAATCTGGTCTCCAGCCCCGGCTCGGGCAAGACCACGCTGCTGGTGCGCACCGTCGAGGCCCTGCAACATCGGCTGCCGGTGGCGGTGATCGAAGGAGATCAGCAGACGGGTCGGGATGCCGAGCGCATTCGCGCCACCGGGGTGACCGCACTGCAGATCAACACCGGCAAGGGCTGCCATCTGGATGCCCACATGGTGGGGCATGCACTGGAGCAGTTGCAGCCCGTCGCCGACGGGGTACTCTTCATTGAAAACGTCGGGAACCTGGTCTGCCCGGCCGCCTTTGATCTGGGAGAGGCCCACAAGGTAGTGGTGCTGTCGGTAACTGAAGGGGAGGACAAGCCCCTCAAATATCCGGATATGTTCCATGCCGCCGACCTCATGCTCCTCAACAAGGTCGACCTGCTTCCCTATCTGGAATTCGATGTAGATGCCTGCATCGACTATGCCCGGCGGATCAATCCGAAACTTGCGGTCCTGCAGGTCTCCGCCACCCGCGGCGACGGCATGGCCGCGTGGCTGGAGTGGATCGAGGGTGGTGCCGAACAGGCCCGTAACGCGCGCAAAAGGGCGCTGCGGGAGCGAAAGACGGCGCTGGAACAAGAGTTGGCCGCCCTGCAATCGCGTCTGGGAGAGGCCCACTGATGTTGGCCGTCGGCAACCCTTCCGTAGCAAGGGTTGTTCGCTATCGCCTGCGCGTGTTGGGGCAGGTGCAGGGGGTGGGCTTTCGACCCTTCGCCTATCGTCTGGCAACGGAGCTAGGGCTTGGCGGATGGGTGCGCAATGATGGCCGGGGGGTGGACATGGAGGTGCAGGGTTCGGTCCAGGATCTGGAACGCCTCCTCCTGGACCTGCGGCTGAAGGCCCCGCCACTCGCCCGGGTGGAGGGGATCGAGGTACGCGAGATCGCGCTTCGCCCCGCCTGTGCCCACTTCCTGATTGAGAAAAGTCGCACAGGCACGATCCGCACCGGCGTCTCACCGGATGCGGCGGTCTGTGATGCCTGTCTGGAAGAACTCTTCGATCCCGCCGACCGCCGTTACCGCTACCCCTTTATCAACTGCACCCATTGTGGTCCCCGCTATACCATCATCGGTGCCCTCCCTTACGACCGGCCCAATACATCCATGGCGGGCTTCGGGCTGTGCCTCCAGTGTCGCCGCGAGTATGGGGAACCGCTGGACCGCCGTTTTCACGCCGAGCCGGTCGCCTGCCCTGCCTGTGGCCCCCAACTCGCGCTGCACGACGGGGAAGGGCGGGCGCTGGCGGTGCCGGATGTCCTCGCCGCCGCTCTGGGTCTGATCCGCGCCGGCCGGACCCTGGCCGTCAAGGGCCTGGGGGGGTTCCACCTGGTCTGTGACGCCCGACGGGGGGAAGCGGTGGCGCGCTTGCGCGTCGCCAAAATCCGGGCCGAAAAACCCTTCGCCGTCATGGCGGCAAACCGTGCCTCTCTCACCCCTTGGGTCCACTGTGACGACCAGGCGGCTTTGTTGCTGGAATCCACAGCCCGCCCCATCGTGCTGTTGCCCAAGGGGCCGGGCTGTGACGTCGCTTTTCCCGGTGTGGCGCCGGGGCTTGCCTGGCTCGGAGTGGTGATGCCTTATATGCCACTCCATTACCTCCTCTTTCACGAGGCCGCGGGGCGCCCCCGCGGCATGGCCTGGCTGCGGCAACCCCAGGATCTGGTCCTGGTCTGCACTTCTGGCAACCCTGGCGGCGAACCTCTGGTAACGGACAATGACGAGGCATTTCGACGTCTGCACGGACTGGCCGACGCCTATGTGGTGCACGACCGCGGCATTCTGGTCCGTTGCGACGATAGTGTGCTGCTGTCGAATCGGGGCGCTCCGGTCTTTATTCGCCGGGCTCGGGGCTATGCCCCCGCACCCATAAAGCTGCCCGCCAGCGGCCCTTCGGTTCTGGCGCTGGGGGGATATCTCAAGAATACCATCTGCCTGACCCGTGGCGACGAGGCCTTCGTCTCTCAGCACCTGGGTGACCTGGACAATGTCGCCGCTTGCACCGCCCTCGAAGAGACGGTGGAGCATCTTCTCGGAGTGCTGGACATCCGCCCGGAGCGGGTGGCCCACGACCTTCACCCGGATTTCCACAGCAGCCGTTTCGCCTTGGCGTTCGCGACTGCCCATGGCCTGCCGGCGGTGGCCGTTCAGCACCATCATGCCCATATCGCCGCCGTCATGGCCGAGCATGGTTTGCGGGGATCTTGCCTCGGGCTGGCGCTGGACGGCGTGGGGCTGGGGGGCGATGGAACGCCGTGGGGCGGGGAGCTGCTCCGGGTGGAAGAGGGTGGGTTTCAGCGCTTGGGACAGATGCGCCCGCTGGCTCTGCCGGGGGGCGACCAGGCCGCCCGGGAGCCCTGGCGCATGGCGGCGAGCGCGCTGCACGCCCTGGGCCGAGGCAGCGAGATCATCCATCGTTTCCCGCATGAGGGCGTGGAGGTGGTATTCCGGATGTTGGAGCGAGGCATCAACGCGCCGTCCACCAGCAGCGCCGGACGGCTCTTCGACGCCGCCGCCGCGCTCCTGGGCGTCAAGGATTGTGCAAACTTCGAGGGGCAGGCCGCCATGCTGCTGGAAGGCTTGGCCTTGCGCCGGGGGACGGTAGCCTCCTTGGCGGGCGGCTACATACTGGAGGAGAGCGGAACCCTCGATCTGCTGCCGCTGCTGGATCATCTGGCCGACTTGGACGACCCGGCCTTCGGGGCAGCCCTCTTCCATGCCACCCTGGTCCGGGGCCTGGTTGAATGGGCGGCACAGACCTCTGCCCGTTCCGGAATCCGGCGGGTGGCTCTGGGTGGGGGATGCTTTGTCAATGTGATCCTGCGGACGGCAGTGCGGAAAGGACTGGAAGAAGCGGGACTTGAAGTGTTTGAAGCGCGGCGACTGCCGCCCAACGATGGCGGCCTGAGCCTGGGACAGGCCTGGGCGGCGCAGGCCGCTGTGCTACAAGAGGAGTGAAGTCATCATGTGCCTGGCGATCCCCGTGCGGGTCGAACGATTGTTGGATAACGAGCTGGCGGTGGTCGAGATGGACGGCCTGCGCAAGGAGATTTCCCTGGCCCTGGTGGACGGAGTCCGGGAGGGTGATTATGTTATCCTCCACGTGGGCTATGCGTTGACCCGGCTGGACCCGGAGGAGGCCGAACGGACCCTAGCGCTTTTCGCCGAGCTGGCCGGTCGGCTGGACGACGGGGGAGGGGCGGAGACATGAAGTACGTCGACGAGTTCCGCGACGCCACCCTGGCACGAGGCCTGGCGCACGCCATTGCCGCCGAGGCCTGTTCCCATCGGGACTATCATCTGATGGAGTTTTGCGGTGGCCATACCCATGCCATATCCCGCCATGGCATCCAGGACCTCCTGCCGCCCAATATCCGTCTGATCCACGGGCCCGGCTGTCCGGTCTGCGTACTGCCCATCGGGCGCGTCGACAGCGCCATCGCCCTGGCCCTGGACCACGGCGTCATCCTCTGCACCTATGGCGATGTGCTGCGCGTTCCGGCCTCGGAGCACATGAGCCTACTCAAGGCCAAGGCGGCCGGCGCCGATGTCCGCATGATTTACTCCAGCCTGGATGCCCTGCGCATTGCCCAGGAAAACCCGGATCGCGAGGTGGTCTTCTTCGCCATCGGTTTCGAGACGACCACCCCGCCCACCGCCGCGGTCATCCGCCAGGCCAAGGCCATGGAGGTCAAAAACTTCACGGTATTCTGTAACCACGTACTGACTCCTGCCGCCATCCGCAAAATCCTGGATTCGACCGCGCCGGAGGAGGGGATAAGGGGAGCGCAAGGGGCGAGGCTGGACGGCATCATCGGGCCGTCCCACGTCAGCACCGTGATCGGCAGCCGGCCCTATGAGTTTGTCGCGGAGGAGTATCAGCGGCCGGTGGTGATCGCGGGTTTCGAGCCCCTGGATGTGATGCAGTCGATCCTGATGCTGATCCGCCAGATCAATGCCGGACGGGCAGAGGTGGAGAACGAGTTCATCCGCGCCGTCAGCCGTGACGGTAATTTCAAGGCCCAGTCGCTGATGGCCGAGGTCCTGGAAACACGGCCTGCCTTCGAGTGGCGCGGCCTCGGCACCATTTCCCACAGCGCACTACGCATCAACACCGCCTACGGCGACTTCGACACCGAGCGCCGTTTTTCCATCCCTTACCGGGCGGTAGCCGACCACAAGGGTTGTGAGTGCGGCGCCATTCTGCGCGGCGTCAAGGAACCCCGGGACTGCCGGCTCTTCGGCACCGCCTGCACGCCCGAAAATCCCGTGGGCTCCTGCATGGTTTCCTCGGAGGGCGCCTGCGCCGCCCACTACACTTACGGCCGCTACCGCGATTATCGGGACGCCGGCCCCACCCGGAAGGCGGTGAATGATTGATGGATGACACGCAAAAAAGAAGTTATCTGCGGCCTCTGGACTGGCGGCAAGGGCGGGTAGACATGACCCATGGCAGTGGCGGCCGCGCCAGCGCGCAGCTCGTCGATGAGCTCTTCCTCCGCGCTTTTGACAATGACTGGCTGCGCGCACTGAACGACCAAGCCTGCTTCCTAGTATCGTCAGGGCGCATGGTGGCGGCAACCGACAGCCACGTAGTTTCTCCCCTCTTTTTCCCAGGGGGGGACATCGGTTGCCTGTCCGTACATGGCACCATCAACGACGTGGCGATGGCGGGGGCGAAGCCGCTATATCTCACGGCGGGCTTCATCCTCGAGGAGGGGTTTCCCTTGAGCGACCTGCAGCGGATCGTAGACTCCATGGCGGCGGCGGCGCGGGAGGCAGGGGTCGCCGTCATTGCCGGGGATACCAAGGTGGTGGAGCAGGGCAAGGGCGACGGTGTCTTCATTACCACTACCGGTATCGGCGTGGTTCCCGAAGGATTGTACATCTCGGGTGACCGGGCGCGGCCCGGCGACCGTGTCCTGCTCAGCGGCACCATCGGGGATCACGGTGTCGCCATTATGTCCTTGCGGGAGGATCTGCGTTTCGGCACGACCGTGGCCTCCGACACCGCTGCCCTGCATGGCCTGGTGACGACCATGGTGGAGGCGGTGCCCGACATCCATTGCCTGCGGGACCCCACCCGCGGCGGGCTCGCCACCACCCTGAACGAGATCGCCCAACAATCCCGGGTGGGGATGCGGATCCGGGAAGTACCCATCCCAGTCCGGCCCCAGGTCAGGGCCGCTTGTGAATTCTTGGGACTGGACCCCCTATATGTGGCCAATGAAGGAAAGCTGGTGGCCATCTGCCCGCCGGAGGCGGCGGAGCGCCTGCTGGCCGTGATGCGCGCCCATCCCCTGGGGGCCGATGCCGCCATCATTGGTGAGGTGGTGGATGACCGCCATCACTTCGTGGAGATGGAGACGGCCTTCGGTGGTCGACGCATGGTGGACTGGCTCACCGGCGAGCAGTTGCCGCGGATCTGCTAATGATTACCGACTGTCGTTTTCCAGGGCAATGCTCTGAACTAAAGGCTTTATCCGGGAGGGATAGGCCATGAGCAATCGGTCAACCGTACTGATTGTCGATGACGAGATGCGCTCCTTGGAGGCGGTGGAGCGGACCATTGATGATGAATTCGACGTACGGACCGCCAGTGGTGCGGCCGAGGCCGAACGCATACTGGCGGAGGATTGGGTCCAGGTGGTTATTTCCGATCAGCGCATGCCTGGCATCAATGGCATCGAATTCCTTAAGGGGGTGCGGGAACGCTGGCCGGAGGTGATCCGCATGATCATTTCCGGCTATACGGACCCAGGGGACATTATCGAAGGCATCAACGAAGCTGGCATCTATCAATACATTACCAAGCCTTGGCACCCTGATCAGCTTCTGCTTGCGGTGCGTAACGCCGCGCGACTGTATCAACTCCAGCACGAGTATGACCTGTTGGCAGTGGAGGCGAAGGTCGTTGCCCCGGTCCTGGAGCGTCAGTTGACGCAGCGACGGGAGCAGCTCAAACGTGTTTTTCACATGGACGAGATCGTGCGGGCGGAGGGGAGTCCCCTTGACGAGATTTGCGAGCTGACCCTGCGTATCGCCAGCTACGACATCGTCGTACTCGTCACGGGGGAATCGGGCACGGGCAAGGAGCTGTTCGCGCGGGCCCTGCACTATAACAGTCTGCGGGCGGACAAGCCCTTCGTGGTGGAGAATTGCGGTGCTCTTCCCGATCCTCTGCTAG
>JBBIUH010000168.1:0-2259 GCA_037440305.1 Acidithiobacillus sp.
CAAGAAACTGATCAAGTTCGGCTATCTGCCACAGCATCAGCCAGCGTAAAGCGTCACCATCCCGTCTATATGGCCACACGGGGGTCAGGGATTGGCGTGCCTGTACCGCCGCTTTCTTTCACATTAACCCTTATCACCAATCGCGGGATTCGGGATCATGCTCTCCATGGAACCGTTGGGGGACGCGATGAGATGCAGCGATATTCATCAGGGGGCTTTTCCGCTACGCTTTGCCGGAGATGCCGGTGCTCGAGCGCCAACCCGCAGTACGTGGGTCTGGTGGCGGTGGCTAAGGCTCCGGTGGAGCTGATGGGAGCGGCAAGCGCCCTGATCGACGCCTGGCGCGGGCTGGCGGGCGCGGCGGGCGCGGCGGGCTGACACGATGGATGCCGCCGCCTATGACGCTTGGTATGACACGCCGCGCGGTCAGTGGATCGGTACGACGGAATTCCGCCTGCTCTCCGGGCTCCTCCGGGCACAGCCGGGGGATACGCTGTTGGATGTGGGCTGTGGTACTGGCTGGTTCACCCGGCGCTTTGCCGAGGAGGGCCTCCTCGCCACCGGTCTTGATCCGAATCCCGACTGGCTCGCCTTCGCCCGCGCCAAAGGCCCTCCCGCGATCCGCTGGATAACCGGGGATGCCCGTTCCTTGCCTTTCCCCGATTGCAGCTTCGATGGGGTGGTCTCGGTTGCGGCCCTGTGTTTTGTGGATGACGAGCGGCAGGCCGTGGCCGAGGTCGTGCGGGTAGCGCGCCGGCGTTTTGCCATCGGCTGGCTCAATCGGGCAAGCCTGCTCTATGGACAGAAAGGGCAGGGCGGCGGAAGCGGGGCCTACCATGGGGCGCGCTGGCATCATCCCGACGAGTTGCTGGATTTCTTCTCCGGCCTGGCGGTACGCCGGCTGGCGGTGCATTCCGCCATATTTCTCCCTTCGGGGAACCGGGTGGCGCGGACGATGGAACGGCTACTGCCCCCTGCGCTGCCTTGGGGCGGCCTTGTGGTGGTCTCGGGAGAGGCGGGGTAAGTTTGTGCGGCTGAACCAGATCGGGCTTTGGCCTCTGGTAATGCTTTCCCAGCTTCGACCTGCGGGCCGGTTTCCTGCTGGATCGCATGGTCGAACTTCCTCCTTGTTATTACGGCGCGTTTTTTCGGTTTCCCGGGTAACGGGAAAAGAGCCGTTTACACGTAACCAGAACTCCATCAACTCGTTGCGGAATGGCTGGACACCCGGGAAAGCGACGCCCTACGGGTCGTTGGGGAGGGGGCAGCCTAGCCTCGGCAGGCATCGACCATGCGCCCCCTTTTGGAGAAAAGCAATTGGATATTGTTGACAAGCAGGGAAGGCCCCACTATTTTATAGTTTAGTTATTTCTTAACTAACGATTAGTGGGGTGATCTATGTTTTTCAAACAACGGAGTAGCGCCGACGGGACCTTGTCCTACTTCTATGGATGCGGCGGCAAGGGTTCGGCGGTGGCGGTGGACGTGGTGGCCGGCGACGAGGTGTGGTTCGTGGAGGAGGCGCAAAAGGCCGCGGTGCGCATCGCCTTTGTCATCGACACCCACGTCCATGCCGATCATGTGTCCGGGGGCCGGGCCCTGGCGGCGCAGGTGGGAGCGCCCTATTGCCTGCACGAAAGCGATGCCGGCAAAGTGCATTTCCCCATCCGCGGCCTGCAGGACGGCGAGGTGCTGGAAACGGGCAATGTCATCACCAAAGTCCTGCATACCCCCGGCCATACCCTGGACAGCATCTGCCTCCTGGTCAGCGATCTGCGCCGCAGCGCGGACCCCTGGTTCGTGCTCACCGGCGATACCCTCTTCGTCAGCGGTGTCGGCCGTCCCGACCTGGGGGGCAGCCCGGAAGAGATGGCGGGCCGGATATTCGACAGCATCCATGACAAACTCCTGACCCTGCCCGACGATCTGGAGATCTTCCCCGGGCACGCCGCCGGCAGCGTCTGCGGTGCCGGGCTCTCCGGCAAGCCTTCCTCCACCATTGGCTTTGAGAAGCGCTGGGACCCTTATCTCTCCATCGCCGATCGGCAAGTCTTCATCGCCAATCTCGTGGCGGAGATTCCCGAGCGGCCGGCGGAAATGGCGCGGATCGTGGCGGCCAACCTGGGGAAGGGGGCATGAGCGGAGAGACCGTGCGTTTCGCCCTCTTCGCCGAGGTCTTTGCCGCCCTGTCCCACCCCAAGCGCCTGGAAATCATCCATTATCTGGGCGAGGGGCAGCGCAACGCCGGAGAGCTGACCG
>JBBIUH010000169.1:0-3131 GCA_037440305.1 Acidithiobacillus sp.
ACGGGTGCGCATCTGGCTTATGACAGTTATGAGCAGGACGCCATCCACGCCCTGTTTGCGGAAATTGGCATGGAGCATCCACCCCTGGACCCCGATCAGCGCATTACCTGGCGACCGCTGTTTGCCCAGTTTGGCGAAGACCTGATTCGTTTCCAGATGATTTTTGATTTGTGTGAAGACCTGCGCGTAGATGTAGCGCTGGATCGGGAAATGCCAGGGTACATCTCCCGGGTTGTCCGGGCGGCCCGCAAGCACGGACTCCCTGAGGGTGTGGCTGCTGTCTACTATGAACAGGCCCAGCGTTATCTGGAAGATTACCAGCAAGGTCGCTTGAGCTCTGATCTGGCGGATCTGACCCGTAGCGAAGCCGGTATTGTGGATGCCTTCCGGGTGGCTATGGCCTTGTATGCCACAACCACTCTGCCGCCTTTGACCCTCACGGAGCGTGCCCGTGCTTATTTGCCCGGCCATTCTCCCAATGCCGCAAGGCCCGTCTATCCCCGGCAAAAACACGGCAGCGATGGACCGGAAGTAGAGGGTGACAGTGCCCTGGGTGCGGCGGGTCATCAGGAAAAACCCAAGGAAACTCCACAGGCCGCCGAGGGGAATGACCCGGATATGGAAATCCCGCCCGAAGATATTCAGGGTACGGGCGGGCGCGTGGGTGTGGGTATTCCTTTGCCGGCCAAGGTGGCGGGCAGTGGTCGGGGGGTGAAAGGCCCCAAGGGCGGCTGGCCCTACCGCGAGTGGGACTACCGCCATCAGCAGTACAAAATGGACTGGGCGCGGGTGCACGAGCGTAAGCTGCGCGAAAAAGATGAAGCCAAGGCCATTGAAATAGCGGCTGAATATGATGGGACTTTGCGGCGCTTGAAGCGCGCCTTACAGGCCCAGAAGCCGACCCGGATGTCTCCCCGTCGTCGCCAGTATGAAGGGGAGGAACCGGATCTTGAAGCTGCTGTGCAGTTTCTGATTGAAAAACGTGCCGGACGTTCACCAAAAGCCAGCGTGTATTTGCAGCGCCGTCCCCAGCAAAGGGATACGGCGGTGCTGCTGCTGGCCGATCTTTCCACCTCCATCATGGCCGAAGCGGGAGATTCCGGAGTGCGGGTGGTGGACCGGCTGCGGGCGGCCATGCTGCTGTTTGGCGAGGCATTGCTGGAAGTGGGGGATCCTTTTGCGGTCTATGGTTTTGCGAGCAAATATCATGATGAGGTGCTGATGTATCCCATCAAGCGCTTCACCGACAGATTTGACGCACGGGCCAGGGCCCTGCTGGGAGGTTTGTCGGGGCGTCTGGCGACGCGCATGGGCGCGGCTATCCGCCACAGTACCAAACTGATGCTGCGCAGCCCGGCCCAGCGCCGCCTGTTACTGATTCTTTCCGATGGTCGTCCGGCAGATTACGATGACGGGGGAGATGCCCGCTATTTGCAGGAAGATACCCGCATGGCGGTGCGGGAAGCGCTGGAACTGGGTATTCACGCCTTCTGTATCAGTCTTGATCCCCAGGGTGGAGAATATTTGCCGCAGGTTTTCGGGCAGGGACATTATCTGGTGCTGCCGCATCTGGATAGCCTGCCAGCGCGTCTGCCCGAAGTGTACTTGCGTCTGCGGGGGCATGGCTGATGAATGAAAAGGAATTATTGCAGCCACGACTTGCGGCCACGCTTCCGGCCCGCTTTGTCGGCGCTGCCCGATATCGCCGCGCCAGTTATGGCAGCAATCATCCGCTGGCGATTCCGCGCGTTTCCCTGACTCTGGATCTGATCAACAGTTATGGGGCCATTGCTGCCGAGGAATATTGCCTGGGGCGTCCGGCCAGTCATCAGGAGCTGTTTGGCTTTCATACCCGCGATTATATCCAGGCCTTTGAGCATGCCCAGTTTCGCGGTAATGTCCGCGATACGGATCGTAAACAATATCAACTGGGTACCTTGGAAAATCCGTATTTCCCCGGTTTTTTTGATACGCCCAATCTGGCTACGGGCTCCAGCATATTGGCTGCAGAGCAGGTATTACAGGGTTTCACCGCTTTCAGTCCGGCAGGAGGCATGCACCATGCGGCACCCGGTCAGGCACGCGGATTTTGTTATCTGAATGATCCGGTACTGGCTATCCAGCATCTGCGCAGGGCCGGGCTGCGCGTGTTGTACTGGGATATGGACGCTCATCATGGCGATGGCGTAGAGGCAGCTTTTCATGCGGACCCTGATACCTTGACGGTTTCCCTGCATATGGACACGGCCTATGCTTATCCTTTTCAGGGGGGCGGGCTGGATGACCATGAAGGTATGGCGGTCAATCTGCCCCTGCCTGCAGAAATCAACGACACGGAATACGCGGCAGTTTTCGAGGCCCTATGGCCACGGGTCATGCGGCAGTTTGTTCCGGATGTGGTGGTCTTGCAGGCGGGTACGGACATTTTGTCTCCCGATCCGCTGAGTAAATTCCGGATATCCAATGGACTGTTCTGGCAGGTGCTTCGGCGTCTGCTCGCCGAAAGCCCGCGTTTGCTGGTGCTGGGTGGAGGAGGGTATCATCCCATTGCTTTGGCACGCTGCTGGACCGGGGTCTGGGCGATTTTGTCCGGACGGACGCTGGATGATAATCTGCCCGATTCAGGCCGAGCCCTGCTGGAAGGCGTGGAATGGGATATGGACGATGAAGACGCCCCCGATTATAGCCGGCAATTCCAGTATCTGGATGATCTGCCCTTGCCGGGTCCCTTGCGAAGCGAAGTGACCGATCGTCTGGAGTATCTGTTCCACCATCATCCCCTTTTTGCAAACAGGAGAAACGCTGCGTGAATGCTGCGGATAACACATTGATTCCCGGGGCCGCCAATAGTGTCGGCAGTAAGGCCTATGTAGCGCGTTTTGCAGAGACTCTGGCGGAAGAACATTTCAGTGATTTTCTGAATACCCGCATCAAGCTGTCCTCCTTGGGGGTAGGCACATTCCCCGGCGCCGTGGATGATGTGACGGATCTGGCCGTGGCGGCCATTGTCGCTCAGGCCCTGCAATCCGGGATTAACGTGATTGATACTGGTGCGAATTATCGTTTTGGCCGGGCGGGTCGGGCGGTGGGGGCGGGTATTGCCAAGGCCATGGCGGCGGGAATTCTCCGCG
>JBBIUH010000170.1:0-35918 GCA_037440305.1 Acidithiobacillus sp.
GATGTCCAAAGGGAAATTTGAGCGGACGAAGCCGCATGTCAACGTGGGAACGATTGGTCACGTGGACCATGGTAAGACCACATTAACGGCGGCGCTGACGAAGGTGTTGTCGGCGAAGTTTGGCGGTGAGATTCGCGCCTATGATCAGATTGACAATGCGCCGGAAGAGCGGGCACGCGGGATCACGATTGCGACCTCGCACGTGGAGTACGAGACGGCAAATCGCCACTACGCCCACGTTGACTGTCCAGGACACGCCGACTACGTGAAGAACATGATCACCGGCGCCGCGCAGATGGACGGTGCCATTCTGGTCTGTTCGGCTGCTGACGGCCCCATGCCGCAGACCCGCGAACATATTCTGCTTGCCCGTCAGGTGGGTGTCCCCTTTATTGTCGTGTTCCTGAACAAGGCCGATATGGTGGATGACGCCGAGCTGCTGGAACTGGTCGAAATGGAAGTGCGTGAGCTGCTCTCCAAGTACGAGTTCCCCGGCGACGACATCCCGGTGATCATTGGTTCCGCGCTGAAGGCCCTGGAAGGGGACCAGAGCGACATCGGTGAACCTGCTATCTTCAGGTTAGCGGACGCGCTCGACAGCTACATTCCGCTGCCTGAGCGTCCCATCGACAAACCTTTTCTGATGCCGATCGAAGACGTGTTCTCGATCTCCGGTCGTGGCACGGTGGTGACCGGACGTATTGAGCGTGGCATTGTTAAGATTGGCGACGAGATCGAGATTATTGGCATTCACAACACGGCCAAGAGCATCGTCACTGGTGTGGAGATGTTCCGCAAGATTCTGGATCAGGGTCAGGCCGGAGACAACGTCGGCGTCCTGCTCCGTGGCACGAAGAAAGATGACGTAGAGCGTGGTCAGGTGCTGGCCAAGCCTGGCAGCATCAAGCCGCACACGCGTTTTGAGGCCGAAGTATATGTGTTGTCCAAGGAAGAAGGTGGTCGTCACACGCCATTTTTCAATGGCTATCGTCCGCAGTTTTACTTCCGTACCACCGACGTAACGGGAGCGGTGGAGCTGCCGGAAGGCGTAGAAATGGTGATGCCGGGTGACAACATTCTGTTCAAGGTGGCATTGATTGCGCCGATTGCGATGGAAGAAGGTTTGCGTTTCGCGGTGCGCGAAGGCGGCCGTACCGTTGGCGCTGGCGTGGTCTCCAAGGTGGTCGAGTAAGTTTCATGTTGTAGTGTTGAACGGCGGCACTGTCCGCCGTTTGCCGTCTGCAGGGCAGTAGCTCAATTGGTAGAGCAGCGGTCTCCAAAACCGCAGGTTGGGGGTTCGAGCCCCTCCTGCCCTGCCATTATTAAAAAGGTGTGGTGTTCATGTCGGAAAAAGTGAAGCTCTATTTTGCGGCAGGATTGGCTGCCCTCGGGGTGTTCGCCTATTTCCTCATCCCCATCCACCTCGGTACGTATTACCCTGGTGCCGCGCTGATTCTGGCTTTGTCGATTGCCGCAGGGCTTTTCGCTTCCAGTAACAGCGGCAAGGCACTTCTGATCTTTTTTCGGGAGGCTTACGTGGAGTTGCTGAAAGTGGTCTGGCCGACGCGTCCCGAGGTCTTGCGTAGTACGGCCGTCATTATTGGTTTGATCGCTATCATCGCGCTCTTCCTGTGGTTGGTGGATATGGCACTCCTTGGGGTGGTGCGGCTGCTACTCGGAGGAGTCGCGTAAATGTCTATGCGTTGGTATGTGGTTCATGCGTTCTCGGGCTTCGAGAAAAAGGTGCAGGGCGAAATCCGCGAGCGTGCCAATCGGGAAGGACTTGCCGATAAATTTGGTGAGATCCTCGTTCCCGTCGAAGAAGTGGTAGAAATGCGAAATGGCCAAAAGACCAACTCGCAACGGATGTTCTACCCCGGTTATGTCTTGGTGCAGATGGAAATGGACGATGTCACCTGGCACCTCGTCAAAAGCACGCCGCGGGTCACCGGGTTTGTCGGTGGCTCTGTGGGGCGCCCACATCCGCTGAGTGAAGCGGAAACCGATGCCATTATGGACCGCATCAAGGAAGGCGTTGAGAAACCGCGTCCGAAATTCAGCTTTGATGCCGGTGAGCAAGTGCGCGTTGTAGATGGCCCGTTCAAGGATTTCAGTGGCGTCGTCGAAGAAGTTAATTTCGAAAAGAGCAAGCTGCGGGTTTCGGTGACCATTTTTGGTCGCTCTACACCTGTGGAATTGGATTTTGGTCAGGTCGAAAAGGCCTGATCGTCTTCAACAGAGGGAGCCTGACGGCGTTCGCACCTCGCAGGAGTTAAGTTAATGGCAAAGAAAATAACCGGATATATTAAACTGCAGGTGAAGGCCACTCAAGCCAATCCAAGCCCGCCTATTGGCCCTGCCTTGGGTCAGCGTGGATTAAACATCATGGAGTTTTGTAAGGCGTTTAATGCCCAAACACAGGGTTTTGAGCCTGGTTTGCCGTTACCAGTGGTGATCACTGTTTTTGCAGACAAAAGCTTCACTTTTGAAGTAAAGACGCCACCGGCAGCTGTATTGTTGATGAAAGCAGCGGGTTTACCAAAGGGTAGCGGACGCCCCAATACGGTGAAGGTGGGTAAGGTGACCGAAGCGCAGGTCGAAGAAATCGCCAAAACGAAAATGCCTGATCTCAATACGCAGGATATCGAATCAGCAAAGCGCAGCGTACGTGGTACCGCCCGTAGTATGGGCCTGACGGTGGAGGGCTGACACATGGCGACGAAATCTAAGCGTATGCTCGCTATCAAGGCGATGGTGGATCGGAACAACCGTTATGCGATTGAGGAAGCCCTCGAACTCGTTAAGAAGATGGCGACGACAAAATTTGATGAGTCAGTAGATGTGGCTGTGGGCTTGGGCATTGATCCGCGTAAATCGGATCAGGTAGTACGTGGCGCGGTAGTGCTTCCTAATGGTACTGGTAAGCAAATGCGGGTGGCAGTCTTCGCGGCAGCCGATAAAGCGGCCGAAGCGCGTGAGGTCGGCGCCGATATTGTCGGCATGGAAGATCTTGCGGAGCAGGTGAAGGCCGGTCAGATGGACTTTGATGTAGTGATTGCTACGCCGGATGCCATGCGTGTGGTGGGCACACTGGGCCCCATACTTGGCCCCCGTGGTTTGATGCCGAACCCTAAAGTAGGAACGGTGACTGCGGATGTGCGTACTGCCGTAATCAATGCCAAGGGTGGGCAAGTGCGTTATCGTGCCGACAAGGGCGGTATTGTGCACAGCACCATCGGCAAGTCTTCCTTCGAGGTGAAGGCGTTGCAGGAAAATCTTTTGGCGCTGATTGACAGCCTGCGTAAAGCCAAACCGGCCACTAGTAAGGGTATATATATCCGTAAGGTGAGCCTGTCCCCGACCATGGGACCTGGCGTCGCCGTGGATCTCGGTGGCCTCGGTTAAAGATTTCCGTCTCTGGGCGGGAAGGTCGGCGTAAGCCGGCGTACGAAGACCGCAGGGGGCGTAAGCCTTAATGATTTTCCCTGCGTAGGCGACGGCGTGCCAAACCTTTTGGCCGCCTCGGTTAGATAGGAGGTGACATTCACGTGAGTCTTAAACTCGCAGAAAAGGAACAAGTCGTCACCACTTTGCAAGCCAAACTTGCTGGGGCGCAAGCCACAGTGGTAGCAGAGTATCGCGGTTTGACGGTGGCACAAATGACAGTTTTCCGGGCAGAAGCACAAAAACAGTCGGTGCATGTGCAGGTTGTGAAGAACACGCTGTTGAAGCGCGCCCTCGCGGGAACGTCCTTCGCGGTGATGGACCACTTGCTAAAGGGTCCTTTGGTGTTTGCGGCAGCGGAAGACCCCGTTGCGCTCGCTAAACTCTTCACCGACCACGCAAAGCGTTTCGATAAACTGGTCATTACTGGTGGTGTGCTCAGTGGTAAGCAGATCGATGCAGCGGCAATAATGCAGTTGAGCAAAATGCCCTCACGCGAAGAGTTGCTGGCCAGGTTGCTCGGCACCATGCAGGCACCGGTTTCCGGCTTTGTCCGCACCCTTAACGAGGTCCCAAGCCGTTTTGTTCGGACCTTGGCGGCAGTCCGCGATCAACGCGCTGCTTAACTCACATTGAACTGAAGGAGTTGGTAAAATGGCATTGTCCAAAGTAGAAATTTTAGACGCTATTGCTGGTATGACCGTTCTGGAGCTGTCTGAGCTCATCAAAGAAATGGAAGAGAAGTTTGGCGTGTCTGCGGCGGCGGTCGCGGTTGCGGCGCCTGCCGGTGGCGCGGCGGGTGGCGAAGGTGCGGCTGCTGTAGAAGAGCAGACCGAATTCGACGTCATCCTTACCGGTGCTGGTGCCAACAAAGTCAACACCATCAAGGTGGTTCGGGCCATTACTGGTCTTGGCTTGAAGGAAGCGAAGGATCTGGTCGATGGTGCGCCGAAGCCAGTGAAGGAAGGCGTAGCCAAGGCGGAAGCCGAAAGCGTCAAAGCGCAGCTCGTCGAGGCTGGTGCCGAGGCGGAGATCAAGTAATCCGTAGTTAAAATGTAGTAAACTTATCGGCTGGCGGCGTAAAGCGCTGCCAGCCCCTCATTGTTTGCGGAAAGCAGCTTTAACCGCTTGTCCCTGAACCATGCAGTCGTCGCGCGGAGCATCCATGGCCTACTCTTTTACTGAAAAGAAACGGATTCGTAAAGACTTTGGCAAAAGCCAAAGCATTCTTGCTGTGCCATATCTGCTGGCTACGCAGATGGATTCCTACCGGGAGTTTCTCCAGGAATCCGTGCCCCCGGCGGCGCGAAAAGAAACGGGTTTAGAAGCTGTTTTCCGTTCAATTTTTCCGATGGAGAGCTATTCTGGCAACGCCACGCTGGATTACGTTTCCTATCGTCTCGAAAAACCGGTGTTTGATGTGGTGGAGTGCCGTCAGCGTGGACTGACGTACTGTGCCGGGCTGCGTGTGCGCCTGCGCCTGGCGGTGATGGAAAAAGATGACGCCACGGGGGCCAAGCGCGTTAAAGACGTGAAGGAGCAGGATGTCTACATGGGCGAACTGCCCCTGATGACTGAGCATGGTTCCTTCGTAATCAACGGCACCGAGCGTATTATCGTTTCGCAGTTGCATCGTTCGCCGGGTGTTTTCTTCGATCATGATCGTGGTAAGACCCATTCTTCGGGAAAGCTCCTTTTTAACGCGCGCATCATTCCTTATCGGGGCTCATGGCTGGATTTCGAATTTGATCCCAAGGATCACGTCTATGCGCGCATCGATCGTCGTCGTAAATTGCCAGCAACGACCCTTCTGCGCGCACTAAGCTACAGCACTCAAGACATTCTTGAGATGTTTTTCGATACAGAGACTTTCCGCATGATTGACGGCGATCTGCGGTATGTCTTAATCCCCCAGCGTTTGCAGGGCGAAGTGGCGACCTTTGACATCGCTAATCCAGAGACTGGCGAAGTGTTGGTGCAGGCGGGCAAACGAATTACTGCACGTCAAACAAAGGCGCTCGCCGAGGTCACGGGTCTGCACGAGATCCCCGTGCCTGATGCCTTCCTTCTGGGTAAAGTCGTCGCTAAGGATGTCGTGCACCCAGAAACCGGCGAAGTGCTCGTGCAGGCCAATGAGCCCGTGAGTGGCGAGGTTTTGGATGTTCTGCGTCAGGGGCCATCGCTCACGCTGCATACCCTATACATCAATGAGTTGGATCGTGGGCCTTACATTTCAGAGACGTTGCGCGTCGACACGTCGCGTGACGCCCACGAAGCGCAGATGGAAATCTATCGCCTGATGCGTCCGGGTGAACCGCCGACGAAGGACGCGGCCCAGAACCTCTTTCAGGGGCTGTTCTTCAGCCCGGATCGCTATGACCTGTCTGCCGTAGGCCGCATGAAGTTCAATCGCAGGGTGGGTCGAGAGGAGATCACTGGTCCCGGCGTGCTTAGTAGCGAAGATATCATCGCGGTGCTCAAAGTGCTGCTTGCCCTGCGTAATGGCGTCGGCGAGATTGATGATATTGATCACCTCGGTAACCGGCGTGTGCGCTCGGTCGGTGAACTGATGGAGAACCAGTTCCGCCTCGGTCTGGTACGTGTCGAGAGAGCCGTGAAGGATCGCCTCGCGCTGGCCGAGAGTGAGGGGCTGACCCCTCAGGATCTCATTAATGCCAAGCCTATTGCGGCGGTGGTCAACGAGTTTTTCGGCTCCAGCCAGCTTTCGCAGTTTATGGATCAGACCAACCCGCTTTCGGAGGTCACCCATAAGCGCCGGGTTTCCGCACTGGGGCCGGGTGGTTTGACCCGCGAGCGGGCGGGCTTCGAGGTGCGTGACGTACATCCGACACATTATGGCCGTATCTGTCCGATTGAAACGCCAGAAGGCCCGAATATCGGTCTGATCAATAGTTTATCCTGCTATGCACGCACTAATTCCTATGGTTTCCTTGAAACCCCTTATCGGCGCGTTGTCGATCGCCGTGCGACCGATGAGATCGAATATCTGTCGGCCATTGAAGAGGGTAATTATGTGATTGCCCAAGCGAACTCGGCGGTGGACGAAAGCGGTGTGCTGACCGACGAGCTCGTATCTTGCCGACACAAGAACGAATTTACCCTGGCGAACCCTGATCAAGTTCAGTTCATGGATGTTTCGCCGCGGCAAATCGTCTCGGTAGCGGCCAGTATGATCCCCTTCCTTGAGCATGATGACGCTAACCGCGCCTTGATGGGTTCTAACATGCAACGCCAGGCGGTGCCGACGGTGCGTTCCGACGCACCGATGGTGGGTACGGGCATGGAGCGGGTGGTTGCCATTGAT
Source organism: Acidithiobacillus sp. (assembly GCA_037440305.1). Lineage (GTDB taxonomy): Bacteria > Pseudomonadota > Gammaproteobacteria > Acidithiobacillales > Acidithiobacillaceae > Acidithiobacillus. The sequence goes on from JBBIUH010000170.1 coordinate 6,770, forward strand.
TCGGGCGCGGCTGTTGTCGCGCGGCGTGGCGGTGTGGTGGATATCGTCGATGGCGCCCGTATCGTCATTCGCGTCAGTGATGAAGAAACCCTGGCTGAAGAGCCCGGTGTAGATATCTACAACCTCGTGAAGTACGCACGTTCCAACCAGAACACCACGCTGAATCAGCGCCCTGTGGTCAAAGTGGGCGATGTGGTCAGCCGCGGTGACGTACTGGCCGACGGGCCGAGCACGGAGATGGGTGAACTGGCTCTTGGCCAGAATATTCTGGTGGCCTTTACGCCCTGGAACGGCTACAACTTCGAGGACTCTATTTTGATCTCGGAACGGGTAGTGGCTGAAGACCGCTACACCACCATTCATATTGAGGAGTTCTCCGTCTTCGCGCGTGACACCAAACTGGGACCAGAAGAAATCACCCGGGATATTCCCAATGTCGCAGAGGGCGCCTTGCGCCACCTCGATGAGTCCGGCATTGTCGTAATTGGTGCGGAATTGGCGCCCGGTGACATTCTCGTCGGCAAGGTCACGCCCAAGGGCGAGACCCAGTTGACGCCAGAAGAGAAACTCCTGCGGGCGATCTTCGGTGAAAAAGCCTCCGACGTGAAAGATAACTCCATGCGGATGCCTGCCGGTATGTATGGTACGGTGATCGACGTGCAGGTCTTTACCCGCGACGGTATCGAGAAGGATGCCCGTGCTAAGTCCATTGAGGAGCACGAGCTCGCACGGATTCGTAAGGATCTGAACGATCAGTATCGTATCGTTGAGGAAGACAGTTATCAGCGCATTGAGCGGCAGCTTACTGGTAAAGTTGCCGAGGGTGGTCCCAACGGTCTTACGGCCGGAAACAAGGTGACAAAGGCTTATCTGAAGGATTTACCGCGCGCTAAATGGGTTGAGATCCGTTTGCGTACGGAAGAGAGCAACGAATCCCTGGAGCAGATCCGCGCCCAACTCGAAGAACAGCGCCAGCGTCTCGACGCAGTACTCGAAGAAAAACGGCGTAAGCTGACGCAAGGGGATGATCTGAGTCCGGGTGTTCTGAAGATGGTTAAAGTGCATGTGGCCATTAAAAGACATTTGCAGCCTGGCGATAAGATGGCGGGACGCCACGGTAATAAGGGTGTGGTCTCGAAGATCGTTCCCGTAGAAGATATGCCCTATCTTGCTGATGGTACCCCGGTAGATATCGTGCTTAATCCGCTGGGCGTGCCTTCGCGTATGAACGTGGGACAGATTCTCGAAACGCATCTAGGGTGGGCGGCTAAGGGGCTGGGCAAGAAGATCGGCGTGATGCTGGATAGTGAGGTAGCTATGGCAGAAATGCGCGCCTTCCTCGCAGAAATCTACAACCGTTCTGGCAAGAAAGAAGATCTCGACAGCCTGACTGATGAGGAAATCCGTGAGCTATCCACGAATCTTCGCGGTGGTGTGCCCATGGCAACTCCCGTCTTTGATGGTGCATCCGAGGAGGAGATCCGCGATATGCTGGAATTGGCAGATTTACCGCGCAGCGGTCAGGTCAAGCTGTATGACGGGCGGACCGGTGATGCCTTTGATCGCCCGGTAACGGTGGGCTATCTCTACATGCTCAAGCTCCATCACCTGGTTGATGACAAGATGCATGCCCGCTCCACGGGACCTTACAGTCTGGTCACCCAGCAGCCCTTAGGCGGTAAGGCCCAGTTTGGTGGTCAGCGCTTCGGTGAAATGGAGGTATGGGCGTTGGAGGCCTATGGTGCGGCTTACACCCTGCAGGAAATGCTCACCGTGAAGTCGGATGACGTGAGCGGGCGCAGCAAAATGTATGAGTCCATCGTCAAGGGTGATTTCCGCATGGATGCCGGGATGCCGGAATCTTTCAATGTGTTATTGAAAGAACTGCGTTCTTTGGGTATCGATATTGAGTTGGAACAATCCAAGTAAAATTTCCGCCCGCGGCGGGCAAGGATGAATGCGTTGAAAGACTTACTAAAGCTCTTCAAACAAAACGATCAGCAAGAAGAATTCGATGCGATTCGGATCGGTATCGCGTCTCCGGATAAGGTGCGGTCATGGTCCTTTGGTGAAGTGAAAAAGCCGGAGACGATCAATTACCGGACCTTCAAGCCGGAGCGCGAAGGTTTGTTCTGTGCCAAGATTTTTGGCCCGATCAAAGACTACGAGTGCCTCTGCGGCAAGTACAAGCGTCTTAAGCACCGTGGCGTAGTCTGTGAAAAGTGTGGTGTTGAGGTGACTCAGGCACGAGTCCGGCGCGAGCGGATGGGACACATTGAGCTTGCCAGTCCCGTCGCGCATATCTGGTTCCTCAAATCGCTACCGAGCCGCATGGGCATGATCCTCGATATGCCTCTGCGCGATATCGAACGGGTCCTTTATTTTGAAGCGTATGTGGTGGTTGATCCGGGTGTGACCGCCCTTGAGCGCGGCAACATCCTCACCGAAGACCAGTACTTGGATGCCCTAGAAGAACACGGTGACGAGTTTACTGCGAAAATGGGTGCAGAAGGTATCCGCGACCTGTTACGCGGCATACCGCTGACACAAGAAATTGAGCAGATCCGCAATGAGCTGCGGGAGAGCAACTCCGATACGAAGACCAAGAAGCTCAGTAAGCGTCTGAAGATCCTGGAGGCCTTTGAACAGTCGGGTAATCGTCCTGAATGGATGATTATGGAGGTTCTTCCGGTGCTGCCACCAGATCTGCGCCCTTTGGTGCCACTGGATGGTGGCCGTTTCGCGACTTCTGATCTCAACGATCTCTACCGGCGCGTCATTAATCGCAATAACCGGCTCAAACGCCTGTTGGAATTGAAAGCGCCGGATATCATTGTGCGCAACGAAAAACGCATGTTGCAGGAGGCCGTAGACGCGCTGCTCGATAATGGTCGGCGCGGACGTGCCATATCTGGACCTAATAAGCGTCCGCTCAAGTCACTCGCGGATATGATCAAGGGCAAGCAGGGCCGTTTCCGTCAGAATCTGCTTGGTAAGCGGGTGGATTACTCTGGTCGCTCTGTTATCGTCGTCGGGCCTGAGTTGCGTCTGCACCAGTGCGGATTACCGAAGAAAATGGCCCTGGAGTTGTTCAAGCCTTTCATCTTCAATAAGCTGGAAGAGCGTGGCCTGGCGACCACGATCAAGGCCGCCAAGCGCTTGGTCGAGCAGGAAAAGCCGGAGGTCTGGGATATCCTCGAAGAGGTGATCCGCGAACATCCGGTGATGCTCAACCGTGCGCCCACCTTGCATCGCCTCGGTATTCAGGCTTTTGAGCCGATACTGATCGAAGGTAAGGCCATTCAGTTGCACCCGCTGGTGTGTGCCGCGTATAACGCAGACTTCGATGGCGACCAGATGGCAGTGCACGTCCCGCTGTCGCTGGAGGCGCAGCTGGAAGCCCGGACCTTGATGATGTCCACCAACAACATTCTGAGCCCGGCCAATGGTGAGCCGGTCATTGTCCCTTCTCAGGATATTGTGCTCGGACTTTACTATGTCAGTCAGGAGCGTGCGGACGCGAAGGGGACTGGCGGTATTTTCGCGGACACGGCGGAAGTGCGGCGTGCGTACGAGACGGGCAATCTTGGCCTGCACGCTCGTATCATCGTCCGCTTTCGTGGGGAACGTATGGATACCACAGCGGGACGCGCCCTGCTTGGGGATATTCTCCCCGAAGGCCTTCCGTTTAGCGTGATCAATCGGGTACTGAAGAAAAAGGTGATCGGCGAGCTGATCAATATCTGTTACCGCCGCCTGGGTGTCAAAGATACCGTCATTTTTGCCGACCAGTTGATGTATACAGGCTTTCGCATGGCGACTCGCGCGGGCATTTCCTTCGGCGCCGGAGACATGGTGACCCCACCGGAGAAGGAAGGTATTCTGACCCGGTCCGAGGATGAGGTTAAAGCCATTCAGGACCAATACACTTCGGGTCTGGTGACCGAGGGTGAACGCTATAACAAGGTCGTCGATATCTGGTCGCGCGCTACCGATGAAGTCGCCAAGGCGATGATGGATCGGGTCAGCAAGGATACCGTGTACTTGCCAGATGGCAGTTCGGTCCAACAGGATTCGTTCAATTCTATCTTTATGATGGCCGATTCCGGGGCGCGTGGTTCCGCAGCGCAGATCCGTCAGCTCGCTGGTATGCGCGGCCTGATGGCGAAGCCCGATGGCTCCATTATCGAGACCCCCATCACCGCGAATTTCCGTGAAGGTCTCAACGTCCTTCAGTACTTCATCTCTACGCATGGCGCTCGTAAAGGTCTTGCCGATACCGCGCTGAAAACGGCGAACTCCGGTTATTTAACGCGGCGTCTGGTGGACGTTACCCAGGATTTGGTCGTGGTCGAGACCGATTGTGGCTCGGAAGAAGGTTTGCCCATGACTTCTCTCGTCGAGGGCGGTGAGATCATTGAACCGCTGCGTGACCGCGTATTGGGTCGCGTGGTGGCGGAAGATGTCGTTCACCCTAACACCGGTGGCGTCGTTATTGCCCGAAATACGCTGCTGACCGAGCAGCATCTCGGTCAATTGGACGAACTGGGTGTGGATGCTCTGAAGGTGCGCTCACCGCTGACCTGTCGTTCACGCCATGGCGTCTGTGCACTTTGTTATGGACGTGACTTGGCGCGTGGCCATCTGGTGAATGCCGGCGAGGCGGTCGGCGTAATTGCTGCGCAGTCCATTGGTGAGCCTGGTACTCAGCTGACCATGCGCACCTTCCACATCGGTGGTGCGGCCAGCCGGTCCGCCGCTCAGAGCAGCATCGATATAAAGCAGGGTGGTTTTTTCCGTTACCAGCCCAACCTCCGTCTAGTCACCCACTCCAGCGGTCGCCATGTGGTGGTAGGGCGGAATGGCGAGGTGACGGTCACCGACGAGCAGGGACGTGAGAAAGAGCGTTACAAGGTGCCTTATGGTGCGACCATCCTGGTGGATGACAACGCAGCCGTCACTGCCGGTCGGCGGGTGGCGGAATGGGATCCGCATACACGCCCCATCGTCAGCGAAGTCGGCGGCAAAATTTCTCTGAAAGACGCGGTGGAAGGCGCGAGTGTGGCCATTCAAACCGACGAAATCACGGGCCTGTCGACGCTCGTCGTCATCGATGCCAAACAACGCCCCCCGCAGGGGCGTGATTTGCGGCCGGTGATCAGTTTGCTGGATGAGCATGGTCAGGATCTAAAGTTGCCCGGTACTGATCTGCCTGCGCGTTATTTCTTGCCGGCAAAGGCGATTATCGCGGTGCATGAAGGTATGAAAATTTATCCTGGTGACATTCTGGCCCGTCTGCCGGTAGGTACCACCAAGACGCGAGACATTACCGGTGGTCTGCCCCGCGTGGCTGAACTCTTTGAGGCACGACGTCCCAAGGACTTCGCTGTTATTGCGGAGCACGAGGGCATCATCGGCTTCGGTAAAGACACCAAGGGTAAGCAGCGGCTGATCATCACCGACGAGAATGGGGACCAGCACGAGTATCTTATTCCTAAAGGTCGTCATGTGACGGTCTACGAGGGCGAGCGGGTCAGTCCTGGCGAGCAGCTCGTAGAAGGCCAGCCGGTTCCACATGATATTTTGCGGGTGTTGGGTGTGCAGGCCCTCGCCAATTACATTGTTGATGAAGTGCAGGATGTGTATCGTCTGCAGGGTGTGCGTATCAATGATAAGCACATCGAGGTGATCCTGCGGCAGATGCTGCGACGGGTCGAAGTGACGTCGAGCGGCGATAGCACCTTTATTCCCGGAGACCAAGTCGACCGGGCGCGGGTGGAGGATGAAAATAACGTCCTGGAAGCTGCAGGCAAGGAGCTGGCACGTTTTACCCCGATGCTGCTGGGCATCACCAAGGCAAGCCTGTCCACGGAATCCTTCATTTCGGCGGCGAGTTTCCAGGAAACCACCCGCGTACTCACAGAGGCCGCGGTATCGGGTAAGGTGGACGACTTACGTGGCCTGAAGGAAAACGTCATTGTCGGACGTCTGATACCCGCAGGGACGGGTCTCGCTTATCATGAGCATCGTCGGCGACTGAATCGCGGGGAGCCTGTCCATTCCGTGGAGAAGGCGGTGCGGAGTGATCTCTCCATATCGGTAACCGATACCCAGTAATTTGTTGTGTGACCAAGACTTGCCTTGACAGTCAAGGCAAGTCTAACTAGAATGCGCCCTCTCATCGGTGAGGCTGGGTGCCATCATCGTACTCTGGAGATTGTAAATGCCCACATTGAATCAGCTCGTGCGTAAGCCACGTAAGCGACCTGTCGCCAAAAGCAAGGTACCTGCCTTGGACGCTAACCCGCAGAAGCGGGGTGTGTGTACCCGTGTCTACACGACGACCCCTAAAAAGCCCAACTCAGCGTTGCGTAAGGTCGCCCGTGTTCGTCTCACGAATGGTTTTGAGGTCAGTAGTTACATTCCGGGTGAGGGTCACAATCTGCAAGAGCACTCGGTGGTGCTGATTCGCGGTGGTCGCGTAAAGGATCTTCCCGGTGTGCGCTATCACATCGTGCGCGGCACTCTGGATACTGCTGGCGTTAAAAACCGTAAGCAGTCGCGTTCCAAGTATGGCGCCAAGCGTCCCAAGTAAGCACTGATTGAAGGAGTTGTTGCGCCATGCCAAGACGTCGTGAAGTACCCAAGCGGATTGTTCTGCCGGATCCCAAGTACAAAGAGGAAGTGATTGCCAAGTTCGCCAACGTGATGATGCGCGATGGCAAAAAGAGCACCGCTGAAAAAATCGTTTATGGCGCCCTGGAAATGGTGGCGGAGCGTAGCAAAAGCGACGCCCTCGAAATTTTCCGCAAAGCTATCGACAACGTGCGGCCCGTCGTAGAAGTAAAAAGCCGCCGCGTCGGTGGTGCCACCTACCAGGTGCCCGTAGAAATCCGCTCGGATCGACGGATGGCCCTGGCCATGCGCTGGCTGCGCGACTCGGCGCGTAAGCGTAACGAAAAGTCCATGGGCAATCGCCTTGCGGCGGAAATTCTCGAAGCGGCCGAAAATCGCGGTAATGCGGTTCGCAAGCGCGAGGAAACCCACCGTATGGCAGAAGCCAATAAGGCCTTTGCTCATTTCCGCTGGTAATTGGTTGCACCTTACGCACAAGGACTGAAACGTGGCTCGCACAACCCCCATCGAACGTTATCGCAATATCGGCATCATGGCGCACATTGATGCCGGCAAAACGACTACCACTGAGCGCATTTTATTTTACACCGGCGTCTCTCATAAGATTGGCGAAGTGCATGAAGGTACTGCGGTCATGGACTGGATGGCCCAGGAGCAGGAGCGCGGTATCACCATTACCTCCGCAGCGACCACCTGTTTCTGGAAGGGTATGGACGGGCAGCGCGCCGAGCACCGGATCAATATCATTGATACGCCAGGCCACGTCGATTTCACCATTGAAGTGGAGCGGTCATTGCGTGTGTTGGACGGCGCTATGGCGGTGTTTTGCGCGGTAGGTGGTGTGCAGCCTCAGTCTGAAACAGTATGGCGACAGGCGAACAAATATGGTGTCCCCCGTATTGCCTTCGTGAACAAGATGGATCGCCAGGGCGCGAACTTCAAGCGGGTTGTTGAGCAGATTGCGACCAAGCTGCGTGGTAATCCGATCCCGGTTCAGTTGCCCATTGGTGAAGAGGATCACTTTAGCGGTGTCATCGATCTGATGAAGATGAAGTCCATCAACTGGGATGATGCGTTGCAGGGCACCCGGTTTACGGAAGAAGAGATTCCTGCCGCTTTGCAAGCCGATGCCGAAGCGGCGCGTCACTTCATGGTAGAGGCGATAGCCGATGCCGATGAAGGCGTGATGATGAAATATCTCGAAGGCGAGGAAATCAGCGTCAAAGAATTGCAGGCGGCGTTGCGCAAGGCAACGATTGCCGGTGCCGTGGTGCCGGTGTTGTGCGGAAGTGCGTTCAAGAACAAAGGGGTGCAGGCGGCGCTGGATGCCGTGCTGGACTACCTGCCGTCGCCAATCGATATTAAGCCAGTGGAAGGTACGCATCCTGATACCGGGGCGGAAATCGTCCGCTCTGCAGATGATAGCGAGCCTTTCTCTGCTTTGGCGTTCAAAATCGCGACGGATCCCTTTGTCGGACAGCTCACCTTCTTCCGGGTTTATTCGGGGGTGCTTACCGCTGGTTCTACGGTGCTCAACCCAGGACGTGACCAGAAAGAACGTATTGGTCGCGTGCTGCAGATGCATGCCAATGAGCGTCACGAAATCAAGGAAGTGTTCGCGGGAGACATTGCCGCTGCCGTCGGGCTGAAAACTGCCTATACCGGAGATACGCTCTGTGACTTAACTAAGCCGATTGCTTTGGAGCAGATGGAATTCCCCGAGCCGGTGATTCATGTTGCGGTCGAGCCGAAAACCAAGGCGGATCAAGAGAAGATGGGCGTCGCCCTGGGTAAGCTTGCTCAGGAAGATCCGTCGTTCCGGGTGCGTACCGATCAAGAATCCGGACAGACCATTATTTCCGGTATGGGCGAATTGCACCTGGAGATCATCGTCGACCGCATGAAGCGCGAGTTCGGCGTCGAAGCGACTGTAGGGGCGCCCCAGGTGGCGTATCGCGAGACGATCCGTAAAACCGTCGAGTCAGAAGGCAAATTTGTCCGCCAGTCAGGTGGACGCGGTCAATACGGACACGTTTGGTTGCGTCTCGAGCCCCTTGAACCGGGAAGCGGTTTTGTCTTTGAGAACGGGGTCGTCGGCGGTACTGTGCCCAAAGAGTTTATCAACCCTACAGAAAAGGGTGTTGAAGAAGCACTGGAAAATGGTATCATTGCCGGCTTCCCCGTGGTGGACGTCAAAGTCACCCTTTTTGACGGTTCTTATCATGACGTCGACTCTTCGGAGGCGGCGTTTAAGATCGCGGGGTCGATGGGTTTCAAAGCGGGCGCGGCGAAGGCTAACCCGGTGTTGCTTGAACCTATTTTTGCCGTAGAGGTGGTAACTCCGGAAGAATATATGGGTGACATCATCGGTGACATCAACAGTCGCCGCGGAATGATGCAAGGTATGGAAGACGAGGCGGGTGCCAAGATGATTCGCTGCGAAGTGCCTCTGGCGGAAATGTTTGGGTATGCGACGACAGTGCGTTCGCTTTCTCAGGGCCGGGCTACCTATACCATGCAGTTTGAGAAGTACATGGAAGTCCCCGGCCATGTGGCCGAGGCCATCGTCAAGAAAAGTCAGCGCTAGTCGTAACGGGAGAGTTCAAGATGTCCAAAGGGAAATTTGAGCGGACGAAGCCGCATGTCAACGTGGGAACGATTGGTCACGTGGACCATGGTAAGACCACATTAACGGCGGCGCTGACGAAGGTGTTGTCGGCGAAGTTTGGCGGTGAGATTCGCGCCTATGATCAGATTGACAATGCGCCGGAAGAGCGGGCACGCGGGATCACGATTGCGACCTCGCACGTGGAGTACGAGACGGCAAATCGCCACTACGCCCACGTTGACTGTCCAGGACACGCCGACTACGTGAAGAACATGATCACCGGCGCCGCGCAGATGGACGGTGCCATTCTGGTCTGTTCGGCTGCTGACGGCCCCATGCCGCAGACCCGCGAACATATTCTGCTTGCCCGTCAGGTGGGTGTCCCCTTTATTGTCGTGTTCCTGAACAAGGCCGATATGGTGGATGACGCCGAGCTGCTGGAACTGGTCGAAATGGAAGTGCGTGAGCTGCTCTCCAAGTACGAGTTCCCCGGCGACGACATCCCGGTGATCATTGGTTCCGCGCTGAAGGCCCTGGAAGGGGACCAGAGCGACATCGGTGAACCTGCTATCTTCAGGTTAGCGGACGCGCTCGACAGCTACATTCCGCTGCCTGAGCGTCCCATCGACAAACCTTTTCTGATGCCGATCGAAGACGTGTTCTCGATCTCCGGTCGTGGCACGGTGGTGACCGGACGTATTGAGCGTGGCATTGTTAAGATTGGCGACGAGATCGAGATTATTGGCATTCACAACACGGCCAAGAGCATCGTCACTGGTGTGGAGATGTTCCGCAAGATTCTGGATCAGGGTCAGGCCGGAGACAACGTCGGCGTCCTGCTCCGTGGCACGAAGAAAGATGACGTAGAGCGTGGTCAGGTGCTGGCCAAGCCTGGCAGCATCAAGCCGCACACGCGTTTTGAGGCCGAAGTATATGTGTTGTCCAAGGAAGAAGGTGGTCGTCACACGCCATTTTTCAATGGCTATCGTCCGCAGTTTTACTTCCGTACCACCGACGTAACGGGAGCGGTGGAGCTGCCGGAAGGCGTAGAAATGGTGATGCCGGGTGACAACATTCTGTTCAAGGTGGCATTGATTGCGCCGATTGCGATGGAAGAAGGTTTGCGTTTCGCGGTGCGCGAAGGCGGCCGTACCGTTGGCGCTGGCGTGGTCTCAAAGGTGGTCGAGTAATGGACAGTTCTAAAATTCGTATTCGCCTTAAATCGTATGACTATCGCATGCTCGACATTTCTGCTGCGGAAATCGTAGAAACCGCGCGCCGGACCGGTGCGCGTGTTTGTGGGCCAATTCCTCTTCCTACAAAAATTGAACGCTTTACGGTTTTGCGCTCGCCGCACGTCGATAAAAACGCACGTGATCAATTTGAACAGCGTACGCACAAGCGGTTGCTCGACATTCTGGATCCCAACGACAAGACGGTGGACGCCCTGATCAAGCTTGATCTCGCGGCCGGTGTAGATGTCGAGATCAAGCTGTAATTACTTAAAGGACAATACAATGGTAATGGGCCTGATCGGACGGAAAGTAGGTATGACGCGCATCGTTGCAGAAGACGGGCGTGTGCTGCCGGTAACCGTCATTCATGTGGCACCGAATACGGTGGCACAAGTTAAAGATATCGCCACTGACGGTTACAGCGCAGTGCAGGTGGCAACCGGTGAACGCCGTCCACAGCGGGTAACCTCTGCTTTGGCAGGACATTTTCGCAAGAGCGGAACAGCCCCGGGGCGACTTTTACGGGAGTTTCGTATAGCGGATGACGCTGCTTATGCCTGCGGTGCGGACGTTGGCCTCGACATTTTCGCTGAAGGTCAGCGCGTGGACGTTTCTGGAGTCAGCAAAGGTAAGGGATTCGCTGGTGCCATCAAGCGCCATAATTTCCGGAGTAATCGGGCCAGCCATGGTAACTCGCGGTCACACCGCGCACCTGGTTCTATCGGTTGTCGCCAGACGCCTGGGCGTGTGTTTAAGGGCAAGAAAATGGCAGGGCATTTGGGTGCCGAGCAGGTCACAACGCTCAATCTTGAGTTGGTGCGTATTGATGCGAATCGTCGCCTGCTCATGATTAAGGGCGCTGTGCCCGGCGCCCGTGACGGGGACGTGATTGTTCGTCCTGCCGTGCGTGGTTAGGAGAAAAATAATGCAAGTGCAAAGCTTGGAAGTGACCACCGGGAAAAGTAGCGATGTCGAGGTCGCCGATGGTGTGTTCGGAGTGCCTTATAATGAGGCGTTATTGCATCAGGTCGTGGTGGCCCAGATGGCCGGTATGCGTTCGGCGAATGCCGTCCAGAAAAATCGCGCGGCAGTGCGTGGCGGTGGACGCAAACCATGGAAACAGAAGGGTACCGGTCGGGCGCGCGCTGGTAGTATTCGCAGCCCGATCTGGCGCGGTGGTGGACGAGCCTTTCCTGGTGGAAACGAAAACTATACACAGAAAGTTAACAAGAAGATGTGGGCTGGTGCGATGCGTACGGCATTAGCGGAATTGTTGCGACAAGGTCGTCTGCAGATTATTCAACAAGAAGATCTTGCTGAGCCACGGAGCCGCTTGGCAAAAGATTGGTTGAACCGCGCTGGTGGTGATAATTTCCTGCTCGTTATGGGTGAAGTGCCGCTGAATCTTTTCCTAGGTTTGCGAAACTTTCCGAGAGTAGGTATTGCCGGTTGGCAAGATATCGGGCCTGCTGATCTTCTCCAGTATGGTCGAGTGTTGCTGGATACCGAAGCGGCAGCCAGATTAGGTGAGGTGTACGGATGAACGCTGAGCGTAAGTATCTTGTCTTGCTGGCGCCTATTATCAGTGAAAAGAGTACGATGGTGCAGCAGCAGGCGAATCAGTTCGTGTTTAAGGTCGCCCGCGATTCTACTAAGCTGGAAATCAAGTCGGCAGTCGAAAAACTTTTTGAGGTCCAGGTTCTTTCTGTTCAGACTTGTAACTATATGGGTAAGGAAAAGCGGATGGGTCGCCATGTCGGTCGCCGCTCTTCCTGGAAGAAAGCCTATGTACGGCTGGCCGAGGGCAGTAGCATAGATTACGGCGTTGCCTAAGGAAGAGGGATAAAACATGGCACTAGTCAAAACCAAACCGACCTCTGCGGGACGGCGTTTCGTGGTAAAAACAGTCGACTCACGCCTCCATAAGGGAGGTGCGCATCCGGCTCTTGTTGAAGCGCAGTCCCATAGTGGCGGTCGCAACAATCTTGGGCGTATTACTCGGCGTCACCAAGGTGGTGGACACAAGTCGCACTATCGCTTGGTAGATTTCAAGCGCAATAAATTGGATATACCTGGTAAGGTAGAGCGCTTAGAGTACGACCCCAATCGTTCGGCTCACATTGCATTGATTTGTTATGTTGATGGTGAACGTCGCTATATTCTCGCGGCAAAAGGCATGTCCGTTGGTGATCCGGTGCTCTCCGCTGAGCAGGCGCCCATAAAGCCGGGTAATTGCATGCCACTCCGCGGTATTCCCGTGGGCTCGGTGGTGCACAACATTGAGATGCGGCCAGGTAAGGGTGGGCAGATCGCTCGCTCTGCTGGGGCATCTGCTCAGCTCATGGCGCGTGACGGAGATTATGCCCAAGTGCGCTTGCGCTCTGGCGAAGTGCGTCGAATTCATGTATCCTGCCGCGCTACGATAGGTGAGGTTGGGAATGAAGAACACGGCTCCCGCCAATTGGGCAAGGCCGGTGCGACGCGCTGGCGTGGTGTACGGCCAACGGTTCGTGGTGTTGCGATGAACCCGGTGGATCACCCGCATGGTGGTGGCGAAGGGCGCACTTCCGGTGGCCGTCATCCCGTATCGCCGTGGGGACAGCCGACTAAGGGTCATCGTACCCGTAGAAACAAGCGTACGAGCAATATGATTGTGCGTCGTCGTTCGCGTTAGTGGTTAAGGGGATTTCACGTGCCACGTTCGATTAAAAAAGGTCCGTTCATTGATGAACATTTGGACCGTAAAGTACAGAGTGCTCAGGCGAGCAGTAGCCGTCGTCCGATCAAGACATGGTCGCGCCGCTCGACGATTACACCTGACTTCATTGGATTGACCATTAGCATTCATAACGGCCGTCAGCATATTCCGGTAGTCGTTAACGAAAATATGGTTGGCCACAAACTCGGCGAATTCGCTTTAACGCGGACCTTCAAGGGTCACGTTGCCGACAAGAAAGCTAAGCGCTAAAGGGGGGGTGTGATGAAATCGTCAGCAGTGCTAAAAGGACTTCAGATGTCCCCCCAAAAAGCGCGTCTCGTCGCTGATCTGGTACGCGGACAGCCGGTGGGTAAGGCGCTGGATATCCTGCGCTTCACCACGAAAAAGGCCGCACTCCCGATTCGCAAGTGTCTGGAGTCTGCTATTGCTAACGCCGAGAATAACGAAGGCGCTGATGTAGATGCTTTGGTCGTCGAGCAGATCATGATTGACGGCGGTGCCGTACTCAAGCGCTTTGCGGCTAGAGCGAAAGGGCGCGGCTCACGGATACTCAAGCGCACCAGCCATATCACCGTTGTCGTCGCAGAGAGTTAACTGAGGAACGTATGGGACAGAAAACCAATCCAATCGGACTGCGTCTGGGAATCATTAAGAATTGGAATTCCCGGTGGTATGGTAAAGGCGACTTCCAAGAGAAATTGTTGGAGGACATCAAGGTCCGTCAGTTTATCCGTGAACGGCTTGCCGGCGGCGCAGTCTCTGATATTATTATTGAGCGCCCCGCGCGTAGTGCGCGTATTACTGTGCATACCGCCCGGCCCGGCATTGTTATCGGTAAAAAAGGCGAAGATATTGAAAAGCTTCGTCACGACGTACAGAAGCGTATGGGGGTTCCTGTCCATATTAATGTGGAAGAAATCCGTAAGCCTGAACTGGACGCGCAGTTAGTAGCTGAAAGTGTTGCGCAGCAACTCGTCCGCCGCATTATGTTTCGACGCGCGATGAAACGCGCGGTTACCAACTCCATGCGTTTTGGCGCATTAGGCATGCGTATCAACTGCGCCGGTCGTCTTGGCGGAGCAGAAATTGCCCGTACCGAATGGTATCGGGAGGGTCGCGTTCCACTGCATACGTTGCGCGCTGATATTGACTATGGTTTCGCGGAGGCCAACACCACCTACGGCATTATCGGGGTAAAGGTGTGGATTTTTAAGGGCGAAATCCTGGAGTGGAGCACGGCGCAAACGGCCGCTGCCCGCCAGAAGTGACGGGAGTTTCCGATGCTGCAGCCTAAACGTACAAAATTTCGTAAACAACACAAAGGTCGCAATCGTGGCATTGCTACTCGCGGGAACAAAGTAAGCTTTGGCGAGTTTGGTCTTAAAGCTGTTGGCCGTGGTCGTATCACCGCTCGTCAGCTTGAAGCGGCGAGGCGCGCCATCAGCCGCCACGTAAAGCGCGGTGGTCGTATCTGGATCCGTATTTTTCCGGACAAGCCGATCAGTAAAAAGCCGGCGGAAGTGCGCATGGGCAAAGGTAAAGGCAACCCGGAATACTGGGTGGCGTTGATTCAGCCTGGCAAAGTGCTTTATGAAATGGAAGGTGTGACTGAAGAAGTTGCCCGTGAAGCGTTCGCGCTGGGTGCAGCCAAGCTTCCGGTACAGACGATATTTGTGAGTAGACGGGTGATGGGATGAAAGCTCAGGAAGTTCAAAAACTCGATTTGGCGGGCTGCCAGGTGCAATTGATGCTCCTTCTCGAGGATCAGTTCAGGTTGCGTATGCAACACGCGACTGGGCAGTTAGCTAAAACGTCGCGTTTACGCACTGTGCGTCGTGATATCGCTCGCATGCGGACAGCCATTACTGTGAAGAAGGAAGCGCACTCATGACCGAGGCGAAGAACCCGCGTAGTTTGGTTGGTACGGTAGTCAGCAACCTTATGGATAAGACCATAGTGGTAAATGTTGAGCGTCGTATTCAGCATCCGCTTTATAAAAAATATATTCGGCGATCCAAGAAGTTTCACGCCCACGACGCAGAAAACACGTGCCGTATCGGTGACACGGTGAAAATTGAAGAATGTCGCCCTTTGTCGAAAACCAAGAGTTGGCGTTTGGTGAAAGTGCTTGCCGAAGGCATTGTGGAAGGGGATAACGCATGATACAGATGCAGACCAGGCTGAGCGTTGCAGACAACAGCGGTGCCCGAGAAGTGATGTGTATTAAGGTGCTCGGTGGTTCACATCGGCGTTACGCCGGTATCGGTGATGTTATCAAGGTGAGTATCAAAGATGCTGTCCCGCGCGGTAAGGTAAAAAAGGGCGATGTGTACAATGCTCTCGTTGTCCGCACGCGTAAAGGGGTGCGGCGCGAAGACGGTTCTCTGATTCGCTTTGACAGTAACGCAGCGGTGCTCCTGAATAACCAGTTGCAGCCTATTGGTACTCGTATTTTTGGCCCGGTGACACGCGAACTGCGCGGGGCTAACTTTATGAAGATAATTTCATTGGCGCCGGAAGTGCTGTAGGGGATGACCATGTTGAAGGTACGTAAGGATGATGAGGTCGTGATTCTTGCCGGTAAGGACAAGGGCAAGCGCGGTAAAGTGCTCAAAGTGCTACGAGAAGAATCACGGGTAGTGGTCGAAAAGGTGAACATGATAAAGCGTCACGTTCGTCCCGATCGCATGGGCAAGCCTGGCGGTATCGTGGAAAAAGAGGCGCCAATTCATGTATCTAACGTGGCAATTTTTAATGCTGCGAGTGGTAACGGGGACCGAATTGGTTATAAGGTGCTTGAGGACGGGCAGAAGGTGCGTGTTTTTAAGAGCAACGGCGAAGTTATTGGCCGCCGTTAAGCAAGGGAAATAATATGGAAGCACGTTTACATTCGTTGTATAAAACGTCCATTGCGCCCAAACTGATGCAAGATTTTGGCTTCAGCAGCGTTATGGAAGTGCCGAAACTGCGAAAGATCACGCTCAACATGGGTGTGGGTGAGGCCGTCGGCGATAAAAAAATTCTCGAAGCGGCTGTTGGCGATATGACCAAGATTGCAGGTCAGAAACCGGTAGTCACGCGTGCACGAAAGTCCGTAGCGGCTTTTAAAATCCGCGATGGCTATCCGATAGGATGTATGGTGACCTTGCGCGGGATCGTTATGTATGAGTTTTTAGATCGCTTGGTCAGTGTGGCTATTCCCCGTATTCGGGACTTTCGCGGCCTCTCGCCGCGGTCGTTTGATGGGCGTGGGAATTATACGATGGGCGTGAAAGAGCAGATCATATTCCCTGAAATTGAATATGATAAAATCGATCGTTTGCGCGGGTTGGACGTGGTATTTACTACCACCGCCAAGAATGATGATGAGGGCCTTGGGCTTTTGAAAGCCTTCAAGATGCCCTTCCGGTCTTGAAGGAGTTTGACGCGTGGCAAAGAAATCATTGATCGCGAAGTCTGAAAGGACTCCAAAATTTAAGGTGCGTGCGTATCACCGGTGCAAATTGTGCGGGCGTTCACGCGGTTACTATCGGAAGTTTGGCCTCTGCCGTCTGTGCTTTCGTAAGCATGCCTCGGCTGGGTCGATTCCCGGTATCGTTAAAGCGAGCTGGTGAGGAAACACGATGAGCGTGACGGATCCTATTGCTGATATGCTGACGCGCATTCGTAATGCGCAACAGGTAAATAAGGCGAAAGTGCAGATGCCTGCTTCCAAGCTGAAACGCGCCATTGCGCGGGTCTTGGTGGAAGAGGGTTACATCCTGGATGTGAAAGAAGATGTGTTAGACGGGCATCCCGTTCTTAACCTAACGTTGAAGTATTACGCGGGTGCCGGTGTTATTGTGGAGATTCGGCGGGTAAGTCGGCCTGGTGTTCGTGTTTACCGTGGCGCCGAAGATTTGCCGCGAGTACGTGACGGCTTTGGTATTGCTATTATATCGACTTCTCAGGGAATTATGACTGATCGCGCGGCTCGTACGGCGGGTATCGGTGGTGAAGTTCTCTGCGTTGTATCCTAAGGGGAGGACGAAAATGTCTCGTGTAGCGAAACAGCCAGTGCCTCTACCTAAGGGCGTCGAAGTCCACGTTGCGGAGCACTGCCTGGTGGTGAAAGGCCCTAAAGGGCAGATTTCTGTCCCTTTTCACCCGGCTGTGGAATTGCAGCTAGATGCCGGTGTGGCGTCACTGACCTGGGTGGAAGACCAAAACGCCCAGGCGGGAACGATGCGGGCAATACTGAACAATATGGTACAAGGTGTCTCACACGGCTTTGAACAAAAATTGGAAATTATCGGTGTGGGTTATCGGGCCCAGGCGAAGGGTAAGACGCTCAGTCTAAGTCTTGGTTTTTCCCATCCAGTGGATTATCTGGTGCCTGACGATATCACCATCGAAACACCGACGCAGACGGAAATCGTCATTCGGGGCATCGATAAGCAGAAAGTCGGTCAGATCGCTGCGGATATTCGTGCCTATCGTCCGCCTGAGCCCTACAAGGGTAAGGGTGTACGGTACGCCGGTGAAAATGTCAGGCGTAAAGAAGCGAAGAAGAAATAATGGTTGAGGCTTACTACTATGAATAAAAATTCGTCAAGGCTCCGTCGGGCACGTAAAACCCGGGCTCGCATCGCATCGCAAGCCAAGCCACGGCTCTGTGTTTTTCGGTCGGGCAAGCATATATATGCCCAGGTGATTGATGACAGGCAGGGGAAGGTTCTCGCGCAGGCATCCAGCCTAGAGGGTGAAGTCCGCGCGCAAATGCCGCGCGGCGCAGATGTTGCGGCCGCCGCAACTATCGGACAACGGGTTGCAGCGAAGGCACTGGCTGTGGGCGTTAAGGAAGTGGCATTTGACCGGAGCGGGTATCGTTACCATGGTCGGGTGAGAGCTTTGGCCGACGCCGCCCGCGAGGGCGGGTTGTCGTTCTGATGGAGAGCTAAGATGGCACGGGAAAATCGCGATACGCAGCCTAACGATGGAATGCAGGAAAAGCTTATTCACATCAACCGCGTTTCTAAGGTGGTTAAAGGCGGACGGCAGTTCGGCTTTGCGGCGCTCATGGTGGTGGGCGATGGAGATGGAAAGGTTGGCTTTGGCCGCGGAAAGGCCAAAGAAGTCCCCGCGGGTATACAAAAGGCTACCGACCAGGCACGCCGATGGATGACGAGCATACCCTTGATGAAGGGCGGCACGATTCCTTACCCGGTAGAAGGTCGTCATGGCGCGGCGCGGGTAATGCTGCGGCCGGCTCCAGAAGGTAGTGGCGTAATCGCTGGCGGTGCGATGCGTGCAGTTTGTGAGGCCGTGGGACTGCGGAATGTAGTTGCCAAGTCTCTGGGTTCTAACAACCCTATCAATGTTGTTCGCGCGACTTTCGATGCTTTTAATAAGCTTGCCAGTCCTCAGGCTATCGCTATGAAACGTGGCAAAAGTTTGAAGGAAATTCGCGGCCAGGGAGGGCACGATGAGTAAGCAACTGCGCATCACGCTGGTAAAAAGTCTGATTGGCGTTGCTGAGAAGCATCGGCGGGTTGTGCTGGGATTGGGGTTGCGTCACACAAATCATTCGGTAGAACGTTTGGATACTCCAGAAATTCGTGGAATGGTCAATAAAATACCCTATCTACTTCGGTGGGAAGAGCTGTGATGAAATTAAATACGATTGCGCCTGCAGAGGGCTCGAAAAAAGACCGTCGCCGTGTTGGACGTGGTATCGGAAGCGGTTTAGGCAAAACAGCCGGTCGTGGTCACAAAGGTCAGCATGCCCGCTCCGGTGGCTACCATAAGGTAGGTTTCGAAGGCGGTCAGATGCCTTTGCAAAGACGTATTCCTAAGCGTGGGTTCCGTAACGCATTAGGTTCCCGCGTCGTTGAGGTGGCGTTGTCCCAACTGGAGTCCGCAGCAATTGACGGCGTAGTAGATCTTGAAGGGTTGCTGCTTCGGCGCATCGTTCGTGGCTCGCCGGATTCGGTTAAGGTTATTTTAACCGGCGAAGTCACGCAGGCTTTGACTGTGCGTGGCCTGCGCGTAAGCGCGGGTGCCCGGGCGGCCATTGAGAACGCTGGCGGAAAGGTAGAAGGTTAATGGCCGGGTTACGTAGCATTGGCGGCGCCGCAGTGGGTGCCGGAAAGATCAATGAGTTACGTAACCGCATTCTTTTTCTGCTGGGCGCGCTCCTGGTTTTTCGTGTTGGGGCGCACATACCGGTGCCGGGAATTGATCCGGCGGCCATGGCGGCATTTTTTAACCAGCAGCGGGGAACTATCCTGGGCATGTTCAACATGTTCTCGGGGGGCGCACTCTCCCGCCTGACAGTTTTCGCTTTAGGGATCATGCCCTACATCAGCGCATCGATCATATTCCAGTTGGCGGGGTCGGTTTTCCCAAAGCTGGAAGAACTTAAAAAGGAAGGTGAAGCGGGGCGTCGAAAAATAACGGAGTATACACGTTATGCCACGGTCATACTTGCTCTGATGCAAGGATTGGGAATCGCCATCGCGATTGAGAAGATGCACGCCGGACATCTTCCTGTGGTGATTGATCCAGGTCCACTATTTCTGTTCACGACAACCATTTCGCTTGCCTGCGGCACCGTCTTTTTGATGTGGATTGGAGAACAAATTACGGAGCGGGGGATCGGTAACGGCATTTCTATGATCATATTTGCCGGTATTGTCGCTGGCCTGCCAGAGGCTATCGGGACGACTTTTGAGTTAACCAAAACCGGTCAGTTTCAGCCGCTGTTCGTGGTAGCGCTCTTTGTCCTTGCGCTTGGGGTGACCGGTTTTGTGGTATTTATGGAGAGTGCGCAGAGACGTATTCCCATCCAATACGCCAAGCGGCAGGTCGGTCGTAAAATATATGGGGGCCAGAGCACGCACATGCCGCTCAAGGTAAATATGTCTGGCGTAATTCCGCCGATCTTCGCATCTAGCATCATCCTTTTACCGGCGACGTTATCTGGGTGGTTCGCTAATGTGCCTGGGATGGAGTGGCTTGCGCGCTTTGGACAGGCCTTGAGTCCAGGGTCTGCACTTTACGTGGTCGTATTCACCACTGCGATTGTATTTTTTGCCTTTTTCTATACGGCTATGGTGTTTAATCCTCGGGACACCGCAGATAACCTGAAAAAGTCCGGAGCCTTCGTGCCGGGTATCCGGCCTGGCGAGCATACGGCGAAATATATGGATCGTATCCTTACGCGGCTCACGCTTTGGGGCGCCATATATCTGACCTTGGTTTGCCTGCTGCCAGAGTTTCTCATTGTTCAGTACAACGTGCCGTTCTATTTTGGTGGCACCAGTCTGCTGATTGTCGTCGTGGTGATGATGGATTTGATGGGGCAGATTCAGAGTCACTTGTTGACGCATCAGTACGAGGGGTTGATTCGTAAAAACCCTCCCAGTGGGCGGTGATAGTGGCAAAGCATTTGATTTTTCTTGGTGCGCCTGGCGTCGGTAAGGGCACTCAGGCCCAGCGGCTTGCCCAGTTAATGGACTTGCCTCATGTGTCTACTGGTGATATGCTCCGCGCCTCTATTCAGTCTGGTAGTGAGATCGGGCTGCGTGCGGCGGCAGTGATGGAGTCGGGCGCGCTGGTGGGTGATGAAATTATTATTGGTATCGTTGCGGAGCGGCTACTTCTTCCGGACGCGGCGGCAGGGGTGGTCTTCGACGGATTTCCCCGAACCATCCATCAGGCGAATGCGCTTGATAACTTAGTAAGTGCGCATGGCGACCAAATTACCGCGGTGCTGCATATAAATTTGTCTGACGAAGAAATTGTCGAACGTCTCTCCGGGCGGAGGGTGTGTTCGAAATGCGGGGCGATCTATCACATACGCTACCATGCGCCTGCAGTTAAAGGGGTCTGCGATATCTGTGGGGGTGTGTTGTTGCAACGTGAGGATGATCAGCCCGCAGTAATTCGTAAACGGTTGGCTGTCTATCAGGCGGAGACTGCGCCTTTGATCGCTTATTATCACGATCGACCTGCCTATCACCTGGTGAGTGGGGAGGGTGAAGCCGATGAAGTATTCTCTAGAATCGTGAAAGCGGTAGGGGCAGCAGGCTAAATGTCGAAAGAAGATACCCTGGAAATGCAGGGTGAGGTAATAGAGAATTTGCCAAGTGCGACGTTCAAGGTGCGCTTGGAGAATGGTTATGTCGTTAATGCACATATCTCCGGGAAAATGCGAATGCATTATATTCGCATTCTACCTGGGGATAAGGTTACCGTAGAGATGACGCCCTATGATTTAACCAAGGGTCGCATCATTTATCGTGCCAAATAGGGGATAGTCATGAAGGTTCGTGCGTCGGTTAAGAAGCTTTGTCGTAACTGCAAAATTGTTCGTCGTAATGGTGTGGTTCGCGTGATTTGTGTTGAGCCCCGCCATAAGCAGCGCCAGGGTTAAGGCGGTAGGCGAAACTGTTTGGTCTGTGGGGTCAACCCACTCAGTCTCTTGGAGGAATTGCGGATGGCCCGCATCGCTGGTGTAAATATTCCGAACAATAAACAAATAGAAATTGCCTTGACGTATATTTATGGCATTGGTAGGGCGCGTGCGCAGCATGTTTTGAGCGCTGCGGAAATTGCCTTTGATATGCGGGTCAAGGATATCAGCGAGCCTGAGCTGGAACGCATACGTTCAGAGGTTGCGAAGTTCCTGGTGGAGGGCGATTTACGCCGCGAAGTCACCATGAATATCAAACGTCTGATGGATTTGGGTTGTTATCGCGGTATACGGCATCGCCGCGGTCTCCCAGTTCACGGCCAGCGGACAAAGACCAATGCGCGTACGCGCAAGGGTCCCGCTAAGTCCATTACGCGTTAAGCAGGAAGATTCTAGCAATGGCGAAAACACAAGCGAACTCCCGTGTGCGAAAGAAGGTCAAGAAAAACGTTCTTGATGGCGTCGCGCACATTTATGCATCCTTCAACAACACGATTATCACGATCAGTGATCGTCAGGGTAACGTTTTAACCTGGGCTAGCTCGGGCGGGTCGGGGTTCCGTGGTTCACGTAAAAGTACACCTTTCGCTGCACAGGTGGCGGCGGAAAACGCGGGCAAAAAAGCGCAGGAATATGGTGTGAAGAACTTGGATGTCGAAGTGCGGGGACCGGGGCCGGGTCGAGAGAGTACGGTGCGTGCACTTCATTCTATTGGCTTCCGTATTGCGAGCATTCGCGACGTGACGCCGATTCCCCATAACGGATGCCGTCCGCCTAAAAAGCGGCGTGTTTAATTTTTAGGTGGAGGTTATCTGTGGCTAAATATACGGGTCCGAGTTGCCGTTTATGTCGGCGCGAAGGTGGAAAATTATTTCTCAAAGGCGAGAAGTGCTTTTCTGATAAATGTCCAGTGAGTATACGAGCCTACGCCCCAGGGCAGCATGGTCAGCGGCGCGGACGTGTCAGTGAATATGGCGGTCAGTTGCGTGAAAAGCAAAAAATCCGTCGTATCTACGGCGTGCTGGAAGGACAGTTCCGTCGCTATTTCCAGCGTGCCAGCCAGACGCGGGGCGTTACCGGTGAGTTGTTGCTGCGCTTTCTGGAGTTGCGTCTCGACAATGTGGCCTATCGTTTAGGGTTCGGAGCATCTCGTGCTGAAGCGCGGCAGGTGGTTCGCCACGGCCACATTCTGGTGAATGGACGGCGTGTGGATATCCCTTCTTATCAGGTTCGCGCCGGTGACGAGGTGAGCGTTGCGGAGGGTGCTCGGGCGCACATGCGTATTATCTCTGCGGTAGAGGCTGCGGCTGGCCGTGGTTTTCCGGAATGGGTGAGTATGGACACTACCGAACTCAAGGCCACTATCAAAGCCGTACCGGTGCGAGAAGATATCGCTTCGGATTTGAACGAACAGGTCGTCGTGGAGTTGTACTCTAAGTAAGACCGGGGGTTGAGGAACGCTTATGACTGAGGTAGGAGAGCTGTTGCGTCCGCAGGGCGTCGATGTGGAAGAAGTTTCAGCACACCGTGCGCGTATTGCCCTCGGACCCTTGGAGCGTGGCTTTGGTCACACCTTGGGTAGTGGGTTGCGCCGAGTGTTGTTATCGTCTCTCAAAGGCGCGGCGGTTACGGAAGTCGAGATTGAAGGGGTGTTGCACGAATATTCCAGCATCGAAGGGGTGCAAGAAGATGTTGTGGATATTCTGCTCAACTTGAAAATGTTGGCAGTTCGTGCGCATGGACGCGGAGAGGCGGTGGTGACGCTGCGTAAGCGTGGCCCCGGTCAAATGACGGGTGCGGATATCGTGTCTGAGCACGGCATTGAGGTGGCCAATCCTGATCAGGTGATTGCCACTTTAACCCGCGACGTTGAACTGGTGCTTCATTTGCGTATTGACGAGGGCAGGGGTTATGACGCCGCTGCCACGCGTCGGCAGAGTCATGAAAAGCGCATCGGCGTGATGGCCCTGGACGCGAGTTTCAGCCCCGTATTGCGCGTAAGCTACCTGGTGGAAAGTGCTCGGGTAGAGCAGCGTACTGACCTGGACCGTCTGATACTCGATGTCGAGACGAATGGCGTGGTCGACCCGATTTGGGCAGTGCAAGAGGCGTCCCGTATTTTCCGCAGTCAGCTCGGTGTGTTAGCCGGTGCGGAAACGAAGGAAATTCCTGAGGCGTCACAGGCGCAGGCCAATGAGAGTCTTACGCCATTATTGGTTCGCCCGGTTGACGACCTGGAGCTTACGGTACGATCGGCAAACTGTTTGAAAGCTGAGGATATTTTTTACATCGGAGACTTGGTTCAGAAGTCGGAGCAGGAGCTCTTGAAAGCGCCTAATCTTGGACGCAAGTCTCTCAACGAGATAAAAGAAGTTTTAGTGGCGCATGGTCTTACGTTGGGGATGCGACTCGACAATTGGCCACCGGAAAATTTGCCACCGGTGCCTGGGCGAGCTGCCGATGCGGATTCGATCAGCAGTTAAGGTTAGAAATTTTGTAGAGGGAATGGGGTTATGCGTCATCGCAAAAGTGGTAAACAGTTAAATCGTAATAGTAGTCATCGGCAGGCGATGTTTGCCAATATGATGGTGTCCTTGTTTCATCATGAGCGAATCGTTACTACGTTACCCAAGGCGAAAGAACTGCGGCGCTTTGCGGAGCCGATGATTACGCTGGCGAAGGACGCGACAGTGGCCAAGCGGCGGCTGGCGTTTTCGCGTCTGCGTGATCGCCAGGCGGTGGTCAAGTTGTTTGATGATCTCGGTCCGCACTATCTGGCGCGTCCAGGTGGTTATCTGCGTATTGTTAAGTACGGCTTTCGGGCTGGTGACAATGCGCCGTTGGCTATTGTTGAGCTTGTAGATCGGCAAGCAGCCACTGCTGAATAGTCAGAGATTGCTCTGAAAAAACCGGCCTGATGCTCGAGGCCGGTTTTTTAATTGGCTATTTTCAGGATGCGCGGCGAAGCCGGGCTGTATAGAGGGATACTGGCACGTTGGTGTCTACTGACGTCCGGTGCTGCCAAAGCCTGCGACGCCCCGTTCGCTGGTGGTAAAACTGGCCACCACCGTAATGTCGGGGCGAATGATCGGCACCAGCACCATTTGCGCTACGCGCTCACCGGGTTCAATGACTATTTCTGCAGTGCCACGATTCCACAGAGAAACCTTCAGTGGCCCCTGATAGTCCGCATCAATGAGACCGACCAGATTACCCAGTACCAGGCCGCGATGCCCGAGACCAGAACGCGGCAGTAACAGTGCCGTAACCTGCGGGTCGCCGATATGCATGGCAAACCCGGCGGAGACGAGTTCTGCCTGCCCGGGAGCCAGTTGCAGCGGGGCGTCCAGGCAGGCGCGCAGGTCCATGCCTGCGGCGTCGGCGCTGGCATAATGGGGGAGGGGCCATTCCTGGCCGATGCGTGGATCAAGGATGCGAATTTGCAGGCTATTCATGAAGGCCTTTGGACTCCGGTACCGGAAGGTGGAAAAACGTGCTGAGGTGACGTACCAGATGGCGCGCGAGATCCATTTTGCTGCAACGGGGGATGTGCTGTACCCGTTCGCCCTGCAAAATACTGCAGGCATTATCGGTAGCACCCATCCCCATATCGGCAGAAGTAATATCGTTGACTACGATGATGTCCGCCCCCTTGCGCTGCGCCTTGGCGCTTGCTGCGGCGAGGTGGTTGTGGGTCTCTGCGGCAAAAGCGACAATATAGCGTGGTCGCCGAGGGTCCTGATGGACCGTGCTGACGATATCGGGATTAATGCTGAGAGGCAACGGGTTTGCGATATCCATTTTGCCTAGTTTATGCGCGCTGAACTGACTCGGCCTGTGGTCGGCGACGGCGGCATTGGCGATGAGGATATCCGTGGGTTTGTCCAGTGCCTGCAGACAGGCCGCGAGCATGTCCTGTGCAGAGAGAACATCCTGGCGGCTTACTCCCGGCGGCGTTTGCTCATGGGTAGGGCCGGTAATCAGCAACACATCCGCCCCCGCTTCCGCGCAGGCCTGGGCGAGGGCAAAACCCTGGCGGCCACTGGCGCGATTGCTTAGACCGCGAGCGGGGTCGATCGCTTCCCAGGTTGGCCCGGCGGTAATGAGGATACGTTGCCCGCGCAGGGTTTTCTCGGCCAGAGCGAGACGTAGTTCACTCACCATGCGCTCTGGTGCCAACAGTCGTCCGGTACCTTCCTCACCACAGGCGAGACTGCCGCTGTCCGGACCCAAAAAGTGGGCGCCATCCGCCCGCAACTGGGCGACATTGCGCTGTGTCGCAGGGTGTGCCCACATGGCACTGTTCATCGCGGGTGCGAGAAAGAGCGGCGCACGGTTGGCGAGAACGACGGTACTGAGCAGGTCATCGGCTAAGCCTTGGGCGAGACGGGCCATTCCATTGGCGGAGATGGGTGCGATTAAAAGGGCCTCGGCCCAGCGTGCCAGGCGGATGTGGTCCATGGCCGCCTCTTCGGCGGCGGCAAAGAGGTCGCTACGTACGGGCTCCCCACTCACGGCCTGCAAAGTCAGCGGCGTTACAAACTGTGCAGCCCCCCGTGTCATGACCACGCGCAGCTCCGCTCCGGCCTGGCGCAGGGCGCGCACGATCTCCGGGCTCTTGTAGGCAGCAATGCTGCCGCCCACACCCAGAAGAATTCGTTTGCCAGCCAGGGGCTCTGTCGTGTTGAATACGCTTTCCATCATCCAGGCTATCTTATACCTCCGGTCATTTGTCACAATCCTTCCAACGTTTGTTCTCTATCCAGCCCGTTGAAATCCGAGTCCTGAGTCCATAAGAGCGCACGTCCTCGCCGTGCAGTGGCATAAACCAGACTACCCGCAAGGGGCACTTTATGGAGCATACTCAGGCTCACCGTCTCCAGTGCCAGGGTAGCATCCATATCCACTACGGTTCCCCGCTGCATGAGTGCCACGCAAGCCAGTGCCATGTGCTCATCTCTCTGCTGTACAACATGCTTAAACACCTCAAATAGCGTAACCACTGGGATGAGCAGTCCATCAGGTGCTTCTATGACGGGCGCAAAGACCTCGGCATTCGGTCCATCCGCGAAGTACTCGAGCCAGGCAGAGGAATCTACCACATGTTTCATACCTGATCCCGATCTCGATCGACGGTAGTGTCGATGCCGCGTAGCGAGCCCCTGAGCGCTCGGGCCGGTTGCTGCGGAATCAATTCAATGTGCTGCCCAATCTGCAGCACACCTATTTTTTGACCGGGCTGCAGGTTCATCTGTTCCCATATCTTGCGGGGCGCGTACAACAAACTTACGATTCATGAGATTCCTTTAAGGTAATTTCATCAACGCGAATAGCGATACCCGTTGCCACATAAACCCGCACTTCAACATCTTCAGCATAGGCCGGCAATTCAAAGGCTACGCGACCCAACTCACCGACCGCATCGGCTGTTGCCGCATATATGGCCCGACGTACCACCAGATTGTCGCCTCTGTTCCACGATACATCCATCCAGCAGTCGTTCAAACCCTCTGATTTCAGAGCTGCGCCATAGACGGTGGCGACATAATGTCCCTTTGGAAGGCCTAAATACGGGCCAAAAAGGAGAAGTCCCTCTTCGCCCGTGGCATATACGCTCCGGCCCACCGGGTAACCCACTATTGATTCCATCCTGGGATGCGTCGCCCAGTATCGGTGAGCCAGGCATAACACCACGCCTTTTTTGTCGTTGAATCCAGGGAAAATCGAGTTTCCCACGTTGTACTGACTCTCATTGTACGGATCGCGTAACATTTGGTGTCTCCATTTAGGGGGGCGGTTTCAAGTTTGAAGCGTAATACCGCCGCTTACTGTATCAAAGAGGCTCATGATCTTTGCACCTCACTGAGTACCATCCTCAATGATTCCACAACTTCCCGGGAGCGCCGCAGATTTCACAGGCTTCGAGGGAATACTTGGCAGCAATCTCTATGGATGACTTCATGGCCTCGGACAGGTTTTCCCCGTACCAACGCAGTTGGCCGAACTTTTGCTTGACTTGGATGGCGTATGGATAGTCCTCAGATGTTGTGGGAACACCGCTTGCATCGTCTGATAGCTGTTCAGACAATCCCAACAGAATGCCAAACCAACCATCATCGCACTCAAAGCCAAACTCTAGTGGATAGCGGTAAAGGGCAGAGAAAGTATTTATCAGCCTTTTGGTGAGATCGCTATTCATTCGTGCTGCCACTGCTAGGCCGCGCGAACATCCACGTACTCCACGAGACTGGCCGCTGGTGGGATGGGCTGCCCATCCTCCCGCATCCCCTCCAGGTGGAAGGTGATGGCCTCCTGGATGGCGGAGAGTACGGCTTCCCGCGTTTCCCCAGTGGCAATACAGCCGGGCAAGTCCGGCACGTAGGCGGAGAAGCCTGTTCCCGTGGGCTCGATGATCGCTGCGTATCTCATGGGGTTACTCCTTCCATTCGGCTTGTTGGCAAATGCTGTTCCACGTGCCCGGCGCAACATCGTCGCCAGGATGGCCCGCTACGGTAACGCGCCCCGGCTTCGTTGGATGCTTGAACTGCCGATGGCTACCGCGCATGGCTACTTACTGCCAACCATCCGCGGCAAGTTTCGTCAGTATATCCCGTATTTTCATTGCTGGGCCATCTCCCGCTCCAGTTCCTCAACAGTAATCCAACCCTCTCCGCCATGTTATATCAATTGTTTGATTTTCCATAAAGTAAGATATCTTTCAATGTGTTGTGGATATACACTGTGGCTAGAATTGTAGCTAAAAGCGAGGTCAAGAACCCTATGTACCTGCTCCGCCATCTGGCCACCGGGCGGGACACGAATTACTGGCGTATGGACGAAGGTTATGAACCCTTTGCCACCGCCTTCCGGGCCGCATCCCGGGACCTGCGTCGGCGCCGGGCGGGTGAATCGATCGCCAGTCCAGATCTGCCCGTCACCCGATTGGAAAAGCACTCCACCGCACTCAGTTGGCAGGGTTTGCCGGACACAGAACCGGACTTTAAAGCGGCCTGACAGGTAGGTTTCTCAGAACCAATACATTGTTATATAATGAGATATGATCAATAAGAAACCGGACATAGAAGCGGACACAAAAGCGGCCAAGGACCGGGGCGAGACGATCTCGGCCATGGAGCCGCTGCTGATCGGTGCCGACTCCAAGCACCGGGCGGCACTGACCGATTTGGCGGTCGAACTGGCCGCGAGGAGCGCGGGCTTCCGCCGCTCCCTGCCCAATAGCCTGCTCGACTCCCTCGCTACCCTCGTGCGGGCGATGAACTGCTACTACAGCAACCTGATCGAAGGCCACGATACGCATCCGATCGACATCGAGCGCGCCCTCAGGAACGACTACAGTCAGGACGCCAAAAAGCGCGACCTCCAGCTTGAGGCCAAGGCCCATATCGCCGTTCAGCAGTGGATCGACACCGGCGGGCTCAAGGCTCCGGCCACGACAACGGAAGCGATCACCGAAATCCACCAACGCTTATGCGAAT
>JBBIUH010000171.1:0-36591 GCA_037440305.1 Acidithiobacillus sp.
CGCCAGAGTGTCGTGATCGGGATGGCTGCCTGCCGCAAGATAACGGAAGGCCACGGAATCGTAGGTGGCCTGCTCCAGCTTGCGGCTGGAGAATACCCCATTGGCATAGCCGTAGACTAAAATCGCCAACAGTG
Source organism: Acidithiobacillus sp. (assembly GCA_037440305.1). Taxonomy (GTDB): domain Bacteria; phylum Pseudomonadota; class Gammaproteobacteria; order Acidithiobacillales; family Acidithiobacillaceae; genus Acidithiobacillus. The sequence goes on from JBBIUH010000171.1 coordinate 135, forward strand.
TTGCCGGATGATAGGCCTTGCAGCCCCGACCAGCGTATTGCTTGACCAGTCGGGAAAGGTCCAGATGCTCAATGACCTCGACGATAAAGCGGGCAAGATGCCCTTCGGGTAACCAGTCCTCCATGGACGGAGGCAGAAGATAACTGGTCTTGCGGTCGGGGTCGATAAAGTAGGCCATCGTTCACTCAGCACATTGAATTATAAATAATTATACCTCAATAGGCTGGCCCGTGAAAGTCCGACAGGCTGCTAGAGAGCGAACTGTTTGGCCACAAGAGAGGGGCGTTTACCGGCGCCATCTGCGACCGGGTGGGCCTGTTCGAGCAGGCCGATGGCGGTACCGTCTTCCTGGATGAAATCGGTGAGATCTCCCCCGCCTTCCAGGTGAAACTGCTACGGGTGCTACAGGGCGGCGAGTTCCGTCCCCTCGGCAGCAACCAGCGCAGGAAGGCAAATGTGCGGGTGGTCGCTGCCACCAATCGGAATCTGGCGGAGGAAGTCCGTGCTGGGCGTTTCCGCGAAGACCTGTACTATCGGCTGTCGGTGATGCATCTACACTTGCCGCCATTACGCGCACGTTCAATGGACGTTCCACTTCTCGCCAAAAGGGCGCTGGAGTGGGCCGTCAAGCTGCACGATAAGCCGATCAAGGGATTCACGGACGAGGCCATCGCCTACATGCAGGCCTATGGCTGGCCGGGCAATGTACGGGAACTGGAAAACGAGGTGCAGCGCATGTTGGTGCTGGCAGACGGGGATTCCTTGGGGAAGGAGTTGCTCTCCGCCCCGATCTGCGCGTCGGGACTAAGAGGGGGGGAAGTATTGTGTTCGAGTCCTTTAGCCGGTGGCAGCCTCAAGGAGCGGGTTGAGAAGATGGAGGCGCATATCTTACGGGAAGTGCTGATCCGCCATGGTGGGAACAAGAGCCGAGCGGCCGCTGAATTGGGTTTGTCGCGGGTCGGCCTGCGCAGCAAGGTGGAGCGTTATGGGCTTGGGTGCAAGCTCGACAGCTGAATGAGGATGAATGGATCGTGGATATGCCAATGGCATAGACCCAGTTTCTGAGAGGGGATATTGATGGGAGGGGCGGTGAAAACGGTATGGAAGGGCTTGCCCGCCTGGCCCCTCGTGGGCGCGCTGGGGACGGTGGTTCTGCTCAATGTATTGGCCTGGGGCCTCCTTCTGGCGCTGCGCCGCCTCGACGCTGCCCTGCTGGGCATTGGCGCGCTGGCCTATTTTTTCGGCTTGCGCCACGCTTTTGATGCCGACCACATCGCTGCCATCGACAATGTCACCCGTAAGCTGCGCCAGGACGGCCGGAAGCCCGTCGGGGTGGGACTCTACTTCTCCCTCGGCCATTCGAGCATCGTCATCTTTCTTTCCCTGGGATTGGCGCTGGTCGTGCGAGAGACCGAGCGCCACATGCAGATCTTTGAGCGGTTCGGGAAGGTGTTCGGCACCACCGTCTCAGCGACCTTCCTCACCCTGATCGGTCTTATCAACCTATACATCTTCTTTCGCCTGTGGCAGGTCCTGCGTCGTTGCCGCCAGGGTGACCGGGCGGCTGCCGAGCACGCCGATGTGCTCGATCTGCTGGAACAGCGGGGGTTCATGGCCCGCATCTTTCGTGCTGTCTACCGACGCATCGACCATAGTTGGCAGATGTATCCCGTGGGTTTCCTGTTTGGATTAGGCTTCGACACAGCCACTGAGGTGGCCGTGCTGGGGATTTCGGCCACCATGGCCCAGCATGGCGGGCTGCCGCTGTGGGGGGTCATGGTGTTCCCGCTGCTCTTCACCGCGGGCATGAGCCTGATGGATACGGTGGACGGGCTAGTCATGATAAAGATCTACGACTGGGCCATGATCGACGCTGTACGCAAGCTCTTTTTCAACACCATCATCACCGGCCTGGGGGTCCTGGTGGCACTCGTGGTGGGCAGCACCGAATGGCTGCAACTATTGGCATCGGAATTCCGTTGGCAGGGGATATTCTGGACCTTCATTCAAGATCTGAACTTTAGCACCCTGGGCGGGATGGTGGCCTCCCTGATGGTGCTCACCTGGGCCACTGCGTGGTTCTACTACCGTCGCGCGCTCCAACCCGCCGAATAAATGCAGCGACGATCTGTATGGTGCAAAAAGTCACGCAGATATCCGGGGCTACTGGTCAGCATGGTTCTCCGCCAAGCCCCTGCCGCAAGGCTCCCCTGGGATGGAATGCGCATTCGCCGGGGAGAAGGGCGTGACGCCCGCAGACGGGACGCAGGATGATATCCCAGGTTCACCCAGGCATACCCGGATATCGTCGATGATTGTCGGCCAAAGAAGGGCCACCAGGTCGCCGGGTGGCGGAAGGGAGGGCGTCTGGCCCGTCTCGATCCCGTAAATAAGCACCCGAGGCGGCAGATCCTCCAGGGCGCGGCCCAGGGCCAGGGCCTCGGTCACCCCGAAGCCATGGCTCGACAGCAGCCCGGTGCTATCGTCCAGTTCCAGCATATCTAGGCGCCGCACCGTGCCGGGCAGCGCGCCGCTGCGCATGGCGTCCAGGAGAATGGCCAGGCGCGCGCCGCGCATGGCCGGGAGCAGGAGGCTGCCGGGGCGATCGCAGAGTGTGACGTGGACCATTCCCGCGGGAAAATACCGGGGCAAGCCCGCCTGTTCCAGGGCCTCCGCGAGCCGCCAACCCAGATCGTCGCCCGCGACGGGCGAACCGATGCCGAGGACGCGGACGGAGTTCACCGCCGCTCCACCCGAACCGTCAGGAAATGGGTGGCGCAAGAGATGCAGGGATCGTAGTTGCGGATCACCATCTCGGCTTGCTGGCGCAGGGTGTCGTCGTCCCGGTTCAGACCCAGGGTTTCCAGGGAGTGACGCAGGTCCGCCTCGATACGCGCTTGGTTCTGGCTGGTGGGCGGGACGATGCGGGCGTGCAGCACCTGACCTGCGGTATCCAGATCGTAACGGTGCCAGAGCAGACCGCGGGGGGCCTCCGTGCACCCGTACCCAATGCCGGAGCGCGGCACGGCGGAAACGAAGGACGCCTCCGGCTCGGTGTAATCTTCCAGCAGGCGGCTAGCCTCCAGAAGGGCATAATGGATCTCTGCCGCCCGTGCCACAATGCTGTGGAACATGTTGCGGCTGGGAAAGGCGATGCCGGTACGCCCCAGGGCCTCCCGGACAGGGGTATGCAAGCGATCCAGATTGAGGTTGAGCCGCGCGAGGGGGCCCACCAGGTAGGGGCGTCCGTCCAGCGCCGCATAGAGGGCGGTGGAGTGAGGTTCCTGGTGCTCCCGGAAATGGCCTTCGTAGCCGGCGATGGGAATGTCCAGGCCGTCACTGGAGACGACGCGCCCCTCGTTCATGGGGTACTCATCCCGGTGGCGCAGGGCGACACTGACAAAGTCCTGAGGGTCGTCGGGCAGGTTCAGCGCGGCGGTCCAGGCCACGAGGGCCTCGGCCCCCGGCAGGGCGGCCCGCACCTGCTCCCGGAGTACCGCCACCTCCGCCCGGCTGGGCGCGCGGTGAAAGCCCCCCACCCGGGCGCCCACGGGATGCACCGAGCGACCGCCGAAAAAGCGGATGATCTCGTTGCCCAGGGCCTGGAGGGCGAGCCCCCGGCGCACGACGTCGGGATGCGCGCGCGCCATCTCGGAGACACTGCTGTAGCCCAGGAAATCGGGCGCTGCCAGCAGATGGATGTGCAGGCTGTGGCTCTGTATCCATTCGCCGCAGTAGAACACCCGGCGCATCGCCCGCACCCAGGGACCGGGTGCCAGGCCGAAGACGCCCTCGATGGCATGCACGGTGCTCATCTGGTAGGCCACCGGGCAGATGCCGCAGATGCGCGCCACCATGTCCGGGATCTCCTGGTATTCCCGGCCTTCCAGGAACTTCTCGAAGAGTCGCGGCGGCTCGAAAATGCGCAGGCGCAGGGTTTGAATGCGCCCGTCATGCACTTCCAGGTCCAGGGCGCCTTCCCCTTCCACCCGCGCCAGGACCGGCACGCAGAGGCTGATCTTACGGCTTTGGGTCATCGGCCTGCTCCCGCCAATGGCGGCCCGCTTCGGCAAAGGCCGGGGCGCCGCTGTTGATGAAGAGGAAACGCCGGGCGACGGCCTCCGGCACCAGACCGAACCCTTCCAGCCGCCGCCCGAGCGCCGCAGCGTTGGGGTTTTCCGCCGGCCCGTAGCAGGCATAGCAATCGCGTCCGAAACGGGGGCACAGCGCCCCGCAGCCGGTGAGCGTCACCGGCCCCATGCATGGCAGACCCTTGGCTACCAGTACGCAGACCGCTTGATGGCGTTTACACTCCAGGCAGACCTTGTCCTTTTCGAGTGCTGGTACGACCCCGAAAAGCAGGGCGCGCACCGCCCCCAGGACCTGGCGCCCGTTCACCGGACAGCCCCACAGCTCCAGGTCCACCGGGACGTGGGCGGCGATGGGGGTGGAGGTGGCCAGGCTATGGATGTGTTCGGGCTGGGCGTAGATCTCCGCGATCCAGCCGGGGCCGTCGGCCAGGTTGCGCAAGGCCTGGAGGCCGCCGGCGGTGGCACAGGCGCCGATGGTGATGAGCCACCGGCTGTTCTTGCGGATCTTCTGGATGCGCTCCTCATCTTCGGGCGTGGAGATACTCCCCTCCACGAAGGCAATATCCACGACCGCATCCGGGTCCACGGGTCCGGCCTCGGCGAAGTGGACGATCTCCACCAGTTCGGCAAGCCGCAGCAGGTCTTCCCCCAGATTCAGGAAGGCCAACTGACAACCGTCGCAGGAACTGAACTTATGCACCGCGAGGCGCGATTTGGCGGTGGCCATGACGTCAAAACCCTCGCTCGCCCAGCAGGGCCTGAATCTCCGGATAGGGAAATACCGGGCCATCCCGGCAGACGAAGTTTCCTCCGATCTGACAATGGCCGCAATGACCGACGGCGCAGTGCATGCTGCGCTCCATGCTGAGCCACAAGTCCTCCCCCGCCACGCCGCGCCGCAGCAACTCCTGCACGGCCGCCCGCATCATGGGCTCGGGGCCGCACATCATCACCAGCGCACCGGGATCGAACTGCACGCGGTCGAAGAGGACCGTCACCGGCCCCACCTGCCCGAACCAACCGGGGCTGCCCACGTCCGCCGCCAGCCCCACCTGCACGTCGGGCAGACGACTCCAGGCTTCGTACTGGTCGCGCCAGATGAGGTCGTCGGTATGCTTGACCCCTTGCAGGATGGTGAGCCGCCCAAAGCGTTCCCGTCGCCGCAGGATGTAGTGGATGACCGAAACCACCGGCGCACAGCCCAGCCCCCCGGTGAGTAGCACGATGTCCCTGCCTTCGGCCCGTTTCAGGGGCCAGCCCCGGCCGTAAGGTCCGCGCAGGCCTAGGCGGGCGCCTTTCCCCAGGCACGCCAGTCCTTGGGTGACCCGGCCCACGGCACGGATGGTATGATCGATGTGGAGCGCGTCTTCGGGATCGGAGACGATGGAAATGGGCACCTCGCCCACCCCGTACAGATAAACCATGTTGAACTGGCCCGGCTGAAAGCGATAGCGGATCTGCATTTCCGGGTCGGTGAAGGCAAGGCGCAGGGTGAAGATGGTAGAGGATTCCTGAATGCGCCTCAGGACCTCAACTTCCTGGGGAAGGTAAGGATCAGGCATGATCCCCTCCGCAGACGGCCGCCGCTTCGGCGGTAATGTCGATGCCTGCCGGGCACCAGGCGATGCAGCGTCCGCAGCCCACGCAGCCGGAGCGGCCATACTGGTCATGCCAGCTCCCGAGCTTGTGGGTCAGCCACTGGCGGTAGCGTTGGCGGGTGTCGGCGCGAATGACTATGCCATGGATAGCACTGTGTCCCTCAGTGAAACAGGAGTCCCATTGCCGGGAATGGGTACTGCTCAGGCCGTCCAGGGCAGGTTCCTCCGTCTCGGCGTGGCAGAAACAGGTGGGGCAGACGGAGCTGCAGTTGGTACAGGACAGGCAGCGTTGGGCCACATCCTCCCAGCGGGGGTGGTGCAGGTTGGCAAAGAGGCCATCACGCAGGTTGCGGGACGGCAGGGCGCGTTGTTGCGCCTGGGCGGCAGCAATGATCTCCCCGTCGGCGGTGGCCTGCTGGACGGGATCCAGGGCTTCGAGGGGCAGTTGTCCGAGCAGCGCCTCGCCCTTGGGGCTCCCCGCCGTCACAATGAAGCCCTCGTCGAGCTCCGCCAGGGCCAGGTCGAAACCCGACTCAGCCCGCGGCCCGTCGCCGGTAGAGGCGCAGAAACAGGTGGCCGCAGGATGGGTGCAATGCACCGCCACCAGAAAAAGGTTTTTGCGCCGGACGTCATAATGGGGGTCGGGGAAGGGCCCTTCCAGGAAGTGCTGGTCCTGCAGACGCAGGGCCGCCAGATCGCAGGCGCGCACCCCGATGACGGCGGTGGGCAGGGCTTCCGGTATCTTGGGGTGAAAGGTGATACCCCCGTCACTCCCCGCAGCACTGGTCCAGAGGACCTCGTGAGGGGCAAAGAGCAGCGGCTTGAGGGCTTGGGGACCGTTGGCCCAGGCGAAACAGCGCGGATTCTCGTCCCGCCGAAGTCGGTACACGCCCGGCTGCTGCTGGTCGTGTACCCCCCGTGGCAGATCGTCGGCACTGTCCAATCCTTCATAAACGATGGCGCCGTCCCGCACCTTGGGCCCCAGGCAGAGGTGGCCCGCCGCAGTCAAGGCAGCCAGCAGGTGTTGGAAGCAGGGGCGGGGAAGAAAACTGGGTGCGGCCATCTGTAGATGCAAACCCCCGTGACTTGGCGATAGCAAATAGTATAGACGGAATTCGTTGCAAAAATCGCGATGAGGATTACGGGTTGGTGCCGAGGCGCCACTGCGGCCATATGGTTTGCGGCTGCCGGTCGAGAATGGCGGCGTAGACGACGGTGTTGGTCAGCACGCTCTGCACATAATGGCGGGTCTGTTGGAAAGGGATGTTCGCGGTGAAAATCGGGCCAGCCCATGGTCCCGGGGGCGGTGTCCAACGGCTCAGCCAACGTTGTGGTGCGCCGGGTCCGGCGTTGTAGGCTGCCGCAGCCAGCAACTCGGAGCCGCCAAAATGCTGTTGCTGAAGGCTCAGATAGTGAGAACCCAGGGTCAGGTTGCCGCTGACACTATGCAGATCGGCGTTGGCGGCCGCGGCTACATGGGTCTGTAGCCACTGGGCTGTGGCAGGCATCACCTGCATCAGCCCCTGTGCGCCGACGTCGGACTGGATGCCGAACGCAAAACCGGATTCCTGCCGGATCAAACCGGCCAGGAAGGCGCGGCGCAGACCGGTCTGGGTGGCGGCAGCGCTGATTTCCTGTGCATAAGGGAACACATAGCCTTGTTGCCAGTCTTCTCCCCCACGAATCAGACTGCTCGCGTGAATACCCAGCAACCACGCCTCATGATGAAAGGCCGCCCGGGCTGCGGCTTTGATTTCCCCCGTCCCATTCAGCCCTTTTAAAAACTGGTCCCATTCGGCGAGGGCGTCGTAATAGAGTCCGAGATGATAGAGTGTGATCGCGGTCCGCTCGGGAGCCCCTTCATCAGGTGCGGCGCGCGCTTCGGTCGGTGCGGGCGGATCGTCAGGCTTTAGGATCAGTGGCCTGTTGAGGGCCGCCATGGCCAGTTGCCCGTAATAAGTCCACGGAGATTCCAGGGCCGCCAGCAAGATGTGGGCAGCCTGCGTATGTCCGAGTTGCAGCAGCGCGACGGCAGACCAGAATTGCCACTGCCGCTGCCGGCGTTGGGCGGTGCCCATCTGCTGGGTAGCCTGCTCCACCATATTCCAGTCACCATCGCGTAGGGCTGTACGCACCATCCAGGCCAGCAATCGGGGCCGGGGGCGAAACTGCGGATCGGCGGCGTAGGCTTGGGCATACCACTGTCCTGATTCGGAACGAAAGGACAGGGTGGCGTGGTAGGCACTGTTATAAAGCACCAGCGACTTATCAGCGGCAGAGAGAACGCCGAGGGTCCGCACAAATTGCGCCGCCTGCGCCGGGTGAGTGGCAGCGAGACGCAGCAGGGCGAGTACCAGTAGATGTGTCTGACCAGTTGGCCAGTTGTTGCCGCCATATTGCCGAATCTGCTGAGAGATCCACGCGGCAGGTGTGGTTACCGTCTGCGCAAGCTGGTCAGATTGTGGCGAGGGTAAAAACGGCGCAAAGCGCAGTGCAGCGTCAAAAACGGAAGCCTCGTACATTTGTTCCAGGCGCTGCCACAGTTCTGGCGGCGTGATTTGCCCCTGTTCCAGGTAGGCACGCGCCATGGCGTTGCAGGCATGATCATTCGCTGAGGCGCTGCTCCAGAGGACGAATGGGGCAATCACCGTGCTGGTGCTGAGCAGCGGATCGCGCGCCGCAGCACAGCGCAAACTGACCAGATCGGGGATGCTGCCGGCGTGAAGCACCTGGGTAAAATCTGACCAATCCTCGCGGTGCGCGAGTTCCAACAGCCATTGTCGGCGCAGTAAATGATGTGCCACCCCCCCCGGAAAGCGCTCCGCATAGCGTTGATACTGGTCTTGGGTCAGGGTGCTGAGGCGGGGTTGCAGAGACCAGTACCCTACCCATGGCCCCATGTAGGTGTTTTCTAGTTCAGGCAGTGCGTTGGCGGCAGGGCGATAATCACCCTGAGCGAAAGCGCTTGCCGCCGAGTTCAGGAGTTGCTTCTGAACGGCGTTGAGGGTATCGGCTGCTGCGACTGATGTAGCACAGACCATCAACAAGGCAATCGTCACCAAGGCAGCCAAGGGACGCGGAAGACGCATTTTTACGATTGTTTTAAACGCAGCCATCTACTGAGGTGCTTGGTGACCGAGGCAAGACGCTTAGGATGATCTTTGGCCAGGGGGCCGACGTGCAAATTGAGGGGTTCGCAATGATCTTTACCGTGACATATCACGCCATGCGATTCGCAATGGGCGCCGGCTTGCTGAAGAGCGGCGACCATTTTCGCTTCCACCGCGGCACCACAGCGACCATCGTACTGAATCAGCACCAACTGTTTTTCCGGGAGGAATTCCAGGTGCCCGCCCATCGCCTCGAAGGCTCGGAGTTCTTCCATGGCAGATTCTGTCACTCCGTGGAGGGCGCCGCTGATGATGAAGCGCTCCTGCCGCTTATCTTCTGTCTGTGCTACTTTCATACGTCTTGATTCCCTAAGAGTTTGCCGACGAAATCCGATGGTTTGCAGGGCCGACCGGTGCGCATCTGGTGATGGTCCACCATAATGCCACCAAGCGTGCCATTCAGGAAGCGTCGCGGCGCGTGCCTCAGCGCTGGGTTTCTGGCAGTGGCGCGAGAAGAGAGGCGAGATCGTCGGGACCGAAACGGAGTTTTTCTTTCTGCGCCTTCTCCAGCACGCCGGCGGCGAGAATGGCCTTTTTCTCCTGCAATGCCAGGATTTTTTCTTCAATGCTCCCGGCAACAATCAGCTTGTAAACAAAAACCTGACGTTTCTGGCCGATACGGTGGGCGCGATCGGTGGCCTGGTTTTCGGCGGCGGGATTCCACCATGGGTCATAGTGAATCACGGTATCTGCCGCCGTGAGGTTGAGACCGACGCCGCCCGCCTTGAGGCTGATCAGGAAGAGTGGCACTTCACCGCGCTGAAAGCGGTCGACGGGCGTCTTGCGATCCTGGGTGCTGCCGGTGAGCAGCCCGTAAGGGATATGCATCTTGTCGAGGCGTGCACTGATCAGGGCGAGCATCTCGGTGAATTGTGAAAACAGCAGAATCTGGCGACCTTCCGCCAGCAACTCCGGAATCATCTCCATGAGCAGAGCGAGTTTGGCGCTGTCCTGTACTTTACGCGCCTTCTCGCTCTTGAGCAGGCGCGGGTCACAGCAGACCTGACGCAGCTTGAGCATGGCGTCGAGGATGACGATCTGGCTGCGTTGAAAACCTTTGGCGGCGATTTCCTGGCGGATACGTTCATCCATGGCGCTGCGTACGGTCTCATAAAGGTCGCGCTGCGCCCCGTCGATGTCGATGGAGCGGATGATGATGGTTTTCTCGGGAAGTTCTTTGGCGACTTCTTCCTTGCGGCGGCGCAGGATGAAGGGACGCACCCGACGGGCCAGCAAATCCAGGCGCTCGGCATCTCCGTGGCGCTCGATGGGGCCACGCCAGACCCGTTGGAAGCTGCGCGGGTCGCCGAGAAAGCCGGGCAGGAGGAAGTCGAATTGCGCCCAGAGCTCGCCGAGATGGTTTTCCAGCGGTGTGCCGGTGAGGGCGAGTCGATGCCGGGTGGGAATCTCGCGAATAGCTTCGGCGGCACGGCCCTGCGCATTCTTGACCATCTGCGCCTCGTCGAGAATCAGCAGATGAAAACGCTGGTCCTTGAGCGTCTCGATGTCCCGCCAGACCAGCGGATAGGTGGTGAGAATCAGATCATTGTTGGGTATTTCGGCAAAGCGGCTGCCGCGCTCTTTACCGTGCAGGGAGAGTACCCGCAGGTCGGGGGCGAAGCGCTCTGCTTCTTCCCGCCAGTTATGAATCAGGGAGGTGGGCATGATGATCAGGGCGGGATCGGTCATGCGGCCGTTCTCCTTCTCCAGCAGCAGATGGGCGAGGGTTTGCGCGGTTTTGCCGAGACCCATGTCGTCCGCGAGAATGCCACCCAAATGATGCTCGCGCAGGAATTGCAGCCAGGCGAGCCCATCCTGCTGATAAGGGCGGAGGGGGAGGGCGAAGCCTGCGGGCAGGGCGACGGGTGTAATCTCCCCATTTTGCGGCAGGCGCTTGGCCAGGGCACGCACCGCATCCATACCCTCACTACGCCACTGGCCATTATCCGCCAACCGGGCGAGACGTGGCGCATCAAAGGCGGACATCCGCAGCGGGCCTGAAGCGCCAAGGCTGAACAGATCAATGAGGGTGCCGACCAGTGGTTTCAGGCGATCCGCCGTAGTCTGAATAGGGATACCCGCCGGGGTGTGCAGGTGAATGTGCTCATCATCAGGGATAGTGCTGAGACCACCCGGATTCAGCCAGCGCGGATCGCGGGTGAAGAGGGCGCCGAGCAGGGGGGCCAGTGCCAGCCGTTTGCCGTCCACCACGATGCCGACATCCAGACCAAGCCAGCCCTCTTCGGCGCCATCCACCTGCATATCCCATTCGTCCACTTGCAGGAAGTAGTGGCGGAAGCCATCAGGCCAGCGCATTTCCCAGCCTTGGTCGCGGAGTGCATCAACGCCGGTCGTCATGAATCCGTCCCAGTCGGCCTCACTGGCCAGGCCATAGATGGGATGCGGTAGCAACGACAGGCTGTGGAAAATACTGGCTTTGACGGGCTTCAGGCCGGTTTTGCCCAATGCCTGCAGCGCCCGTTTTTCGGCTGCTGTGTCGCGTTTTATGCGGACCATTTCGCCATTATTGAGGGTCTGGATGGCACTGTCGTCGTCTATGGCGATGTGTGCGGGACCATACACAAAAGCGGGTTGCGCATAGTCGAAGCGGCAGGTAGGGCTCCATTGGCCTGCATAGTTGCGGTGTGCCTGAATGCCGAGGAGGGCCAGGGTGTCACACCAGAGCAAGGCTTGCAGAGGCGTAGCGATCTCCCGTAATCCCTGTTCGGGATCGGTCACGGGTGCGGGAAGGCCGGGCGCCGACTGTTCCAGCATCTCACGCAAAAGGCTGGCTTCTTGCGCATTGAGGGGGGGGGCCTGCAACAGATCGCGCAGGACCGTGACCGGCATGTCCGTGTCGATCGGGCCGATTTCCTGGGTTTCTCCATCCAGATACCAGGCGCTATCCAGTGGCAGGTAGCCGGTGGCGGGTGGCGTGGTTTCCAATGCCGGATATTGCTCCCCACCCTTGCTGACGTTCCAGGTCAGGGTGCCGGACCGGTTGTCGCCCAGTCGCAGTGCCGGGTTGGTCAGTGCGTTGCCGAAGAGGCGCCCTGTGCCCGCGAGTAAGGTGAGCGCCGCGGCGCCATGGCGGGGGCCGAGATCAAATTCACCAGTTTGACTGGCGTAAGGGTCTTCCAGCAGCAGGCGCCGCAAGACCCGTTGGTCCGTTTCGTCAATAAAGCTGGGCGGGCGGCGTAGAGCGCCTTCAAAATTGTACCAATGGGTGAGGTCAGTACATTCTCCCGTTTTGTTCAGGCGGGCCTTGCGACAACTGAGTACCGGACCCTGATGGCGCCTGTTGTTCAGTTCCAGTAGCCAATATAGGGCGTAAGTGGTGGTCGGGGGCTTGGGTTTGGGCGGATCCAGGTGGGAGCGCAGTTCGCTCAGCCATTGCATCACATGGGGGCGCAAAACGGGCGTCGGCGCCGCGTGGCTGCGCTGGGCGAGCAGCGCGAGGAGCACCGCCGTGACATGCTTGCAGTGACTGCCCACCGGGCAGGTACACAGGGTCACCAGGTGCCCCTGGCTGAGGTGAATGTCTACCCGGTACGGCTTGCGTGCCGTGCCCTGTACCAGGGCGCTGAGGTCGGTGCCGCCGCGCTGCTCCAGATGGCTGATGGACTTCTGGTAAGGTTGGGCCTTGCGGATCTCCAGATCACCTAGCCAACTGCGGATGTCTTCATAGCTGTACGTCTCCAGCGTGGGCATCGTACTGGCCTCGCGGTGCCAGTTCATCCAGTCGTTCTTGGTGGGCATGGGTTTGCTCGGTGGTGTAAGCATTATCAGGAAATGCGCCCGGATGACGCCGCAACGCAAACCGTGGATAGTACACAGTCGAGGGGTAGGAGGGGAAGCCGTTTGATCTGGTCCGCCAGTATCCCCGCCAGCGCCTTGCCGTTATCATGGGCGAAACGGCGGGCACAGAGAGGCGGGCGATGGCGGCTTTTGGGACGAGTGGGTTGCGGGGTCTGGTGGTGGATCTCACGGATCAGGTCGTTTTTATACATGCGCGAGCCTTTCTCCGCTATCTTGCGGAAATCGGCGAGTTTCACGCCGGGGATGCGGTGATACTGGGCGGCGACCTGCGTCCGAGCACGCCGCGGATGCTGGCCGCGGCCTGGGCTGCTGTCCTCGCGGAAGGCGGGCAACCGGGTTTTGCCGGATATCTCCCCGCACCGGCACTGGCTTTTGCGGGGCTGACGGCGGGGGTGCCATCGCTGATGGTCACCGGCAGTCATATCCCCTTTGATCGCAACGGCATCAAGTTTAACCGCCCCCAAGGGGAATTGATGAAGGCCGATGAGGCCGGGATACTGCGTCAGGATATGACGGTGGATGCAACCCTTTTCGACGACGCGGGCGCGCTGCGCAAGCCACCCGTTTTGCCCGCCGTTGACCCGCACTGGCTGGCGCTTTATCAGCAGCGTTACCGGGACTTTTTCGGCGCGGACAGTCTTGCCGGATGGCGACTGGGCGTCTACCAGCACTCTGGCGTCGCCCGTGATCTGCTGGTGACACTGCTGGAGTCGCTGGGTGCCGAAGTGCTGCCCCTGGGGCGCTCTGCGGATTTTGTGGCCCTCGACACCGAGGCCCTGCGCCCCGAAGACACGGTTCTGGCGCAGCGTGCGATGGCTGAGCACCATCTCGATGCGCTCCTGACCACAGACGGCGACGCTGACCGTCCCATGATCGCTGACCATGAAGGCCGCTGGTGGCGCGGTGATGTGCTGGGGATTCTGACGGCCCACGCCCTGGGCGTCCATACGGTAGTCACGCCGGTAAGCAGTAACACGGCGCTGGAGCTGTCCGGCTTTTTTCCGGAAACCCTGCGCACCCGGATTGGTTCCCCTTACGTCATAGCGGCGATGCAGGTCGCTTTGCAGGAGGGACAGATGCCCGTCTGTGGTTATGAAGCGAACGGCGGTTTTCTGCTGGGCAGTCCGCTCACCCGGGATGGCCGCACCCTGGCGCCCCTCCCCACCCGCGACGCGATTCTGCCCATGCTGACGGTGCTGACGGCGGCGAAGGAACGGCGCATCCCGCTGGCGGCCTTGCTGGCCGATCTGCCGCCCCGCTTTACCGCCAGTGACCGTTTACAGCACTTTCCCGCGGCGCTAAGTCAGCGCTACCTGGATGCTTTTCGCGGCGAAAACAAGGTGGCGAATCTCGCGGCTTTCAACGCGGCCTTCGGAGAAATCGCGGGTGACGCGCGGCACATGGATCTGACGGACGGCATCCGGGTGACCCTCGCGCCGGGCGGCATCATTCATCTGCGGCCTTCCGGCAATGCGCCGGAACTGCGCTGCTATACGGAGGCCGATAGCCCGGAGCAAGCCGAGGCCATGCTGCGGACTGCCTTACAGGTCATGAATGGCTGGCGGGCCTGAGCGGCCGATGCGGCGCATCGCTTTTTCGCGCATCTGGTGGGTGTACATCGGCGCTGGGCTGCTTATTGCGGATCTGCTGCTGATGGTGCTGCGCTACCTGGGCGTGGTATTTAAAACCAACGCGGTGGCGGAGCTGGCGGTCCACCATGGCGTCGATGCCCAGGCGCAAAGCCTGTTGCACCTGGCGGACATCTTGAATGTCGTTCACTGGAAATGGATCGGCGAAATTTTCCTGGTCGGCGTTGTTTTACTTTTTATCGGAATATGGAAACCCTTTTACCGAAAAAAATAATTCCACCCATCTTCAGCCCATGCCCTGACTGCGCAGATAATCCTCATAGGTGCCCTTGAAGTCCTGAATGCCCCGCGGGGTGAATTCGATGATGCGGGTGGCCAGTGAAGACACAAATTCCCGGTCATGACTGACAAAAAGCAAGGTTCCGTCGTATTTTTCCAGCGCTGAGTTGAGAGACTCGATGGATTCCATATCCAGGTGGTTGGTCGGTTCATCGAGAATCAGCACATTGGGTTTATGCAGGGTGAGCTTGCCGAAGAGCATCCGGCCCTTTTCGCCGCCGGAGAGCACCTTGACCGAACGATTGACCTGATCCTGTCCGAAGAGTAAGCGGCCCAGCACACCGCGGATCACTTGGTCGTCATCGCGCGCACCGCGCCACTGGCACATCCAGTCGAAAAGTGTCATATCTTCCGCAAATTCCGGGGCATAATCCTGGGCGAAGTAACCGATACGCGCATTCTCCGCCCATTTTATTTCGCCGGCATCCGTGGTCAATTCACCCATCAGACAACGCAACAAGGTGGTTTTGCCCAGGCCATTGGCGCCGATGATTGCAACGCGTTCGCCCGCCTCGACATGCAAACGCATTTTATGAAACAGGCGCAGATCGCCAAAGGATTTGCTCAGGTCCTTCCCATCCAGGGCGTTGCGATAGAGTTTACGTTCCTGATTAAAGACCAGATAGGGATTTTGCCGACTGGAAGGCTTCACCTCTGCGAGCTGGATTTTCTCTAACTGACGGGCGCGGGAAGTCGCCTGCTTGGCCTTGGAGGCGTTGGCGGAGAAGCGGCTCACAAAGCCCTGCAACTCGGCCATCTTCTCCTTTTTCTTGTCGTTGTCGGCCAGCAACTGATCCCGCACCAGGGTTGAAGCCTGCATATATTCATCATAATTGCCGGGATAAATGCGTAACTCGCCGTAATCCAGGTCAGCCATGTGGGTACAGACGCTATTCAGAAAATGACGGTCATGGGAAATGATGATGACGGTGCTGTTGAGGTTGCTGATGAGTTCTTCCAGCCACTGGATGGTATGAATGTCGAGGTTGTTGGTCGGCTCGTCCAGCAGCAGAATATCGGGGTCGGCAAAAAGCGCCTGCGCCAGCAATACCCGCAGTTTCCAGCCGGGTGACACCGCCGACATCAAGCCGCCGTGCTGCTCCAGCGGAATACCCACACCACTCAGCAACTCCCCGGCCCGGGACTCGGCCGCATAGCCGCCCAACTCGGCAAACTCCACCTCCACATGCGCCACCTCCATGCCTTCTTCGTCGGTCATCTCCGGCAGGGCATAAAGGCGGTCGCGTTCCTGCTTGACGCGCCAGAGTTCGGCGTGACCCATGATCACCGTGTCCAGCACGGTACAGTCCTCAAAGGCAAACTGATCCTGGCGCAGCTTGCCGAGACGCTCGCCGCTGCTCAGGCTGACGTGTCCGGAGCTGGGCTCCAGATCGCCACCGAGAATCTTCATCAGCGTCGTCTTGCCGCTGCCATTGGCCCCGATAAGGCCATAGCGGTTGCCATCGCCGAACTCGACGGAGACGTTTTCAAAGAGGGCCTTGGCCCCGAATTGCATGGTGAGGTTGGCGGTGCTGAGCAAGATCGACTCCGAAAGGGCGGCAAACAAGGGCTGATGGACGGGCGCGATGATAGCACTGATTCGCTTTGCGCGTCCTGACTATTCGATCAGCAGGGTGGCGTATGGACAGCTTTTAACACAGGATTTAGTATCCTCTCCCGATGAGTCCATTCCAAAAACCGAGGTGGTTGTCTGATAGCAGTCGTAACAGGGCATATTGATGACCAAAAAACAAAAACTCGAACTCACCTGGACCGGCAAGGGTCAGCGGTCACGGCTGAACCCCCACATTTTGCGGGAAGATCCTGCGCGCTCGTGTTATGCGGAGCAGCAGCGCTCGACGCATGATCACTTGGACAAGCGGGCGATCGTCAGCGATAACCGTGTAGTTTTGATTGACGGCGTATGGGGAGATGTCTGAGAAAGCGCAGCATTACCGTTAGTGGGGTGGAGGTCGCCATTGCCAGCCGCCACGAGCAGGACTACATCTGCCTCACTGACATGCTGAAAGCCAAGGACGGTGATTTTTTTATTTCCGACTGGCTGCGCAACAGGAATACCGTGGAGTTTCTCGGCATCTGGGAGAGCATCTACAACCCTAATTTTAATTACGGCGAATTCGCCATAATTAAAAGCCAAGCCGGGTTGAACAGTTACAAGTTGAGCGTCAAGGAATGGACGGAAAAGACCCGTGCCATAGGTCTGTACGCGACAGCGGGGCGATACGGAGGTACCTACGCCCACAAGGACATCGCTTTTGAATTCGGGATGTGGGGCGCAAAATTACGCCGAGGGCGAGCTGCATGAGATTCTGAACACTTACGGAGGTGAACTTGCCCGACTGATTCATGCCGAAATGATGACGCATTTCTGGGAGGCAGCGACCGGCTATGCGGTGCAGGTAAGCCGGGGTTTTACGGCGCTGAGGCCATGCAATTATACGGTAGCGGCAGGGCAGGGCGTTCACCACTTCCGGGAAACGGTCAGCGAGCCCGGCCGCATTAAGCAGATGCTCTTTGGCGGCTTTGCGCGTTGTCTGTATCCATTGCAAAAATTCGACTCTGATACGGAGCGTCGCTTCGCGGTCATTTTGGAACGCGATGCCTTGAAATGGTTTAAGCCGGCCAAGGGGCAATTTCAGATGTACTACAAGCTGGGTGCCGAACAGCCCGAATATGTCCCGGATTTCGTCGCGGAAACCGACACAACCGTTTTTATGGCAGAAACCAAAGCGCGTAGCGAGCTCAACACGCCGGAAGTCCGGGCCAAGGCAGCGGCCGCTGCGCGTTGGTGTAAACATGCATCGGATCACGCCGCACAGGTTGGCGGCAAGCCCTGGAAGTATCTCCTGATTACCCATGATGAGGTGGTAGAATCCAAGAGGCTAGTGGATTTCTCCCGTTTTGAAGTAGCGGATGTGCAAGATAGACACATTTTGATAACTTGACAGATTCGCTCAGCTTCCCGTACCTTGCTGAGTGAATCGTTATAAACGCTAGGGGCGTCCACGTCGTGGGCTGAGAGGTACCCTTGGAACCTGATCCGGGTTATGCCGGCGTAGGGAAGCGCGACCGCAGCACGCTTGTCCGCATCTTCCGCCCGCATCCTGATTTTGTTCCGCAATAACTCGGATAAATTTTTAGGAGGAATGACTGATGGCTACCCGTCCCACGGATATGGTGAATACTATGCAGGACGCAGCGGTAACCTGCGGCCCGATTCCCGGCTCACACAAGCGTTACCTGAGTGGCGAGCGTTTCCCGGAATTGCGCATCCCCTTGAGGGAGATTCGGCAGAGCGACTCCCGGAGGCGAGACGGCGGCCTCGAAGTCAATCCTGCCATCCCGGTCTATGATTGCAGCGGTCCCTACACCGACCCGGACGCGGTCATCGACATTCATGCGGGCTTGCCCGCCCTGCGCTGGCAATGGTCGCCGACGGATACCGCCATTGAAAGCTGCCCCGAGCCCAGTTCCGCCTATGGTCGCGCCCGTCTGGCGGATGTCCGCACGGCGGATCTGCGTTTTCATTATCGCCGTGAAATTCGCCGGGCGGCCAACGGCGGCAATGTCTCCCAGATGCACTATGCGCGGCGCGGTATCATCACCCCCGAAATGGAGTTCGTCGCCATCCGCGAAAACCGGGGTCTGGATCGTCTGCGTGCCAGCCATCCGGCGCTGTTCCGTGCCCATCGCGGCGAGTCCTTCGGCGCGCAGATCCCCGACACCATCACCCCGGAATTTGTGCGCGATGAAATCGCCCGGGGCCGCGCCATCATCCCCGCCAATATCAACCACCCGGAACTGGAGCCGATGATTATCGGTCGCAATTTCCTGGTGAAGATCAACGCCAATATCGGCAACTCCGCGGTCACCTCGTCCATTGCCGAAGAAGTGGAAAAAATGGTCTGGTCGATCCGCTGGGGTGCCGACACGGTCATGGATTTATCCACCGGCAGGCACATTCACGAAACCCGCGAATGGATTATCCGTAATAGTCCGGTGCCCATCGGTACCGTGCCGATTTATCAGGCATTGGAAAAGGTCGATGGGAAGGCCGAAGATCTCACCTGGGACTTGTTCCGGGATACACTTATTGAACAGGCGGAGCAGGGTGTCGATTACTTTACCATCCACGCCGGCGTGCTGCTGCGTTACATCCCGCTGACGGCAAATCGTCTTACCGGCATCGTGTCGCGCGGTGGTTCCATTATGGCCAAATGGTGTCTCGCCCACCATCAGGAGAGTTTTCTCTATACCCATTTTGAAGAAATCTGCGAGATCATGAAGACCTACGATGTGAGCTTCTCCCTCGGCGATGGTCTGCGTCCCGGCTCGTTGGCCGACGCCAACGACGAGGCGCAGTTTGCCGAGCTGCATACCCTGGGCGAACTCACCCGGATCGCCTGGAAGCACGACGTGCAGGTCATGATCGAAGGCCCGGGCCATGTCCCCATGCAACTCATCAAGGCCAATATGGACGAGGAGCTGCAGCACTGTTTTGAGGCCCCGTTCTATACCCTGGGACCGCTGACCACGGACATCGCCCCCGGCTACGACCATATCACCAGCGCCATCGGCGCCGCGCAGATCGGCTGGTACGGCACCGCCATGCTCTGCTACGTCACGCCCAAGGAGCATCTCGGCCTGCCCGACAAAAATGACGTGCGGGAAGGGGCCATCACTTACAAGATTGCTGCTCATGCCGCCGACCTGGCCAAGGGGTATCCCGGTGCGCAGGTGCGCGATAATGCCCTGTCCAAGGCGCGTTTTGAATTCCGCTGGGAAGACCAGTTTCACCTCGGGCTGGACCCGGAAAAGGCGCGGGAATATCACGATGAAACCTTGCCGCAGGAAGGTGCCAAGGCGGCGCACTTCTGTTCCATGTGCGGCCCTCATTTCTGTTCCATGAAAATCTCCCAGGATTTGCAGGAATACGCGCAAACCAAGGGTGAAGACATCGAGACGGCCCGACTGGAAGGACTGCAGGAAAAGGCAGAGGACTTTAAGCGGCTGGGGAAGAATATCTACCTGCGTTAACACAAGAAAGGGGCCCGAAGGCCCCTTTGACGTTATACCGCTTAGCGGAACCGTTTTCTGGTGTAGAGGTAAGCGATACCGGACAGACTGAAGTAAATGAACGGTATGATGAAGATAAAATCTTCCAGATCGACATATTGCATAGATAGCTCCTCGTCTTCTAGTGGTTGGAACCCTGCTTTCGCTGCTGCTCTTCATCCTGTCTTTCAAACATGATAGCACCTGCAGCAGAGATAAGGACAATCATGGTGGTACCCACCAGCCAGGCAAAGTACCAGGGACCATAATCACCGGTAATCACCGCCAGAAAAAGGGACAACACCATGACCGCCGCCAACCCGATAAATGTGAGAAAATTTTTCATGTCAGCCTCTCCTTAATAAGCGTGGTCGTCTTGCGTGTCGGGTGCCGCCACCTTGCCGCGCATCACCCGGAAACACCAAGTGGTGTAACTGATAATGATCGGCAGGAAAATCAGGCCGAAGATGGTCATCCAGATCAGATTATACTCACTGCCCGTACTGTTCCAGACGGTGAGGCTCTGGTTAATGTTGTCCGTGGAGGGCATCAGGAAGGGGAACATGGAGGTGCCCACCGCCCCGACTGTACCGATCCAGGCCAGCGCACCCATCCACCAGCCGAGAGTGGGCTTGTTGGCACGCAGCGCGAGCACGCCCAAAACCATGCCGACCAATCCCAGCAAGGGTACCAGCCAGAGAATGGGGTGGGCGGAATAGTTGGCCATCCATGCCCCTTTGACCATCTCTACGGTCTGACCGCTGACGGGATTGGCGGGCATGCCCGGATCACCGCTGATCAGTTGGAAACCCTTCATGCCGGACACCATGAAGCCGCCGATAACGAAGAGCACCAGCGCCAAAAGGCCACCGACGCTCGCGTAATTCCGTGCCCGGTCATACAGCGCACCGCTACCACGTATCATGAGCATGGTACCGCCCTGATAGATGGCCAGACTCAGTGACAGTACGCCACAGAGAATCGCAAAAGGATTCAGCAGATACCAGATAAAAGACTCTGTCTGGTAATACTGCCCGTCCCAGCTAAAATGGAAACCCACACCCTCCAGAATGTTCCCCATAGCGGCACCATAAATAATCATGGGCAGGGCGCCGGAAAGGAGAAATACCCAGTCCCAGGAATCGCGCCAGCGCTGTGTGGGCACCTTGGAGCGATACTCAAAGGCGACCGGCCGCATGATCATGCTGAACAGAAGCAAAATCATGACGATGTAAAAGACCGAAAAAGAAGTGGCGTACAGGGTGGGGAAAGCAGCGAAAATCGCACCACCGCCTAGAATGAACCATACCTGATTACCATCCCAGTGAGGACCCACGATGTTCAGGGCCTCACGGCGTTCGCCATCGGTTTTGCCCACGAAACGCATCAGCGTCCCTACACCCATGTCCATACCGACCATGATGGCGAGCCCCATGAGCAGGATACCGAGGATCAGAAACCAGAATACTTTTAAACCCACATAAGCATCCATATTGTGTTCTCCATTCAAGCGGGGGGTGAAATACCCCCCTGATTCATCCCGCAGAGATTACTTGCGATCCATGCTGAGCTTGGCGAATGTCGGCTGTCCGGCCATACCACCACCTACAGGCTCGGCGCCACGGCCGTGATGATCTTCCTGCGGACCCAGACGGGCGTATTTGAACATGAGGTAAAGCTCCGCAGCGATGAAAGAGCTGTACAACAAAGTGAACCCGATCAGTGAGAACACCATGTAGCCAACGCTGTGGGTGGAAGCAGAGACGAAGGTGGGCAGCCAGCCGAATACGGACCAGGGCTGACGACCATTTTCAGCGGTGATCCAACCGAACTCCACGGCCACCCAAGGCAGCGAAATGCTCCACATGGCCAGCTTGAGCAGACCGGGGTGCTTTTCAATCTCATTCTTCAGGCTGAAGTAGGCGGCGAAAGCGAACAGCGCCAGCATGAAAAAGCCTGCAGCCACCATCAGGCGGAAGGACCAGAACTCCACCCAGACATTGGGGATAGAGTCCTTTGCGGTCTTGTCCAGAACACTGGGCAGATTAGTGGCATCGATCTTCTTGAGGTCCTGATCAGGCGCAAATTGCATGGCCAGGAAACCATAGCCCATGTCATTTTCATACTGTTTGAAAGTCGTCAGAGCCTGGGTGTTGCTGTGGTCTGCGTTATATTCCTTGAGAGCGATCATGGCCTTGATGCCATTCACGATCTTCGGCTTGGCTTCTTGCTCCAACTGAATGATGCCCGGAATCACCGTGGTTTCGGAGTGGGTCAGCAGCGGCGTAAGTATATAAGGGATGGAAACCGCGAAAAGGTTCTTCTGCTCGGCCCGGCTGGGGATGGCGATAAGGTTCCAGGAAGCGGAGACGGTATTGTAGTCCGTGTTCCAGATGGCTTCCATGGCCGCCAGCTTGGTGGGTTGTTTCTGGCCGTCAATGTAGCCCAGGGCATCACCCAGCGTAATTACGCCGATGCTGGAAATCACGCCGAACAGGGCGGCGATACGGAAGGAGCGCAGCGCTATATCCTTCCGCTTGTTAGTCAAGAGGTAATAAGCGCTGATACCCATGACGAACATGGAGCCGGTCACAAAACCCGCGATGGAGGTGTGGACGAACTTGGCCTGCGCATCGGGGTTGAAGATCAGTTCAATAAAGCTGGAAAATTGCATCCGCATGGTATTGGGATCAAAAGTGCCGCCGCGCGGGTCCTGCATAAAGCCGTTGGCAATCAGAATCCACAATGCAGAAAGGTTGGAACCCAGGGCAACCAGATAGGTGACCACGAGGTGCGCCTTACGGCTCATTCGCTCCCAGCCAAAGAACATCACACCGACAAAGGTGGATTCCATGAAGAAGGCCATCAGCCCTTCAATGGCCAGCGGGGTGCCGAAAATATCGCCCACGAAGTGAGAATACATGGACCAGTTGGTCCCGAATTCAAACTCCATAGTCAGACCAGTGGCGACACCCAGGGCAAAGTTAATGCCGAAGAGTTTACCCCAGAACTGGGTCATTTCTTTGTAAATCGGTTTACCGGTGATGACATATACCGTTTCCATGGTGGCCAGAATAAAGGTCATACCAAGGGTGAGCGGGACGAATAAGAAATGGTAGAGAGCGGTCAGCGCGAATTGCAGGCGCGATAGCTCCACCACCGTGGGATTGATCAACATGTCCATGAATTTCCTCCTACAAAGAAGCCGGAATGTTCCGACCGGGCATGTAATGGTGCACATCTTCTTTCTGTGCCCCAACTTCGTTTACATCATTTATACTAGCTACTTCTACTAGTGCCTTCTCCGGTAACAATAGCGCACAACTGCGTAAAAACGCACGCTTGCCCCGTTGATTGTTGAACCAGTTGTCTTTGCGGCGGAGTTCTTCGATGCTGGTGAGACGCCGACCTTTGCTTTCCAGGCCGGGATAGATCAGGATTTCCCCCGGGAAACTGAGTAAACGGTGGGTAATGCTGTGATACAGGGTTTGCAGATCGTTTTGGTTGGTACAGGGCGCGGCGCCCGTGGCCAGCAAGGTCATCCCGGTGAACAAGCGATCCTCCCACCAGTAGGTGACAGCGCAGGGACTGAGCCCAGGGGTATGCAGAACCCGCAGACTTTCTTCCCCGAAGTATAGGACATCGTCGTGCCGCAGGCGCAGGTCGAAGTGTTCATCGGTCGCGCTCTCATGGGCAACGATCCGGGCGCCACTGTGTTTTTTCAGGACGACGGCGGCGGTGATATGTGCGGGTTCATGGTGGGTCTGCAAAATGTAGCGCAGATTCAGGCCGCGCCCGGCCATGAATACCTCAAGAGGGCCAACATGCGCAGGCATGGGGTCGATGATGACGACCTCGCGCGTAACGGGGTCGCCCAGCAGATAACTCAGGTGGCCGCCTTTGGGGGTGCATAGTTGTTTGAATATCATGTTGCCCCTGTCGAATGTGCGGACATCAGATCATTAGCAATCGCTGTACCATTATTTTATGTTGTGTTGCAGGCAGAGCATTTTTTTATAATGCAATAACAAACAAAATGTTATATTTTTCTTTGGAGATTTTTCAGTGCCGCCCTGGCTCGAGATCAGCCTGGGCTTTGGCATGACTGCCAAAAATGACATATACGAATTGGCAGATGCTGCTATAATTGGCATACGCGAGGGGGAGCGCTCATTGTGCAGACAGTGGGTCTGGCGTGTGAAGTGCAATGAGGGAGAAGGCATGACGGATTTACTTAAGCAGTTACGACCGGAAATGACATCGCTGTTGGACTGTTTTAGCACCCCGGCGGTATTGCTTTGCGCAGATTACACGGTCCTTGCCGCCAATCAGGCCTACCGGCGGGTCTTCGGTGATGGCAAGCCCTTGCAGGGGCGGCTCTGTTACGAGATCATGGCAGAGGCCGGCTACACGTGTCGTCAGGGGGGTAACCATTGCCCCCTCGATGTGTGTCAGCGTTCTGGTACCGATCAGCATGTGGTGCATGGCAGTACCTCCGGAAACGCCCAGATTGATCTATACCCCATTCGCAACGATAACGCTGAAGTCGTATATTTTCTCGAACTTCTGATCCTCATGCCGCAGTCGGTTGTGCAATCCGCCCCAGTCATGGTCGGCAACTCCTCCGCCTGGCGGGACGTTACCACGCTTATCCGACGGGCGGCCCCCAGTGAGGCTGCCGTATTGCTGCTCGGGGAGTCCGGCACGGGTAAGGAGTTGGCCGCCGCGGCCGTGCATCAGGCCAGCCGTGTTCGCAACGGGCCTTTTGTGGCGGTGGATTGCTCGGGATTGCCCGAAACCCTCTTTGAGAGTGAGCTCTTCGGCTATGAGAAAGGGGCATTTACTGGCGCGCATTCGCGCAAAATTGGTTTGGTAGAAGCGGCTAATAGTGGCACCCTTTTTCTGGATGAAGTCGGCGATATTCCCCTCAGCTTGCAGGTAAAACTCCTGCGCCTGCTGGAAACGGGCCATTTCCGGCGAGTGGGGGGCGTGGAGCCGATTCGCTCGCAGTTTCGCCTGGTCTCGGCTACCCACCGCCCATTGGAGAGAATGGTCGCGGAGGATCGGTTCCGGCAGGATCTGTATTATCGTTTGAATACTTTTCCTATCATGTTGCCCGCGTTACGTGAGCGCCTGGAGGATATACCCCCGCTGGCGGAAGCCATTTTGCAGCGATTGCCGGTGGCCAAGGGCCTGCATCTTCATGCGGATGCGCTGGATCTGCTGCGACGCTATGATTATCCCGGTAATATTCGTGAATTGCGCAATATCCTTGAGCGTGCCGCCCTGCTGGCTGATGATGTCTGGATTCTCCCCGAGCACCTGCCCGCAAACCTTCAGCGTCTGTCAGAGCAGAAACTCAGCCTGGCAAACGCTGTGTCTGCCAGGCAGTCCTCCGTACCAGGCGTTGAAGAAATTATTCCGCTGGCGGAACTGGAAGAGCAATATCTGCGTTGGGCGCGGGGAAGTCACGGCGGGGATCGCCGCAGCCTGGCGCAGCGTCTGGGCGTAAGCGAACGCACCTTATATCGTAAGTTAGATGCGCTGCGGAGTAATACCGAGCATGCCGTTGATTCATGATCTCTGGCCGGAGGGTCTGCTGACACGCCCCGGTCGCGACGCGGGCGTTCCTTGCGTCGTGCTCCTGCACGGCCTTGGTGCCTCTATGGAAGACCTCGTAGGAGTAGCGGATTTTGTAGACCCGGAAGGTCGCTTCCGCTGGATATTTCCCAATGCGCCGGTGCGCCCGGTACGCGTCAACGGGGGCAGACCGATGCGGGCCTGGTATGACATTTATGGTCTCGACAGTCATTCCGCAGAAGATGTGGAAGGATTACAAGGCATGGCCAGGCGACTCAGCGCACTGCTGGATCATGAGGCTGGTAAGGGATCGTCCATCATTCTCGGTGGATTCTCGCAGGGCGGCGCCATGTCGCTCTACACTGCGTTGCATGTCAGTTACGCGACCAAGGCGGTGCTTGCCCTCAGTGCTTACCTGCCGTTGCGCACCCATCTGCCGACCGCCACGGCCAAGTCACCGCCGATATTCTGGGCGCACGGGAAACAGGATGCCATCTTGCCCCTTTCTTATATGGAGATTGCCCAGCAGATTATGGAGCCATTGGGTTACGCGGTAAGCACACACCACTACCCCATGGACCACACGCTTTGTGAAGAAGAACTGCTGGATTTGCGCACCTTTCTATATACCCTCGGTTAATCTGTCGCCCCAAAAATCTGCTCCTCCAGACCCCACCGTGCCGCCAGCGTTTCGGTGGCATTCACCAGTTCCTCCGCGCGCGAGGGGTGGTTGACGCGGGTTTCGACAATCTTACGCAGGGCCTCATCGCGGTTGCCACTGCTGGCGAGCAGATGAATCAGTTCGCCAGCATCGCGGCCGACGATTTCACCGCCGAGCAATTCGCCGCTATCCATGTCCGCCAACAAGCGGACGAAGCCCGCGCTATCATCCTGCCCCAGCGCGCGCGGTGAAGTCTCAAAAGCGGCGAAACCCACTGCTGGTTCAAAGCCCTGGTCTTCGGCTGCATCGTCATCCATGCCGATACGCGCCAGTTCCACTGCCGAATAAACCAGTTCCGGCACCCAGAGCGGATCGCGTTCCTGCTTTTCTTCGCTGAGCAGATTGTGGATGACTATCTGGGCATCGCTGAGGGCCTGATTGGCATTCATGATCGGGCCGACCGCATCGCCAATAGCATAAATGCCGGGCTCTTCCGTCTCCAGCATGGTGTTGGTCTGTACAAATCCGCGATCATCCAGGGTGACGCCGGTGTTTTCCAGTCCCAATCCCTCCGTAAAGGCGTGGCGCCCGGTAGCGAGTAGCAGCCAATCGCCCTGGACCGACTTCCCCTGGTCATTGAGGACCGTCACTCCATCAATCGCTGTCTCAATGCGGGCGATCTTGAATCCGGCCTGTGGATGAATATTCAACGCCGCCAGCGCCGCTTTGAGCGTATCCTTGGCCTGTGGTGAGTAATGGCTATGAGCGAGGGAAGGGGAGTGCACCAGCCATTCCACCTGTTTGCCGAGTTGGGTAAAAATATACGCGAACTCGGTGCCGATGACCCCGCCGCCCACCAGGATTACCCGATCCCCGCTGGGGACGCCATCGTCATAGAGCATATCGCTGGTTAGTACCTTGCCAGGCACGGCGGCAATCCCCGTGGGCAACGAAGGCGTGGAGCCGGTGGCGATGATGCTGGTTTCAGTATGGATTTCCGTCAGGCCCTCCGCGCCTTGGATTTGAATGCGCTGCGGATCCAGGAAGCGCCCGGTGCCATCATAGAGATGCACGCCGAGACGTTTCAGGTAATCCACATAGCTGGTGCGCACCGTCTCGACCACCTGATGCTGGTGCTGCCAGGCTTGCGCCATGTCTCCGGTGAGCGCCGAACCCACAACACCCCGCTTCTCGAAGTGACGACTTTGCTCGATCCACTTTGCCGTCTCATGCCAGTCCTTTTTGGGGACGCAGCCGCGATTCAGGCAGGTGCCACCCCAGGTCTGTTTCTCAATGATCGCGGCTTTTTTGCCACGCAGAGCGGCGAGTACCGCCGCGCGATAGCCACCTGGGCCGCTACCGATAATCGTGATATCAAAGTTACTTGTGCTCATAAAGCCCTCTTTTTCAATGTAGTAAGAATTATTTATCAAATTGTTACTCATGTTTATGAGCAGTCGCGGCTTCCCGAGCTTATAAGCCGCACCACAGAGCAGGCATCCGCCCATAAATTATGTTGTTGTCTATCAGCGACGCTTACCCCTCGCCATCTTTTATGGCTGAAATCCATCGTTTATGGAAACAATCTATTAGTGTCTTGCGATAATATAATGTTTTCAGAGCGCTATGAAGGTTGCCTGGAACCCGTCCGCAAGAGTACACCCTCCAGTGCAGTCGATTCACGGCACATTCCCCTAAAAGCGTCGGGTGCAGGCGACAAAAACAACCTAAGAGTAATAATTATAATTATAAAATCATAGAATTAACAATATGGCACAAGCCTTGCTTAACTCCACAACATGAATATTTGTCGCCGCTATCACCCGCCACTAAAACTGCTTTCCGCCGTCCTGCTGGGGCTGGCAGGGTGGGCTATCGCGCTGCCAGCGTATGCCGCTGATTTTAGCATGACCAACGTAGAGGCCAAGGCTAAAATGTTGGTGAACAGCGCTTATGATGCTAAGCCACTACCCATTCCGGCTTTTCTGAAAGACCTCAGTCCTGAGCAGTATTCCCAAATTCAGGATGTTTCGCCGCTCTGGCGTGGCGACAATGTGCCGTTCCAGGCGCAGTTTTATCTGCCCGGCTCCTGGTTTCACCGCCCTGTGGTTATTCGTAGCGTTGTGGATGGTGTGGTGCAGCCGATTCGCTTTACGTTGAAACATTTCACTTTCGGGGATCTGAGCATGCCCGAAGATATGCCCAGCGAACTCGGTTACGCCGGTTTCCGTCTGCTCGCGCCGCTCAATACGCCGCCTCATTATAACGAGTTCATTTCCTTCCTCGGTGCGACTTATTTCCGCGCCGTGGGCAAAGGCGCCATCTACGGGACGTCGGCACGTGGTCTCGGGATCGACACGGCTCAGCCTTCCGGCGAAATCTTCCCCTACTTCAAACAATTCTGGCTGGTGCAGCCCAAGGCTGGCGCTACCCAGATGGTGGTCTACGCGCTCATGGACAGTCCGGTAGCGACGGGTGCCTATCGCTTCACTATCCAGCAGGGTGACAGCAGCACGGTACATGTCGATGCTACCATTTACCTGCGCAAACCGGTACAGGTGCTGGAGCTTGCGCCCTTGACCAGCATGTACTGGCACGGACATGGCCGCGGCATCACTGCCGGTGACTGGCACCCGGCGCAGCACGACTCCAGCGATCTGGTCATGGCCAACGGCAATGGCGAATGGGTCACCCGGCCCATAGATAACCCCCTGCACATCCAGACCACCACTTACAACATGGATCACCCCGTCGGTTTTGGTCTGATTCAGGAGGATCGCCAGTTCTCCGCGTATGAAGGGATTGAGACTGACTATCAGCGACGTCCCAGCGTCTGGGTACAGTCCGATGGTGACTGGGGCAAGGGGCAGGTGCGTCTGGTAGAACTCCCCACCAATAATCGTGACATGGACAACATCGCTGTGTTCTGGGTGCCGGAGCATGAGCCTGCGCCCAAAGCACCCCTGCACTTCGCCTATACCCTGCGCTTTTTCCTCAATAACCACGGTCTGATCCCGCTGGCCCATCCGGTGGGCACCTATTTGGGTAATGATGCGAAAGTTCCCGGTGCACGGACGGTGGTGATTGATTTCGCGGGTGGCGCACTGACCAAGCTGCCGGGGAATATGCCTGTTCAGTTCCATCTGGATGCGCAAGAGGGCGCCAAAGTGCTCAGTCAAAAGCTGGAATGGGATAAAAAAGACCATTTTTGGCGGGTCATCGCGGTTATTCAGCCGCAATCTGGTACACCCAGCAACGTGCGGTGTTTTTTAACCCTGGACAACCAGGTGATGAGTAATACCTGGACATATCTCTTACATGCGGCAAAGGAGTAGGTGTAATGTTTAAAGATGAATCAAGCTACAGCGTCAATCCTGCGGGTGAACTGCTGGCGGGTTGGGCAGCGGAGGCCATGGTCGTCGCAAACAAAGCCCCGGTGCTGGCCCGTGTGGAGCAGTATATGGCCCGTCTGTCTTTGACAGATGCCCAGCGGCTGTGGATCCGCGGGCAGGTGGTCGCGCAACTGCGCGGCGCCGACATGGAGGGCGAAGCACTTTATGCGCAAGGCTTCGCGAGCCTGCACATGGCCCTGGCGACCCTGACGGACGGCGATGAACTGGATGCGCGTCTGGATTTGTCTCTCAATTTGCCCGTGGGCGAAACCCATGACGGCAAATCCTGTCGCTGGTTGCAGCGCCAAATGGCCCCGGCCACCGTGCGGTCGAGCATGGCCTCGCGGCCTTTGAATCGCTCCTGGGGCGCGGCCTTGTTGCGCCTTGTCCAGTCTTTATTGGACCGTCGTGCGATCAGTGCGAATCGGCGTGTGTTGCCCGGAGAAGCCTGAATATGGGTCGTAGCGGCGCCCGGCCATGGGAAGCCATCGGTCGGTACCGGCGCTACTGGCTCAGCGCTTTCATCATTCTTCCTGCGTGCAGTGCCGGCTTGATGCTCGCTCAGGTGCTGGCAGACCGTCTGCCCCTGTGGCTGGAAATCCCGACGCTGACTATTTTCGTGTTACTGTTCGCCTGGATATCTGCGGGTTTCTGGACGGCGTTGGTGGGGTTCATCCTGCTCATGCGCGGACGGACAGACACCGCGCCGGGCAGTCCCGAACTGCGTCTTGCCGAACCGCGTCCGCAGAGTCGTGTAGCCATAGTCATGCCCATCTACAACGAAGAGGTTGAGCGGGTCGCGGCGGGTCTCCAAGCTACCTATAAATCTCTGCAACATGCTGGAGCGCTCGCGCACTTCGAGTTTTTCCTGCTGAGTGACACGCGTGATCCCGCCATCTGGCTGCGCGAAGAACTGGTGTGGTCAGCCCTCTGTCAGTCTTTGGATGCTTTTGGCCGTATTCATTACCGGCGGCGGCCCATCAACAACAAGGCTAAGAGCGGAAATGTGGCGGACTTTTGCCGTCGCTGGGGTAAGGATTATGAATACATGGTCGTGCTCGACGCCGACAGCGTGATGAACGGCGAGACGCTCTACCGGATGCTGGAGATGATGGAAGGTAATCCGCAGGTCGGTATCATCCAGACCCAGCCGGTGGCCGTCAATCGCGAAACCCTCTATGCCCGCCTGCAACAGTTTGCGCAACATTTGTACGGACCGATCTTCAGCGCCGGCCTGCGCTTCTGGCAACTGGGCGACGGCCATTATATTGGCCACAACGCCATTCTGCGTACCGCACCCTTCACCCAATATTGTGCTCTGCCCGTGTTGCCTGGGCGCCCGCCCCTCGGTGGCCCGTTGCTGAGCCACGATTTTGTCGAAGCCGCGCTCATGGCCAAAAGTGGCTGGGGGGTATGGTTTGTGCCCAGCCTGTCAGGCAGCTATGAAGAAGTACCGCCGACGCTGATTGACGATCTCAAACGGGACCGTCGCTGGGCGCAGGGTAATCTTCAACATCTGCGCCTGCTGGCGGGGGAGGGGCTACGCTCGGCGCATCGGTTTCTCTTTATCAACGGCGCCATGTCATTTTTGGCAGCGCCTTTATGGGGACTATTTTTGATCCTCGGTGCACTGGGCTCACTGCACTGGGCCAATACAGCCAGTGATGGCAGTATAACGCCCTTTGAATGGGGTTGGCTGGCCGATCCCATGCCCTTCTGGCTGTTTGGGGTAACGGCTGTTCTGCTGCTATCGCCCAAATTTATGGCGGTGCTCTGGGTCGTGCGTCAGCGGGGTCAAAAAGAGAATTTCGGTGGCTTATTCTGTCTGGTGGCCAGCATGTTTTTTGAGAGTATTTTTTCGATACTCATGGCACCGATCCGCATGGTCTTTCATAGCCAGTTTGTAATTCAGACATTGATGGGGCGTGGCGTGCGTTGGGGGACGCAAGTCCGTGGTGATCAGGAAACCTCCTGGGCCGACTCCTTCCGGTATTTTGGCTGGTGTTCCGTGCTGGGTCTGAGTCTGGCAGCACTATTGTACCCCTTTCTGGGCGCCTGGCATTTTGCCTGGCTGGTACCCATACTCGGCGGGCTGACGGCAGCGGTGCCACTGGCTGCCTGGACAAGTCGGCCAGCACTGGGACGCTGGGCGCGGCGTCATCGTCTCTTTGTCATCCCCGAAGAGGTGCATGTCCCGCAAGAGTTGCAGACGCTCGGCGTGGATAGCGTGGCCTATCTGCCCCACATTGAGGGAGATCCCTTCATACAGGTTGTGGTGGATCCTCGCTTCAACGCCATACATACCGCCCTGCAGCGTAATCGCACTGGTGCTTGGCCACGCGCGGCGAATCTCTGCCACAAAGCGCTGGAGGAGGGTCCGCAGGGGCTCAATAACCGCGAGCGCAACGTACTGCTCAGTGATCGTAACTCCATGCTCGCATTGCATCGTGCGGTCTGGTCCACGGACGATAGTGTTCGCTTGGCCGCCTGGGGCTTGCAGAACGACGATCAGGAATTGGCGGACGCACAAATGATCGAAAGTAAGTGATGACGGCTCCCCCATCCACTAACTGGTTTGGTGTTTAGGGGCGCCGATTGCGGATTTCGGCCAGACGCTCCGCACGGGCAGCTTTTTTCCCCACATAGCCGGGTACCACGCTCTCAATGGCGGTGGCCTGAATATGGAATACGTCAGCCAGATCGTTCCTGGTACAGACGTTATCCACGGACAGGGAAAGCAAATTATCGCGCGTGAGCACTTTGCCCGGCAGCTTCTCCATGATACTGGCCTGTAGGTTGCCGACAAAGTTACAGAGGGGCACGATGGCACGATGAGTGCCAATCAGGCTCTGGGTATAAGCCACCAGTTCGCCGAGGGTATACACCTTGGGACCGCATAAGTCATAGGCCTTGCCATAGGTTTTTTCATCATCAATGGACTGCACGTAGGCACTGACCACATCCTCTACCCAGACCGGCTGCATTTTGGCGTTGATGCCAGCCAATGGGATGAGGAAGGGAATGTTGCGCAGTAACTGGGCAAAACGGTTGAAAAAGCTATCCCCTTCGCCAAAAATTACCGAAGGGCGGAAAGAGGTCACCTTTAGACCGCGACCCCAGAGCAGCTTGGGGTCATTCAGATAATCAAAGTGACCCATTTCTGCGCTGTTCTCGCCAGACTGGCGAACGATCTCCTCACCAATCCCCTTGGAGCGCAGATAGGCGCTGGGACCGATGGGGCTGGCTCCCAGAGCGCTCATGTGGAGCAGGCGCGGAATGCCCAGACGACCGCAGGTGTTTGCCACCAGGCGCGGCAGTTCTATGTGGTTCTTCTCGAAATCACCATGTCGCCCAGGCGGATAATTTTTGCGGCCAGAGTTGTTTTCATTGAGGATGCCAACGAGGTTGATGACCACATCGCGTCCTTCGAGTTGTTTCTCCAAGGCGATGGGGTCATGGATATCGGCCTCAACCACCTCCACGCCGGGGAGCACCAGCAGGTTTTCACGATTGCGCTCTCGGTTGCGCGTCAGGATGCGTATCGAGTGCCCGTCCTGACTTAAACGCTCCGCCAGATGACGTCCGACAAAACCGCTTCCGCCGAGAATGCAAATCTTATGTGTTGCCATGATGCCTCCTGAAATTATGTTGCTAAGCATAGCACAGGCTTATGAAGGGTGTGGATGGAATGCCCAATGTTTGAACCGAGCCCTGCACTAGGCTATAAACCAGGGTGCTGGTAAGGGGGATAGTATGGCGGAATGTTCGGCAGAGAATGCGCCGCGGTTGGGCGGGCGCTTTGTGGCGCTGGGCGCATTGGTGATGGCCCTGGCGGTGATTTTCGGCGCGGCGGGGGATCATCTTGTGGCCGGGCGGGTGAGTGCTGAGGGGCTGCATATTTACGATATTGCGGATCGCTTTCAGATTTATCACGGGCTCGGTCTGTTGTTCATCGGCGTGTTGATCCGCCAATATGGCAAACGGCGTTTGCTTTATGCGGCAGGGGGACTGATGGTCTTGGGTATCCTGCTGTTCTGCGGCGGACTCTATCTGCTGGCGCTGACCAGCAACGTATTCTGGGCTTTTTTCGCGCCCGTGGGTGGAACAGCGCTGATTCTTTCCTGGCTGCTACTCGCGCTGAGTATGTGGCGGGTATCCGCAACGTAGGGGAATGGTTATGTTAATTGCAACGGGAAATGCGTATGGCAAATATCTGGATTTTGCCGATGCCGAAGTGGGGGATAAGTTTTGGGTTGTGGAGCATGTGCCTTACAGCGGAACGGTAACGGCACTACGGGCGTATACCGTAGCAGAGATTAATTCAAAAACCGTACTATGCCGGGCTGAAGAAGGTAAGCCACTCAAGTTGAAACGTGCCTTACCTCAAGAAAACTGCTATCTGGATGCCGACCCCTATTTTCAGAACATTTCTCGAACCTGGCAGATGAATACGCAGGTGCAGGCGGCGAAACAGCTAGTAAAAGAACGCGAAACCATGGACTTTGACCAGGAAGTCATCGACGCGATCATGGCGTGGCAGAAGAGGATATTGGCGCGGAAGATTGCAGTGCAAGGATAGCCGTTGGCGTTAATCGGAGGGGTGGTCACGTTCGGTTGAACGGTTGAGTTGTTCGTCAATACGGCATACATTTTGCCGATACTCGATCAGGAATCATGGTGATGTCGCTCACCTTATTGATTTGGGATTACTCGAAAAAAACGAGCGCGGTGAGTTGTCAGCACCCTATGATGAGATGGTAATTCATGCTTTTGTGCGGGATGCTGCATAACGAGTCTGTTTTACGTCTTCCCCAGTCGCCAGCGTTATGCGGGTGTGTTTTAGCCTGACTTGAGCAGCAAAATCAATTGCCGGTCGTTTTCCGGCGTGGGCTCGAAGCCAAAGGGAAATAGCGCGGGCTGGATGGACCGGCTGGCGGGCCTCTATGCCGCAACCATCGTTTGTCGCTGATCCTCGATGATGATTCCCGCGCCAAGTGCCGCCAGCGCCGCGATAACCCCATCCATGCGCGAGGTGTGATCCATATCCACCAAGCGGCGGATGGCGCCTTCAGATACGTGAAGACGTCGCGCCAGTTCCGCATTGCTGACCCCTTCGGATCGCATGGAGGATCGCAAGGCGATCTTGGCGGCTACCAGCGCCGCCACCGGAACCAGATATTCGCCTTGCCTGGGGGTGGATGGCGCGGGAATATCTTGTTTGACCAGGACGTAACCTGCAAGCGCCGCACCCAGCACATCACTCATGGACTGCAGCGACTCCTTTTCAGTTGCACCGCTGGTGAGCGCTTCCGGAACATCACGAGAGGTGGCGATGAACTCACCATCCTTGTCCTTTACCAAAGCCGCAGGGTAAACATATCTCATATCAAGCCCCTTTACAGATCATCCGGGCTGACACCCAGTTGCAGACACATAGCTTTCAGCAAACCTATCCCGATCTCTTTCTTGCGGTCTTTGAGTGTAGGGAATCGGATTCCATGGCTGCCTTTGCCGTGGTGTTTGTCGAATCGCACGGCTTGCCCTGTTTTCTGGCCCAACTGTTTTACTCGCCTTTCAAACCCCGCCCCGGTCATCGCTCACGTCCGTCCTGTTACGATGGACTCGTTATCGTACAGATATGTACGGCCTGCAGGGTCTCCGCCTTCCCCCCCATAAACTCACGCCATCCAGAATGAAGTCGGTCAGCGATTTGTGCGTCACTTCGCCTGCCAGTTCTGTTTCGATTAGGCAAACCCAAGGAACAGAGCCATCGTCCGATTGACAGCGACCATGATCCCGTAATCCAAGTGTCCGACCACCTGACCCACCTTCTCGCGGGGAACGGTCTGCGGCTTGTCCACCATGATTTGGGACGGCTTGTGCAATCCGGTTTCCGGCGAGGCCTCGATGCCAATGCGGTAAAGCGGCGCGTCCCGGAGATCGCTGGTAATAGGGAGAATCGTCACGGAAGGCAACGTCGAGAACATGTCGGACTGGACGACCAGCGCCGGGCGGGGCGTGCCATAGTCCCCCTGCATGGCGACAACGACTACAGCGCCTCGGTTCACTCCCAGCCCTCCGTATCCGCCGCCGATTCAAGCCAGTCCATGATCTCCTTCTCCTGCGGGTCATTTCGCACGACAAGGCACTGGCGGCGGCATTCCTCCGCAAAGTCGGGGCGGCGGGTGTCTGGCACCCAAATTTGAATTGGGCGCAGCCCGGCGGCGCGCAAGGCGTCTCGGTGCTTTTGAACGCGTGCGTTCACGTGTGCAGTTGCCATACACAACCTCCTTTGTCAGGTTACATGAAACACAATAGACGACGATGGCGTTACCTGCAATAGCAGCATGAATTCCAAATTCCGCGATTAGATTTTGCAGTGTGGCCACTGAGCAGGGATACCCACTTTTTTGTGTCGATTCCTCGCGGGCAACTGGGCGTTGACGATGGAATGGGAGCAAAATCGTTCTGTTTTCTAGCAAACTGTGGAGAAAAGGCCCTGTTCCGGTGCGCGAGAGGCGCCGGTTCCTCTCGCGTTTTGTGCGATTTCGGGCCTCAGCTTTCAGCGTTTTCTGGGGATCGGACTGGAGGAATCGGTACCGGATCACACGACCTTGTGGCTGTTCCGGGAATCCCTGGCTCAGGCCCAGTTAACGGGGCGACTGTTTACCGCCTTTCACACCTTTAACTGAACTTTAGACATTCAGCCCGGCTTTGCCGGGTTTTTATTTCTACTTTCTGCGGAGAAAGTGCTTGACACGATGATGGTAGCGTGCGGCCGACCCTTGTAAAAAAGGGTCGGCCAATGAGAAGCGTTTTAGGCTTCTCGGAATCACTACCATGCCCTTTCATCGTCTCGTCGCCCTCCGCCTGTCGGAGTGGATTTCCTACTTTCTTACGGTCGTTCCGCCCCGCTCGCGGCGCAGCTTCCTCGAACTCCTCTGCGGCTGTCTGATCTCACCCGAAGGCTGGGTTACCCGCGCCCTCAGTAACATCTCTCTGCGCTGCCACTGGACCACCTATTACAAACTGCTGGAGCGCGGGTCCTTGCACACGCAAGAACTAGCCATAGCCCAAGTACGCTGGCTCCTGAAGACCTTGCCCCAGCTCATGGTCGATCTCGTCATCGACGATACCCTGGT
>JBBIUH010000172.1:0-3843 GCA_037440305.1 Acidithiobacillus sp.
CTGAGTAAAAAGCAGAGTGTGTTCCAGAAAATCGCAGCCTTTGTCGAGAAGTTCAAAGGCGTGGGCGGACAGGTTTAACACTTTTTTGGATATTGCAAAAACCACCCCCGGGCGCGGATAATCAGCGAATGCAAAACGAATTTGATGTCATTGTTGTCGGTGGAGGTCATGCCGGCACCGAGGCTGCCGCTGCCGCAGCCCGTTTGGGTGTGCGTACTCTGCTTCTGACCCAGAATCTCGATACCATTGGGCAGATGTCCTGTAATCCGGCCATTGGCGGTATTGGCAAAGGGCATCTGGTCAAGGAAATCGACGCCCTGGGGGGCATCATGGCCCTCGCCATTGATCAGGCGGGCATCCAGTTTCGGACCCTGAACGCCAGCAAAGGGCCGGCGGTGCGGGCGACCCGCGCCCAGGCCGACCGGAGTTTGTATAAACGCGCAGTGCGTCGTCTTCTCGAAAACATTACCAATTTGCAATTGTTTCAGGGCATGGCGGGCGACTTGTTAATGGAAAACGGGCATCTGGCCGGTGTGCGCACGGAAACCGGCCTGGAGCTGCGTGCGGGTCAGGTGATTTTGACTACCGGGACCTTTCTCGGCGGGCGCGTGCACATGGGTGACCAGAATTATGCGGCCGGACGGGCAGGCGATCCGCCATCCAACGCCCTGTCCCTGCGCCTGCGGGAAATGGCTTTTCCGGTTGCCCGTCTGAA
Source organism: Acidithiobacillus sp. (assembly GCA_037440305.1). Taxonomy (GTDB): domain Bacteria; phylum Pseudomonadota; class Gammaproteobacteria; order Acidithiobacillales; family Acidithiobacillaceae; genus Acidithiobacillus. The sequence continues at coordinate 716 of JBBIUH010000172.1, forward strand.
AACCGGCACGCCGCCCCGCATTGATGGACGCAGCATCGACTATAGCGTGCTCGAAGCCCAGCCCGGTGATGATCCACTCCCCGCATTTTCCTTCATGACCCGGCAGGTGGATATCCCCCAGCGCGCTTGCCATATCACCCACACCAATGCGCGCACCCATGAAATCATTGCCGCCAACTTGCACCAGTCGGCCATGTATGGCGGGCACATTCAGTCCGTAGGGCCGCGCTACTGTCCTTCCATTGAGGACAAAGTGGTGCGCTTTGCCGAAAAAACCTCGCACCAGATATTTCTCGAACCTGAAGGACTGGATACGCACGAAGTCTATCCCAACGGCATTTCCACCAGTCTGCCTTTTCCCGTGCAGGTGGATTTGGTGCGGAGCATGCGCGGTCTGGAACATGCCGTTTTGCTGCGTCCCGGTTACGCCATTGAATACGATTTTCTCGATCCGCGTGATTTGCACGCCAGCCTCGAAAGCCAGCGTCTGCCCGGACTTTTTTGTGCCGGCCAGATCAACGGCACCACCGGCTATGAAGAAGCCGCCGCACAGGGCCTGCTGGCGGGCCTTAATGCCGCACGGCGGGCGCGGTCACAGTCTGCCTGGGTGCCGGGGCGTCATGAGGCGTATCTGGGCGTAATGGTGGACGATCTGGTCACCCGGGGGCTGGATGAACCCTATCGGATGTTTACCAGCCGGGCCGAATATCGCCTGCAATTGCGTGAAGATAATGCCGATATGCGCCTGACTCCGCAGGGTCGCGAACTGGGCTTGGTGGATGATGCACGCTGGGCGGCCTTCAGCTGCAAACAGGATGATCTGGAAGCCGAGCGCGCGCGTTTCCAGAGTGTGCGCATTCGCCCCGAAGACGCAGCAGCGCAGCGGGTTGCCGCGCATGTGGGCCAGGCCCTGAACCGGGACGTGTCCGCGCTGGAATTGTTGCGCCGTCCGGATTGGGATTACGCCAGCCTCACGACGGCTCTGGACATCCCGGTTTGTAAGGACCCACGCGTCAGCGAACAGTTGGAGATTGAGTGCAAATATTCGGGTTACATTGCCAGGCAGCAGGACGAAATTGAGCGGGCCGTCCGCTGGGAGGGCATGGCCATTCCTGAGGACATGGATTATGCCTCGGTGCGCGGGTTGTCCACGGAAGTCAGGCAACGCCTGAGTCGCCAGCGTCCGCAAACCATTGGTCTGGCCAGCCGCATTCCGGGCGTCACTCCGGCAGCCGTGTCGCTGTTGTTGATTCACGTGAAACGCCGCAGCTTGCCGCAGGCAGGCTGATGCCGTCCGCTTCTGCCCTGCCAGATCAACTGGCCGAGGCCCTGGACACAGGGCTTGCGGTCATGCAACTGGATTCAGTTCATCCCGATCAGCGCCAGTTGCTGATTCAGTATGTGTTACTCCTTCAGCGTTGGAACAGTACCCACAATCTGACCGCCGTGCGCGACCCGCTCGAAATGATCTCCCGTCATCTGCTGGACAGTCTTGCCGCGCTGCCTTTTCTGGATGCCGGGCGGGTGGCGGATATTGGCAGCGGTGCGGGTTTGCCGGGAATCCCCTTGGCCATTTGCCGACCCGCCCAGGCCTTTACGCTGGTGGAGCCCGCTGGCAAGCGCGTGGCTTTTTTGCGCAGTGTGCTGGCCGAGCTCGGCCTGAGCCATGTGCAGGTGGTCCCCACGACCAGCGAAAAATACCAGCCCGAAAACTTGCCAGATATTCTCATCAGCCGCGCTACCGCCCCCCTCGCGCGTCTGGATGCAATGACCATCCATCTGCAGGGTCCGCAGAGTAGAGTGCTGGCCTTAAAGGGACCCGGTGTCGAAGAAGAACTGGCCGATTGGCCCCGCGCGGCGGCCATGGATGTTCACATTCATGATTTGCAGGTGCCAGGTTCACCCCTGCGCAAGCTCTTGATTTGGACGAATCCGCTGCAGATGCCCTAGCCCCCCGCGAGCTGACAGGGTATTCTTGCGCGATTGTAGACTACTCTGGGAAATCACCCCGAAACATGCGCATCGTTGCTGTTGCCAATCAGAAAGGTGGCGTGGGAAAAACCACGACTGCCGTCAATCTGGCTGCCGGACTTGTCCAGACGGGCAAGCGGGTGCTGCTGGTTGATCTGGATCCGCAAGCCAATGCCAGCACCGGGTTGGGCCAGGTGGGTAATACGGCGAGCAGCATTTATCACGTATTGCTGGGGGAATTACCGCTCTGCGCGGTGCTGCATGCAGTATCCCCTGCCGGACTTTTTCTCGCGCCCTCCAGCCCCGATCTGGCCGGGGCCGAAGTGGAAATCTACCCGCGCGCAGATCGTGAACAGCATCTGAAAAGAGCTTTGGCCGAGGCGTCGGACTTTGATTATGCCCTCATTGATTGCCCGCCAGCCCTGAATATGCTGACCATCAATGCCCTGGTCGCGGCAAACCGTGTGCTGATTCCCATGCAATGCGAATATTATGCCCTGGAAGGCCTCACGCAGTTGCTGAATACCGTCCGGCGGGTGCGTGCCCAGCTGAACCCTCATCTGGAAGTGGATGGCCTGTTGCGGACTATGTTCGACAACCGCAACCGTCTTTCCTCGGAGGTCGGTCAGGAGTTGGAACGGCATTTTCCGGATAAGCTCTATCAAACGGTTATCCCCCGTAATATTCGCCTTGCCGAAGCCCCCAGCTTTGGCCGCGCTGCCCTGGAATATGATCCTTCCTGCGCGGGTTCCCTGGCCTATCAGGGTCTGGCCAAAGAATTCCTGCAACGGGAGGGGACAAAATGAAGCGAGTGGGATTGGGTCGAGGGCTCGATGCACTGTTTGCCAATGAAGATTCGGGTAGCGGGTCCATGCGGGAAATCCCGGTCGATCTTCTCCAGCGCGGTCGTTATCAACCGCGTGGAATCATTGCGGAGTCTTCCCTGCAGGAATTGGCGGAGTCCATACGCCATCAGGGAGTGGTACAACCCATCGTGGTGCGCGCCGTGGGCGGCGGTCGTTATGAAATTATTGCCGGCGAGCGCCGCTGGCGTGCCGCACAACTGGCGGGTTTGACCCAAATACCTGCGGTAGTCCGCGATTGTGGCGATGAGCAGGCCCTGGCCATCGGCATCATCGAAAATATACAACGTCAGG
>JBBIUH010000173.1:0-18821 GCA_037440305.1 Acidithiobacillus sp.
CCACGAGGAAGTTGACGGAACCCTCCCGGCGCGCGCTGCTGGGTTCAGCCAACCCTTTCACCATGCTCTCCACGGCCTTTGCCCAGCCGTCCTGAAAAGCATCCTTAAAGTCCGGGGTAGAGACGTAGACCAAAGCCAACTGATCCAATTCTGGATGGATGACACGAAAGTTTTTGAGATAACCATCCACGTCATCGCCTTTGGTCTCGGTGACACCCGTGGAACAGATGCCGATGATGGCGGGTTTGGTGCGCTGCTGAATATTGAGTATGGCGCTACCGATATTTTCCAGCCCGCCCATGACCGTCGCCACCTCACTCATGGCGGTGGTTTGCATGGGAATGCCCTCATTGAAATGCCGCTGAAAGAGCACCAGGCCAAAGGCGGTGCAGCCCTGGGAACCATGCAGCATGGGCATGCAATCGGCGATGCCCATAAAGGCCAGGGCTCCGCCAATGGGTTGACTCATTTTGAGGGGGTTGACCGTGCATGCTTTGCGGCTCTGAACGACGGTGCTCATGCCTGTGCCTCCCGCATATCCCAGGGCGCGGGTTTGCGCAACAAGGTCCACATGGGGTTATAGAGAGCCAAATCGATCTGTTTCACGAGATTGACCATCCCTTCATAACCGTTATAGGCGTGATGGCGTTCCTGGTTGATATCCACCCAAGGCATTTTGTTTTTGAGGGCGGCAAATTGTGAGCGCCCGCCCGACAGCAACACATCCGCACGCGCCTCCTGAAATATTTTGTACATTTCCCGGGGCGTCAGGTCATCAATCATGTGCGCGTCCTGACCCATGATTTCCTTTATTTTTTCTTTGTCTTCCCTGGTGGATTTCTTGACACTGGTCCCCACCACTTCCATTCCGCCTTCCTGCAATGCGGACACCACCGACCAGGATTTAACCCCCCCCGTAAAGAGCAGCACCCGTTTGCCGCGCAGGCGATGGGTATATTCGGCGATACGCTGCCGGGCTCGCGCTTCTTCCCGGGCAATGAGCACTTCGGTGCGCTCCTGGAGTTCTTCGGAGGCGCCCTGCTGGATCAATAGACGGGCAATTTCCCGGAGCGATTCCGTGGTATCTGAGATGCCATAAAAGGACCCTTCAAAGAACGGAATCTGGTAGCGCTCTTCCATTTTGCGCGCGATATTGATCATGGATTTAGAGCAGACCATCATATTGGCCCTGGCGCGATGGGATCGCGCCACGTCGTGATATTTGGCGTCACCGCTGATGCAGCAAGTGACCCGAATTCCCAAATGGTCGAGGAGCGGTTTGATCTGCCAGAGTTCACCAGAGAGGTTGTATTCGCCAATGATGTTAATGTCATAGGGCGTGCTGTATTCCGGCTCTTCCGTGCCGATCACATAATCGAGCAGGGCCTCTCCCGCCAGTTTGTTGCCGAGATTCTTGGCGCCGACAAAACCGGGGGCATTGACCGGAATAATGGGCTTTGCAAATTTTTGGCTCGCTGCTTTACAAACCGCCTCAATATCGTCCCCGATCATCGCCGGCACGCAAGTCTGATAGACAAACACCGCTGGTGGATCGTATTTATCGATGATCTCTTTGATGGATTTGAAGAGGTGTTTTTCACCACCATAGACGACATCCAGTTCGTTGATGTCGGTAGTAAAGCCGGTACGATACCGTTGCGATCCAGAGGATTTTGAACCGCGATTATCCCAGGAGTTGCCCTCACAGGCGATGGGGCCGTGAACCAGGTGGGCGACGTCGGTGATGGGTTGCAGGGCGATTTTTGCGCCATCGAAAGCGCAACCACCAGCCGCACCACCCGGCTGCAGTGCCTTGGTGCAGCCCTTCTTACGCTCTTTGTCGGACTTGATCTGGTTCTTGCTGCATCCCGGTTCGTTGAAAACCTCCTGGATTTTGTTCTGCAACATAAAGCACCTCCTGATAAGTCAGAATGCGACAAAGAATTGATCACCGGTTTCCACTACGCACTGGCAGGCCAGCCGCCAATAGGGGCCTATCCACGGTTTCTTGCCTTCACCGGCCAGCACGGCGGGGAGCTTGCCCAGGGCGTGCAATGTTTCCTTTTCAAAAGCCGTCAGAGACAACTGCTGTTGCTTCCCCTGTGGCGCCACCTTCACTGTGCAGGCCCTGCAAGCCCCTTTTCCGCAACTGACAGGTAACGGCACATTCCACAGCCGAGCCATCTTCAGGAGAGAGATGGGATGATGGTTGTGACAGGACATAGACCAGTCGCCCCCGATACGCGGTGAAATGAATTGCACCTGCCCCATCGCTCTATCCTCACGAAGTAAAATTCAGAGCCTTACCAGAATATCCTCATCGCGCACGATGTACTGGCATGCCAGGCGCCATGGTGGGGGCATATCCCTCACCTCCGCGTCGTCAATTTGTTGTTTGCTGATTTTTCCAGAAAACCGGAGAACTGTTTTTTCCTTTTCAGTTAGGTGGATAGCCATGGGTGTATCTGCCATCACCACCACTTGTATTGAGCAGGATCCACATTCACCATTTTCGCATTCAAACTCAATCGGCACCTTATGCGCCTTGGCTACGGATAATAGGGTATGACAATCCCCCGCTGTGGCATAAACCGTGAGGTCTTTAGCCATTTTTGGGGAGGTGAAAGTGACATTTGCCATGCTGCTGCTCCTTAGAGTGGCGGCGTAGTCACGCCGCCTAATAACTAAAACTTTATCGGTTCAGAGATTAACGAATAATGTCGAAACTGTAATCGCTCTGACTCGGCACATTGCTGTTGTTGTCGATCTCGTCAAAAATCTTGTCCAATATGCGAACCAGCATATTCAGGCCGCCCTGATAGCCCCAGATGGGATAACGGTGATGATGATGGCGATCGAAAATCGGGAAGCCGTAACGGATAAGGGGCGTGCCCGTATCGCGTTCGAGATATTTCCCGTAGGTATTGCCGAAGAGGAAATCCACCGGCTCGGTGAACAGCAGACTGCGCATGTGCCAGAGATCCTTGCCGGCATAGACGTGGCAATCCTTGCCGAAGGGAGAGCTGTCGAACAACGCCTGCACTTTCTCCGCCCAATGCTTGGAGCCATTGGTTGCCAGCACATGGGTGGGTTCGCCGCCCAGTTCCATCAGGAAGGCCGCCAGACCAAGACACTGATCCGGATCACCGTAGATGGCAAACTTCTTGCCGTGGATATGCGCCGTGGAATCCGCAATGGCATCCACCAGACGTCCGCGTTCCTTTTTCAATTCATCGGGAATCGCTTTGCCGCTGACACGGGACAATTCCATAATGAACTTGTCCGTACCCGATACGCCGATGGGGCAATTCAGAGCAACGACTTCCTGACCGTGCTCCGCAATGAAAGGCAAAGTCTTTTCCGTGCAATATTCCTGCATGGAGAAAGTGGCCTTGGCATTCAGGGCTGCGGCCGTATCTTCCAGAGTGGTGCCGCCGTCATACATGCGGAATTTCCCGTCGCTCGGCGTATCAAAGACATCGCTGGTGTCGGCCAGGATGGTATATTCCAGGTTCATCAGGTCCAGGATGCGCTTCACTTCACGGGTGTTGCCGACGGTATAACCGTCAAAGCCGCCAATGAAGTTGATCTTCTCGTTGGGTTCGCGCACGAGTGCTGGTACGGTACCCGCCTTGCCATCCCAGAAGTGGGAGAGCACACCCTTCAGGGCGTTGTCATAGCCGGTGACATGACTGCCGACAAAGGCCGGAGTATGGGCGAAAGGCACGTCATATTCCGCTGGTACGCTGCCCTTTTCCTTGGACGTCTTAATGAAGGCGTTCAGGTCATCACCGATCACTTCCGCCATACAGGTAGTGGAAACGGCAATCATCTTGGGTTTGTACATGGCGTAGGCATTGGCGAGTCCGTCAACCATGTTGTTGAGGCCGCCGAATACTGCGGCATCCTCCGTCATGGAAGACGACACACAGGAGGTGGGCTCCTTGAAATGCCGACTCAGGTGACTGCGATAATAGGCGACGCAACCCTGTGAACCATGCACGAAGGGCAAGGTGCTCTCAAACCCCACTGCGGCAAACACGGCACCCAGGGGCTGGCAGGCCTTGGCCGGATTTACCGTCAATGCCTCACGGGCGAAATTCTTTTCACGATAATCCCACGTCTTTGTCCATTCACGGACCTGCACGAGCTTGTCCTGTGGTACCGGGTTTTCAAATTGTTCCTTCTTGTTCTTGAACATTTCCTGATATTCCGGTTCACGGAACAGATTGAAGTGATCAAGCACTTTTTCAGCGTTCTGACTCATGGCGTTATTCCTCATTCGATCGTTGGGGCGGTCCGTTATCCGCCGATAAGCGGGCGGCAGGCGCCGCCCCCACGGTGCCTACTCCCAGGGCGTTTTGGTCAAGCTCCACACCGGGTTGTTGATGGCCATATCCATATCCCGGGCGAAGATGGCGAAGCCATCATAGCCGTGATAAGGGCCGGAATAGTCCCAGGAGTGCATCTGCCGGAAAGGTACGCCCATCTTCTGGAAAACATACTTTTCCTTGATGCCGGAACCCACGAGATCGGGCTGGATGGTTTCCACCATCTTTTCAAACTCGTAGCCGGTCACATCGTCATAAATCAGCGTGCCGTCTTTCACATCATGGGTGGTACGTTGGTAATCGTCGTTATGCCCGAATTCATAACCGGTTCCGACCACATTCATGCCGAGATCTTCATAGGCGCCGATGACATGGCGCGGACGCAGACCACCAACAAAAAGCATGACCGTTCTTCCTTCCAAACGTGGCCGGTATTTGGCAATCACTTCTGCAGTGAGACGGTTGTACTTCTCAATAACCCGTTCCGCGCCTTCCTTGATGTGATCATCAAAATAACTGGCAATCGTCCGCAAAGACTCGGCAATTTTTGAAGGTCCGAAGAAGTTATACTCGACCCACGGCACGCCATGCTTTTCTTCCATATAGCGGGAGATGTAGTTCATGGAGCGATAACAGTGCAGGACATTCAATTTGGCCATGGGGGTGTTCTCCAATTCGGCCAGAGAACCATCACCGGACCACTGGGCAATTACCCGCAGACCCATTTCTTCCAGCAGAATGCGTGAACTCCAGGCATCGCCACCGATGTTATAGTCACCAATAATGGCGACATCGTAAGGGGTTTTTTCAAAAGCCTTGGGTTCTGCACCCTGTTTCTCAAAGACATAGTCGCGGATACTGTCGTTGGCGATATGGTGGCCGAGCGATTGGGATACCCCCCGGAAGCCCTCACAACGCACCGGAACAATGGTCTTTCCACCAAATTCCTTCGACTTCTTTTTGGACACTGCTTCGATATCGTCTCCGATCAGGCCGATGGGGCATTCCGATTGCACGCTAATACCGTGGTTCAGCGGGAAGAGGTCCTCGATTTCATCCATGATCTTTTCGAGCTTCTTGTCGCCACCGAAAACGATGTCTTTTTCCTGAAAATCGGAGGTGAATTGCATGGTTACGAAGGTGTCCACACCCGTTGTACCGATATAATAGTTGCGCCGCGAGCCCCAGGAATACTGGCCGCAGCCGACGGGTCCGTGGGAAATATGAATCATGTCCTTGATCGGACCCCAGACGACGCCCTTGGAACCCGCATAGGCACAACCACGAATGGTCATCACGCCGGGTACCGACTTGATATTGGATTTGACGCCGCAATCCGATTTTCCCTCCTCATAAACACCTAAATGTTTGGCGCGTCTTTTGGCGGTTTTCTCCGGATAGACCTTGAGAACTTCGTCAATCAGGGCGCGATTCCGCGTTTTGGTTTCCGCGACGATCTGCTCCCGGGTTTCTTCAGCGGTAATGCTCATCATATCTCTCCTTATAGCTAGGAAAAGTGAGGGCAGCCCCATACCGGCGGATGCCCTCGGGTATTCAGACTGCTGCAGCCAGTTCGGTGGCTGTTTTGCCGATCAGGCTGGCGTCTTCCTTCTGCATGATGCCGAACTCCATGAGCATGTCTTCCAACTCGTCCATGGTGATCGGGGTTGGAATCGTGCCGTTACCGGCATTGGCATGGATTTTCTGTGCCAGGGTCCGGTACTCTCCCGCCTGCTTGGATTCCGGTGCATATTCCAGCACCGTCATTCGCCGCAGTTCCGCATGCTGCACGATATTGTCACGGGGAATGAAGTGAATCAGCTTGGTGCCCAGCTTGCCGGCCAGCGCATCCGCCAGCTCCAGTTCCTTGTCCGTCTGGCGCTCGTTACAGATCAGGCCACCCAGGCGCACGCCGCCCGAATTGGCATACTTGAGCACGCCCTTGGAGATGTTGTTAGCGGCATACATGGCCATCATTTCGCCGGACATGACGATATAGATTTCCTGCGCCTTGTTTTCGCGGATAGGCATCGCGAAGCCACCACACACCACGTCGCCCAATACGTCGTAGGAGACATAGTCGGCACCGTCATAGGCCCCATTCTCTTCCAGGAAGTTAATGGAGGTGATCACGCCACGACCCGCGCAACCGACACCCGGCTCAGGACCACCGGACTCTACGCAGCGAATGTCGCGGTACCCGACTTTCATGACATCTTCCAGTTCCAGGTCTTCCACACTGCCAGCTTCCGCTGCGAGGCTCAGTACGGTGTCCTGTGCCTTGGAATGCAGGATCAAACGAGTGGAGTCAGCTTTGGGATCGCAGCCGACGATAAGAATCTTCTGACCCATTTCCGATAGGGCCGCCAAAGTGTTTTGGGAGGTGGTGGACTTGCCAATTCCCCCTTTACCATAAAAGGCGATCTGCCTTAATTTGTCACTCATTGCCATGTCTCCTGTTTCAAAAATGGCGAACTTGCCAGGTGGAAGCCCCCAATAAAAGAGGAAGAGTCGCTTTCCGCCATCGCTGTTGCAAGTGCCGTGCCAAGCCTAGAATTATAACCTAATACTTTGTATTATCTGTTAAATGCTGCTTTTTTGGCGGACTTGTGCAGGCTGTTTGAAAACCTACAAAACGCGCTTTCTATGTCAGGAACCACACAGCTTTGGCTGGCTCATGTAATGAGCGGCGCTGCCATTGGATCGTTGTTGCGGCTTACCGGAGTTCATCAAACCGGGTTTTGTTTGAATGGCTTAGTGCCTCGCCTGAACGATGAAAAGATTTCTTTGGGTCCCTGCTGGCGGATATTCGGGCGCTGGAGGTCTAGGGGAAATATATGGCATAAATACTGCTTTCATTGCCTAGTTCAAGTAGGAAGGCTTGCTCAGTTTTGGGAGGACGACATGCAGATTGGTGTGGATTGTAATCTCGCGGTGGGTAATCGGCGCATTTTTGTGCTGGATACGGACGAAATCGGGCGGATGGTGGTGCAATTCATGCTTCATGATGAATATGAAACCCACGAAATCGCCAGTCTCCAGGCCGCTGTCGCCAAAGCTCAGGACTGGCCGCCGGACCTGATCATTCTCGGCGAGGCACTGCTGGACGAAGGCAAGTATACCGTGGAGATGGTAAGCGAACAGTTTCCCAAGGCACGACTGATGCTCGTGGTGGGGGAGGCGCGTTCCGCCCTGAGCCAGCCCATAATCAGTAAAGGATTCGTGTTCCTCCATAAGCCCCTGCGGCTCGAAGATGTCCGCGCCAAGGTGGCGGCCGTGTTGCAGAATTAGTCGCCGCAAGGACGCTTTTTGTCAACAGCGAACCCGCCAGAGGAGCAGCGCCCGGCCCGTACGCCGTCCGTCAATCTCGGTAGCAATCTGACCGGGATTCCATCCGGGCTGCTGATCAGTGCTGAATTTCATGCGTTCCCGATGCCGCTACATATCGCCGGGGTGCGCGATGGGCACCCTGCGCTTTTCCAGAGATTGTCTCTGGTGCGGGAACAGTGCGAGGCGGGACAGGTCTTCCAGGCCTACATGGAAGAGATTTTTGCTGGCGGGCATGACCGGACGACGGGCCGACGCTTCAGGGCCAGCTATTTACGCCTGCTCAAAGGTTGGGGATATGACAGCAATTCGCCGGAAGGTGCGGTCATGAAGGGCTGGGTGGAAAGTCGATTCGGGATCGCGCCGAATTTTCACCGGCAGGTGATCGGCCGTGTGGGCGATGCCGCCTGGATTCAGTATATGACCGACAAAATGTCAGGGCGATTTGATAACAATGCGATCTGGTTGCAGCTTGACCTTTTGTTTGAATTCGCACAATGGTCCGCGCGACGTTTTCTGGCATACGGACAACGGCACTTGCGCTTGTTCCGGGGAACCAATGATTTTGCCGAACATCCTATTCTCTGGAAAGCCGGAGCGCGGCAGGGGGTGATCCGGCTGAACAACCTGGTGTCCTTCAGCAGTGATCGGGATGTGGCCAGCGCATTCGGCGATTGCATACTGGAGGTGAATGTGCCGTTGGTAAAGCTGCTCTTCTTCAAGGGGCTGCTGCCCTGTCGCGCACTTCAGGCGGAGAGTGAGTATCTGGTGATCGGCGGTGAATACACGGCACACATGTACTATTACTGAGGACGAGAAATGGGCTACGACTTGCGGGAGAGGGCGTTAGGTGCCTATCTGGGATTGGCGATCGGGGATGCCCTGGGCGCGACAGTGGAGTTCATGAGCCCCACGGAAATTCGGGAGGAATATGGCGTCCATCGCCATATGATCGGTGGCGGCTGGCTGCATTTGCAGCCCGGACAGGTGACCGACGATACCCAGATGTGTTTGGTGTTGGGGCGGAGTATTCTGGCCGATGAACAATGGTCCATTACCCGCTTTGGCGAGGGGATGGTGCATTGGTTGCGCGGCCATCCCGTGGATGTGGGCAATACCTGCCGCCGGGGAATCCGGCGCTTTATGCTCAACGGCACTACCGCCGCCGAACCGGCGGAATGGGATGCCGGTAATGGTGCGTGCGTACGCAATCTTCCCGTGGTGCTGGCTACCCTGAACGCTCCCGCGTCCTTCCGGCAAATCAGTGTAGAACAGGCGCATCTGACCCACCATCACCCGCTGTCGGATATTGCCACCCTGACGCTGGGGGAGATGTTGCGCTGCGCGCTACGCGGTGATGGCGTTTCATCCGTTCGGCGCCTGGCGGATGCACTGGTTGCACGGTACCCGGAATTCGATTTCAAAGAAATTCCCCAGGCTCCTACGCCCTATATTGTGGATACGGTGCGCGCCGTGCTGTATGCGCTGCTCCATACCGATAATTTTAAAGACTGCCTGATTACCGTGGTAAATCAGGGTGGGGATGCGGACACTACGGGCGCCCTTGCGGGAATGCTGGCGGGAGCTCTGTACGGGACTTACGGGCTTCCCGGCGCTTGGTTGCAGCGTCTGGATCCCGCGGTTCAGAAAGAAATCGCGGCGCAGGTCGATCAGCTTCTGGCTTGGGATGAGCGGGCGGATCACGCGCAGTTGCCAGCCAGCATACCGCTGCGAGTCTTATTTTATGAAAAACCAGGCTGTGCCAATAATGCGCGGCAGAAAGCACTGTTGACGGCCGCTGGCTGTGTGCTGGAGGTGCATGACTTATTGAAGACCGCCTGGACGGCAGAAACCCTGCGCCCCTATTTTGCGGATCGACCCGTGGCAGAGTGGTTTAACCCGGCATCGCCGCGGATAAAGTCGGGAGAGATCGTTCCGGAGGCGTTTACGGAAGCCGGGGCACTCGCCGCGATGCTGTTGGACCCCCTCCTTATCCGTCGCCCGCTCATGGAAGCGGGGGGCGCCAAAATCGCCGGTTTTTCTGAAGATCAATTGCGCCTGTGGACGGCCACATCTCTTGACGTGTATGCTGAAGTCGCTGGCGTTGGTACCGACCATTGTCGGCGTTCTGTGCCTTGCCCAAGCGTCAGGCAGGCCCATAGGCTCAGCAAAACCCCAGCCGCCTCATCCCACCCCAACGCCTCCTGAGCGCTGTAGATGAAGAGGGCCTTATCATGAAAGATCACGTAACCCCCAACCATTTTCAGGAGCTGACGACCATCTACGAGGTGAGTAAGGTGCTCAGCTCATCCATGGATCTTGAACACACCCTGAATGATGTGCTGAAGACACTGGAAAGTCATCTGCATATCTCACCGTCCATGATTGTGTTGCGCATGAACGAGGAAGTAGTGGGGGTAATCGCTGCCACAGGGTTGTCCGTTGCGGAAATAGAACGGGGGCGTTATCGGTTAGGGGAAGGAATGATAGGCAAGATTATGCGTGCCGGCATGCCGATAGTGATTCCTGATGTCTCTCAGGAACCGGCTTTTCTGCACCGCGCCTTTGAACCGGAAATCAGTCAGCGCTTGCATGCCTTTGTAGGGGTGCCGATTAAGGTGGGGTATGAGTGTATCGGCGTGCTCGCCATCTATCGCAGCGAGCGGCACAAGGGCGTGAGTTTCCGCTCTGATGTTCGCTTGTTGCAGATGATCGCCAATCTGGTGGGACAGACCGTCAATTTGCATCAGGGTATCTCGGCGGAAAGAAATCGCCTCCTGCAAGAAAAGCATCGTCTGCAGAAGGAACTCCAGAAGCGCTACAGCATCAAAAATGTCGTCGGCAACAGCCGGGCCATGCAGGTAGTGTTTTCTGACGTGCACCAGGCGGCGCCGGGCAAGGCGACCGTATTGCTGCGCGGTGAGTCAGGCACCGGCAAGGAAGTCATCGCCCGCGCCATTCACTACCTCAGCCCTCGTCGCGACAAGGCGTTCGTCTCGCTCAATTGCGCGGCGCTTCCCGAAAGCATCCTCGAATCGGAACTCTTCGGACATGAGCGCGGTGCTTTTACCGGCGCTACCCAGGAGCGCAAAGGGCGCTTTGAACTGGCGGACGGAGGCACGCTGTTTCTCGACGAGATCGGAGACATCTCTCCGGCTTTTCAGGCCAAGCTCTTACGGGTGTTACAGGAGCGCGAATTCGAGCGGGTGGGCAGCAGCCAGACCCGGCGAGTCAATGTGCGCATTATCACTGCCACCAATCGCAATCTCGAAGAGGCGGTGAGCAAGGGCGAGTTCCGCGCCGATCTCTACTACCGGATCAATGTCGTCAGTATCTTCCTACCCCCACTGCGGGAACGTCGTGAGGATATCCCCGCTTTGATCGAACATTTCCTCGCCCGTTACAACACCGAGAATCAGCGCAAACTGACCCTCGCCCCGGAAGCTTTGCAAACCATGGTGTCCTGCTATTGGCCGGGTAACGTGCGGGAACTGGAAAACTGCGTCGAACGCACCGCCACCATGATGCGCGGAGATATCATCCGCAATCTCGACGTGCCCTGTCAGCGCAATCAGTGCCTCTCCATGGCCCTGCGACCGCTGGAAGGGAGCCATCCCATCGTCACCATGAAGGTGTCAGGTAACATACTGCCACCCATCGTGCACGGGCCTGCGGAGCAAGTGGTGGATGCGGTGGCGGCGGGCGATGTGGAGGGTGCCGCCCCTCTGTCGGAAAGGGATCGCCTGATCCAGGCCATGGACCGTTGTGGCTGGGTGCAAGCCAAAGCCGCCCGTTTGTTGGGGACGACTACCCGCAAACTCGGTTATGCCCTCAATAAACACGGCGTAGAAGTTAAAAAACTCTAATTTTACCCCCCCTGTTTGTCCGGTTCTCGACAATTTTCGCCGCAGTGCTGAAAACGCACGTAATGTTACCGACAAATCACCGGATGGTTTATCCCAACATCTTGAAAGGAAAAGGCTGCATACGCTGGCATCACTTTTGCTACAGGTAATGCAAGCGTCAGCTTCTTAGGAGCAAGCCGATACATCCATGAGGCGCGCGGTTTTCCATCGTTTACTAAATCCGTATGGAGGATTACGCCCATGGCATCTCAAATAATTTCTCTTTCCAGTATCGCCACACCCAATAATGGGGTGGATCTGGATGAGATTATGCAGCAAAAGGCAGAACATCAAGGTTGTGGTACGAGTGGCGGTTCCGGCAAGGCCAGTTGTGGCACCGGAGCGGGGCAGGGAGATCTGGCACCGGAGATATGGGAAAAGGTCAAGAATCACCCCTGCTATAGCGAAGAAGCGCATCATCACTATGCCCGCATGCACGTTGCGGTGGCGCCCGCCTGCAATATCCAATGCAATTACTGTAACCGCAAATATGACTGCGCCAACGAAAGTCGGCCCGGTGTCGTCAGTGAAAAACTGACGCCGGAGCAAGCGGCCAAAAAGGTGCTGGCCGTGGCCTCCACCATTCCGCAAATGACCGTGTTGGGCATTGCTGGTCCGGGTGATCCCCTGGCCAACCCCGAGAAAACTTTCAAGACCTTTGAACTGATCTCGAAAACAGCGCCGGATATCAAGCTCTGCCTGTCCACCAATGGCCTGGCACTCCCTGACCATGTGGATACCATTGCCGGTTTTAATGTGGATCACGTCACCATCACCATCAATATGGTGGATGCAGATGTAGGCGCACAGATCTATCCCTGGATTTATTACAAAAACAAGCGGTACAAGGGGCGTGAAGCGGCGCAGATACTCACCGACCGGCAAATGCAGGGACTGGAAATGCTGACCGAGCGCGGCATTCTCTGCAAGGTGAATTCGGTCATGATCCCGGGCATCAATGATCACCATCTGGTGGAAGTCAACCGGGCAGTCAAGAGTCGCGGAGCCTTCCTCCACAACATCATGCCCCTGATTTCCGCGCCCGAACATGGCACGGTTTTCGGTTTGAACGGCCAGCGTGGCCCGACGGCGCAGGAACTCAAAGCCCTGCAGGACAGTTGCGAAGGCGAAATGAACATGATGCGCCACTGTCGGCAATGCCGGGCGGACGCGGTGGGTCTGCTGGGCGAAGACCGTTCGGCAGAATTCACGACCGAAGCCGTCATGGCGATGGATGTGGAATATGACCTCGAATCGCGCAAGGCCTATCAGTCGCTGGTGGAGCAGGAACGTCAGGCGACGGCGGACGCCAAGCGGGCGGAGTTGGAAACCCTGGCCGGTGAGCAATCCGATGTCAAAATTCTCATCGCAGTGGCGACTAAAGGCAGCGGGCGGGTCAATGAGCACTTCGGTCATGCCACCGAGTTTCAGATTTATGAGGCGAGTGCGTCCGGGGCGAAGTTTGTCGGCCACCGTCGCGTGGACCTCTATTGCCAGGGCGGTTATGGCGAAGAGGAAGCCCTGGAAACCACCATCATCCGCGCGATCAACGATTGTACGGCAGTTTTTGTGGCCAAGATCGGTGGCTGTCCGAAAGCCTCGCTGGAGGCGGCCGGAATCGATGCGGTGGATCGTTACGCTTTTGAATATATCGAGCAGTCAGTCATTGCCTACTATCGGGATTATCTCGATAACATCCGTAGCGGGGCCATTGTCCATGGCCAGCGCGGGGATGCGGAGATCCGGCAGGGGGCGTACATAGCTGCGTAAGGTTATCGGGGGAGATATCCTCCCCCATTTTTGTGAAAAGGAGAAACATCATGGCTTTTAAAATCGTCAGTTCCCAATGCACCAGTTGTTCGGCCTGTGAACCGGAATGCCCGAATATGGCCATTTCCGAAAAAAATGGCACCTTTATTATCGATCCGGCCAAGTGTACGGAATGCATAAATTATTTCGATGAACCTCAGTGTGTGGCGGTATGTCCGGTGGATGACACCTGCATCATTGATAACAACTATCCCCGTTACGTCGCTTAGGAGTCTGTCATGGAACTCACCTTTACGCCTAAAGCGGAACGCTTTATCCAGCGGATGATCACCTTTGGCGGTGGAAATGCCTCCAGTGCTTTCCGCCTTGCGGTAAAGCCCGGCGGGTGCTCCGGCCTCTCTTACGATTTTCGTATTGTCGAAGTGCCGGAACCAGGTGATGTGGCCATCACCAGTAATGGCATTCCGGTACTGCTGGAACAGAAGAGTGTCTCTTTTCTCAACGGCGTCGTCGTCGATTGCGAGGACAGCCTGATGAATACCGGGCTGGTCTTTACCAATCCCAACGCGGCGGCCAGTTGTGGTTGCGGAACTTCATTTACACCCAAGGAATAAGCCGGGTCCCGGAAACGGTGAGATTGGAGGGAGGAAAACATGGAAACCTGGGTCGTTCATCATACGAATACGACTATCCATCGTTGCGCAGCGAATACAGCAGCACTCCCCCCGCATCTCGACGATATCGATTTCCGCGGTGCGGAGATATTTACCCGCATACCAGCCAGGGAGCAGCGTCATCTCGCACGTGCTTACAGCAGTTATGTCTGCTGTGCGGAGTGCGACGCGGCTCTGCTCAACCCCGTGAAGCATAGGGGTGCAGCATGAGCAACATCTGGGACGATGAATGGTTGAACCGCCGATACTATGAAGGCCTCCTACCGGAGGCGGCGGAACGCCATCTGCATCTCGCGGCGCGTTCTTATGCGGACGATGTGCGCGCCGAGGATCATCTGATGGATGCCATCGCCATCGCGCCCGAACACATGGTCGTTTACCTGGGTTTATACAAATTTTATTTCTATAAAGGCCGGCTGAGCGAGGCGCTGGCTACGGCCCGCATCTGTCTGCAGCGCAGCGCCGCGGAATTGGGTATTGATCCGGACTGGCGCAAGGTAAGGGAGCGGCAGGCGGATTTTGGCAGTTTTGATGCACCGCGGGCACGCTTTTATATGTTCGTGCTGAAAGCTTATGGTTACCTGCATTTACGTCTGGGTCACCTGGCTACGGGTAGCAAAATCATGGACAAACTCATCGAACTGGACCCGACGGATAAAATACAGGCCCGGGTGCTGCTGGAAGTCCTGCAAAAAAAAGAGGAAGACGACGATGAGTGATCCGGACGAGGCCATTGACTGGCAGGGCGGCGCCGTCTCCTGTGAAGCCTGCCCTGAGCGCGGGATTCCAGAGGTGAAGTGCGAACCGTTGCATGCCTGTATGCATGATCGTTACGCCAAAAGGGTGGATCGCTTTTTTCGCTGGAATCCGCAGATCGCCAAGGATTATCTGCAACACGGCTACTTTGAGGTGCGCGCTTGCGCCGCACGTTATGCGGATATTTTTCATCTGCCCGCACTGATGAGCGATCCCGACGAAACCGTGCGCTGGGCGGTAGCGCAACGGCTCCCGCAACGCTATCTGCTGCGGATGATCCACGATCCGCATCGGGAAGTGCGTATCCGGGTTGCCGCACGGCTGGATGACCGTAACCTGTCGGCCATGATGCACGATGCGGATTATTACGTACGTCTGGAGGTAGTGCGTCGTCTGCCCAAAGGCCTGTTGCCGCTCATGATGCATGATTCCGATGTGGAGGTCCGGCGGGTTGTGGCCAAACGCATCGGCGTGGATGCTCTGGTCAAAATGCTGCAGGACGATGATCCCGGGGTCCGTCTGGATGCCATCGAACGCGTACCGGTGTCGATCCTTTCCACACTGGTTGACGATGCGGATTGGCGTATCCGCTACGAGGTGGCGGCGCGCGGGAGTCGGGAAGTGGTAATTGGCCTGTTGGCGGATGAGGATTATGAGGTGCGTCGTTGCGCCGCGGAACGCTTGGGGAAAGGCGATGCGCTTTCCAGACAACGATTGCCAGGGGAGGCTGGGATATGGCCGGAATGAGCAGAGACAGTGCAACGGTGGAGTTGGGCGCCGAACCCGACTTCAATTATGGAGATAAAGTCCGTTCCCGCAAGCATGTGAAAAATGACGGGACATTCACCGGCGCCGAAATTGGCGAGGTGATTGTTACAAAAGGCGATGTCGGTTTTATCATCAGTATCGGCACCTATTTGCAACAGTTTTATATTTATGGCGTGGATTTTTATGAACGTGGTCATCTGGTCGGCATGAAGGGCCGTGAACTGGAACTGATCGAATACAATCCGAGTCAGGAGGAGAAAATCTCATGATGGATCTGCGTCCTCCACGATTTGATTGGGGCCTCAGGGTATTGGCTGGCGATGACATTTTTAATGACGGGACTTATCCGGGGGAGGCCGAAGGAGCCTTACTAGTAGCCAAGGACAGTCCGGGAGAAATCGTGCGGGTAGGACATCATGAAGAGAGCAACACGCCCCTCTACCTAGTGGAGTTTGCCAACGGTATGGTGGTGGGTTGTCTGGAAGAGGAAATATTACCCCTCGGAGAGCAGAAGCCATGAGCATAGCGCGTAGCATTTATCTCGATAATAATGCGACAACGGCCTTGGCACCGGCGGCACTGGACGCCATGTTGCCCTATTTATCCACGGAATATGCCAATCCGTCCAGCGCCTCCGAAGCGGGCGTAAGCGTCAAGAAAGCGTTGGGTGAGGCGCGGGTCGCGGTAGCCAAATTGTTGGGTGCGTCACCCGCGGAGCTGATTTTTACCAGTGGCGCGACGGAGAGTAATCATACGGCGATCCTGGGCGCGCTTTCCCTGACTAAAGGCAAACGCCACCTCATCACCAGCCAGGTGGAACACCCTTCGGTATTGCTCATGTGTCAGCAACTGGAGCGCCTCGGGATAGAGGTGAGTTACCTGCCGGTGGATGAAGAGGGACGGCTGGACCTGGAAGACCTGCGCGCTGCCTTGCGTCCGGATACCGCCCTGGTTTCCCTCATGTGGGCGAACAATGAAACGGGTGTGCTCTTTCCCGTTGCTGAAGCGGCGGCCATAGCGCATGAGGCGGGGGCTTTTTTCCATACGGATGCGACCCAGGCGCTCGGCAAACTATCTGTGAATGCAGCCGCTTCCGGTGTGGACTTTTTGTCCTGCTCTGCACATAAGATTCATGGTCCCAAGGGGGTGGGGGCATTGTTCGTCCGCAAAGGCATCGCCTTGCCACCCTTGTTTCATGGTCATCAGGAACGGGGACGGCGGGGCGGCACTGAGAATGTTCCCGCCATCGCCGGTTTTGCGGCCGCTGCTCGCCTGCTCACCAATATCGAACACGAGGCGCATTACTTGCGGGAATTGCGCGATCATTTTGAACAAGGTCTGTTGGCCTTCATGCCCTGTGCGCGTATCCACGGACAGGAAGCCGAGCGTTTACCCAATACCAGCAATGTCGGGTTTATCGCTCTCGACGGTGAAGAATTGCTCTATCGCCTGGAACAGGAGGGCATTACGGCTGCAGCCGGTGCGGCCTGTGCTGCTGGCGGGCAGGAACCTTCCCATGTGCTCACGGCTATGGGCTTTTCTAAAACGGCGGTGCTGTCCTCACTGCGTTTCTCCTTCGGACGCCTGAACCGGTCGGAGGATGTGGAGCGGCTGCTCCGCGTATTACCAGGCATCCTGCTGGGCATGATGGACATGCCGCCGATGACGGCCGGTGCCCCGATTTCTTGTGCACACTAAAATAAGGAATACCCCATGAAGGTGATGATTCGTAAAAATGCCGCTGGTGAGCTGACGGCGTATGTGCCCAAGAAGGACCTTGAAGAACCCATTACCGAGTGTCAGAAGCCGGAGCTCTGGGGCGGAGTGGTGACGCTGGCTAACGGCTGGCGCCTGGAATTGCCGGAGATGCCCGGTGATACCCGCCTGCCTATTACCGTAGAAGCGCGTCGCCTGGAGGGCTGAGAGGATGGAACTCACTGACGAAGATCTCGCGGTGCTTTTTGATCTGGGCCGGAATGCCTGCCGGTCTGGTGAAGGCATCCTGCCTGTTTTGCGTACCCGCTTCCCCGGGCTGCCCATTACCCAATGTCCCGCCGGCGATGTCAGCGACGAGCCTTTCCGTGCCGGCGAATATTTTGACCTGCATCTGCTCGATACCCGCGACCACTGCTGGAAGGTCACGTCCGATTTCCTGGCGGCAACGGGCCTGCTGCTCGCCATGCACCGGAGTACGACATGACTGCGCTCGAAATCCCCCTCTCGGACCCGGACATCAGCGCCGGCGAACTGGAGGCAGTAGAGGCCGTATTGCGTTCCACCCGCATCAGCGCCGGGGAACAAGCGGAGGCCTTCGAGGCGGCCTTTGCTGCCTATCACGGGCGGCGCTACGCCGTCGCTGTCGCCAGTCCGACTCTGGCCCTGATGCTCTGTCTGCGCGCCTACGAACTCAGGGCGGGCGACGAAGTCATCCTCTCGCCCTATAGCTGGTGGCAGATCGGGCATGCCCTGGCGTGGTACGGGGTGCAGCCGGTGTTCGCGGATATCGACTACTACTCCGGCACGATCTCCCCCAAAGGGACTGAGACCCTGATCACGGAGAAAACCCGGGCGATTCTCGCCGGCAATACCAAGGGGCATCCGGCCTTCTGGCAGGAGCTGCGCACGATGGCCAACGAAAACGGCCTGATTCTGCTGGAAGATTCGACGGAGGCCATCGGCTCCCGTTATCAGGACAAACTGGTCGGCAGCTTCGGGGACAGCGCTATTTTTGCCTTTGCCCAGCCCTCTGCCCTGGTCTGCGGTGAAGGTGCCATGATCGTCACGGACGATACCGAAACCGTCAGTCGTCTGCGCCAATACCGCGCGCGGGGCATCAGTGAGCGGGGCTCGGTGGTGGCGCCTACCCGTCCACCCCTGCAGGCAGAAATGAGCGATATTCAGGCCGCCATAGGGCTGGTCCAGCTCGCCCGTCTGGACGGCATTTTGCAACGCCGACAGCAGGTGGAAGCGCTTTACTTTGAGTACATGAAGTCCTTTGAAGGTATCAAGGACCCTTACCACGGGCCGGATGCCACCGCGGTGCACTGGTTTGTGTACGAAGTACACCTCGGTACCCGGTTCAGCCGCAGCAGTCGGGATGCCATCGTCACCGATCTGCGCGCCCAGGGTATCGAGGCGGCCTCTTACTGCCTGCCCATGCATACCCAATCCTATTATCGCGAGCGCGGTGGTGGTCACTGTCCGACCGCCGTGCGGGTGTCCGACCGCACCCTGATCCTGCCTTTTCACCCGCGTCTGGGAGAAGAGGAAATCGCCTTTATCATCGAAAC